>JAICWH010000195.1 GCA_025934895.1 Nocardioidaceae bacterium | reverse complement strand
TCGAGGAGGGCTATGAGCTGCCCCCGGAGGCGGAGGACGACGTCTGGTCCCTGACCGAGCGTGAGCGCAAGCTGCTCGGCATCGACCCGCTGCCGCGCAACCTCTACGAGGCCATCACCGTCGCCGAGAGCTCCGAGCTGCTCGCCGACACGCTCGGCGAGCACGTCTTCGACTTCTTCCTGCGCAACAAGCGTGCCGAGTGGGACGAGTACCGCGTGCAGGTCTCCGCCTTCGAGCGCGACCGGATGCTCCCGCTGCTCTGAGCTGGCCGAGGGGTAGATTCCCCCGGTGAGCATCCAACCCCCGCCAGTGCTGGTGGTCGAGCACGAGGCACAGTGCCCGCCGGGGTGGTTCGGGGAGTGGCTCACCGACACCGGCACCGCGATCGACGTACGCCGTCCGTACGCCGGCGACGACCTTCCCGCCGACCTGCGCTCGCACTGCGGGCTGCTCGTGCTGGGCGGGGACATGGGTGCCTACGACGACGCGACGCACCCCTGGCTGTCCGACGTCAGGGCGCTGGTGCTCGCCGCCGTGGGCGACGGCACCCCGGTGCTGGGCATCTGCCTGGGCCATCAGCTCGTCGCCGTCGCGCTCGGCGGCGCCGTCGCCCCCAACCAGCACGGGCAGCAGATCGGCGTCCTGGACGTCGGCTGGACCGAATCCGCCCGCGAGGATCCCCTGGTCGGTGTGCTGGCAGCCCGTCCGGCGTGTCCCGCCGTCCAGTGGAACAACGACGTGGTCACCCGGCTGCCCGACGGGGCAGTGGTGCTGGCCCGGACCAGCCGCGACGAGGTCCAGGCGGTCCGCTTCGCGCCGGGGGTGTACGGCGTGCAGTGGCATCCCGAGGCCGGCGACGAGATCATCCGGCCCTGGGCCGACCACGACCGTGACGACGCCGTCGAACGCGGAGTCGACCTCGACGCCTACCTCGCCGACGTCGTCGCCGCGCGCGCGGAGCTCCAGGCGACCTGGCGGGTCCTCGCCGACCGGTTCGCGGCGCTCTGCCGTCGACCGGAGCCGCTCACGGCTGCGCGCGTCTCCGCGGCGGGCGGAACCGGCGCGGGGTCGACGAGATGAGCGACGGCCGGGTCGCGACGGCCTCCGGCCGCTTGGCCCGGCTGGGCTTCGAGGACGCGGAGCGTTCGGCTGCGTCGTTCGAGCGGCTGGGCCCGGCCGCCTCCGAGCTGGTGCACCTGGTCGCAGCCACGGCGGACCCGGACCAGGCGGCGGCCTACCTGGCGGATCTCGCGGACCGGGTGCAGGACCGCAGGGAGCTGGTGGACGGGCTGGTGGGCGACGAGGGCACGGCCATGCGGCTGCTCTGCGTGCTGGGCGCCAGCCGGGCCCTCGGCCGGCACCTGCTGCGGCATCCCGACCACTGGCGCGACCTCACCGACCCGCTGCTGGGCTCGACCAGGCCGACCGCTCAGGCGTTGCGCAGCGAGCTGCTCACGGCTGTCGGTGCCGAACCCGCCGCCGTGGACCCGGTCTCCTCCGGAGCGGACGGCGCTTGCGTGGACGCGCTGCGGGTTGGCTACCGGCGGCTGCTGCTGCGGCTGGCCGCACGAGACCTCTCCCACGACGTACCGCTCGACGACGTGGCCGCCGAGCTGTCGGACCTCGCCGCCGGGACCCTGGACGCCGCGCTGGCGGTCGCCCGGGCGCGGGTCGGCTCCACCGCCGCGACAGCACGCCTGGCAGTCGTCGCGATGGGCAAGTGTGGCGGCCACGAGCTCAACTACGTCAGCGACGTCGACGTGATCTTCGTGTGCGAGGCTGCCGACGGGCGCGACGAGCCGGCGGCCCTGCGCACCGCCACCCAGCTGGCGTCGCAGCTGATGAGCATCTGTTCCGACTACACCGGCGAGGGCACGATCTGGCCCGTCGACGCCGGCCTGCGACCCGAGGGACGGTCGGGTCCGCTGGTGCGCACGCTCGCCAGCCACGAGAGCTACTACCTCAAGTGGGCGAGGACCTGGGAGTTCCAGGCGCTGCTCAAGGCCCGTCCGGTCGCCGGCGACCTGGCACTCGGGGCGGCCTACACCGAGCTGGTCGCCCCGATGGTGTGGTCGGCCTCGCAGCGCCCCGGGTTCGTCACCGAGGTCCAGGCGATGCGCCGGCGGGTGCTCGCGAACATCCCGCCAGCGCACGCGACCCGACAGATCAAGCTCGGCGCCGGCGGCCTGCGAGACGTAGAGTTCGCCGTACAGCTGCTGCAGATGGTGCACGGCCGCTCCGACCCGCAGGTGCGGGGGAGGGCGACCCTGTCGGCGTTGGCCCACCTCACCCATGCCGGGTACGTCGGACGGGCGGACGGCGCCACGCTGGACCAGGCCTACCGGTTCCTGCGCACCCTCGAGCACCGGATGCAGCTCGCGAACCTGACCCGCACCCACGTGCTGCCCGAGGACGACGCGTCCCTGCGCCGCCTCGGGCGCTCGATGGGGATGATGCGCGACTCGGTCGAGACGCTCAACCAGGCGTGGCGCCGACACAGCCGCGAGGTCCGCAGGCTGCACGAGAAGCTGTTCTACCGCCCACTGCTGGGGGCCGTCGCCCAGCTGCCGACCGATGAGGCGCGGCTCTCCTCCGAGTCCGCCAAGCAGAGGCTGGCGGCGCTGGGCTACGAGGACCCGGTCGCCGCGCTGCGGCACCTGGAGGCGCTGACCTCCGGGATGACCCGCACCGCGAGCATCCAGCGGACGCTTCTCCCGGCCATGCTGGGCTGGTTCGCCGACGGGCCGAACCCGGACGCCGGGCTGTTCGGGTTCCGCAAGATCTCCGAGGCGCTGGGCGCGACTCCCTGGTACCTCCAGACGCTGCGCGACGAGGGTGAGGTGGCTCCCCGACTCGCGACCCTGCTGTCCTCCAGCCGCTACGCCACCGAGCTCCTGCAGCGAGAGCCGGAAGGCGTGCGGATGCTCGCCTCGGACGCGGCGCTGCGCCCGCAGAGCCGGGCGGCGCTCGACAAGGAGATGACGTCGGCGGCACGTCGGCATGCGGACCCGCTGGAGGCGGTGGCAGCGGTGCGCGCGATCCGTCGCCGGGAGCTGTTCCGGATCGCGGTCGCCGACCTGCTCCACCTGCTCGACGTCGCGGAGGTCGCCTACGCGTTGACGGACGTGATGGACGCGACGCTGGAGGGTGCGCTGGCGGTTGCCACGGTGGCCGTCGAGTCCGAGCGTGGTGAGCCGCTGCCCACCCGGATCGCGATCGTCGCCATGGGCAGCTTCGGAGGTGGCGACCTCGGCTTCGGCAGCGACGCCGACCTGATGTTCGTGCACGACCCATTGCCGGGTGCCTCTGGCGCGGACGCCACCCGGGCCGCGAGCGAGGTCGCAGCCGAGCTCCGGAGGATGCTGTCGGTGCCTGGGGCTGACCCACCGCTGAGCATCGACACCGGGCTGCGTCCTGAGGGGCGGCAGGGTCCGATGGTGCGGACCCTGGAGTCCTATGCGCGCTACTACGCCACCTGGTCCGCGGTGTGGGAGGCACAGGCACTCCTGCGCGCGAGTGCCGTGGTGGGCGACAAGGACCTCTGTGCGAGGTTCACCGCTCTGGTGGACCCGCTGCGGTTCCCCGCCGAGGGGATCGGCCCGGACGCCGTACGCGAGGTGCAGCGGCTCAAGGCCCGCATCGACGAGGAGCGGTTGCCGCGCGGCGCCGATCGGACCACCCACCTCAAGCTGGGCAGAGGCGGGCTGGCCGACGTTGAGTGGACCATCCAGCTGCTGCAGATGCAGCACGCCGGCAGGGTCGAGGGGCTGCGCTCGACACGCACCCTCGAGGCGCTCGAGGCAGCGGTGGGCGCCGGGCTGCTCGAGGAGTCCGATGCCGACGCGCTGGGCTCGGCCTGGCGGATGGCGAGCGCGCTGCGCAACGCCGTCACCCAGGTGCGAGGCAAGCCGGCGGACTCGCTCCCGCACGACGCCCGGGAGCGCGCCGCCGTCGCGCACATCCGGGGCTACGGGCCCGGGGAGTCCGCCGAGCTGCTCAACGACTACCTGCGGGTGACCCGGCGCGCCAGGGCGGTCGTCGAGCGGGTGTTCTGGGCCTGAAGCCCCCACCTCGGTCGACTGCCGTCCCGCAGCGGCTGGCGCAGCCGGGTGCTTGCGAGAACCCGACCGCGGAGAGAGGATCTCAGAACGGGGCCGGCCGGCCTGACGACCTGACCCGACTGATCCGAGGGAGGACGTCGTGAGTGTCGACCTGACCGGTCGCCGGACCCCTGACCTGGCCGTCCCGTCCACCTCGGGTGGCCGTTCCAGCAGATGGAGGGAGCGGCGTCGGCGGGCCCGTCGGGACGTGCTCAGCGCCCGGCTGGCGGAGCTGCACGGCATCCGCGCCCTGCTGACCAGGGCCGAGACACTGGTCAGCATCGGCTGGGTGCAGCACGGCTGGTTCACGGTGGCCGACGAGCTGGGCCGGACGCGTCGGGTCGACGCCCTCAACCTCGATGACCTCAACGGTCGACCAGTGTCCGGAGCCTGTCTGGTCGGGGCGCTCGTCCACGAGGCGGGTGGCCCCCTGACGGTGCACTCCCAGCTCGTGCAGCGGACCCTCGACCTGACGTGGCACGCGCTCTACGAGGACGAGCGGCGCCCGGTGCGCTGGTGCCCGGGACCCGAGGTCCGCGGCGCGCACCTACGCGACCTCACCCGGTGGAACGACTCGCCCGGGCGGACGGCCGAGCAGGTCTCGGGTCTGCTGAGGTCGGCCGTGCGCGTGGCGGACGTCCAGACCGACCTCGTCCAGCGGCAGGCGAGCGCACTCGTGCTTGGCTGACTGTCACCGTCCCGGCGCCGTGAGGCGTCGTCAGCGGAGTGGCGATGGCAGGGGTGACGGTCGAGCGCGAGGGCGACACCAGCCACGCAGCGGCCGGCAGCGTCTGAACGGGTGACGTTCGGCCCTGCCTGCCGATGCGGTTCTGGTCTACGGTTGCCTCATGTGCGAGCACTGTGGATGCCGAGGCGTGGAACCGATCGCCGAGTTGATCGACGCAGTGGTCGACCTCGAGGAGGAGCACGTCGCCTTCGACTCGGAGCTGGAAGACCTGGCGCCGGAGGCCGTCGGGTTCGACGATCGTGTCACTGGCCTGCTCGACAAGCTGTCGGACCACATCGACAAGGAGAACCTCGGCGTGTTCCCCGTTGCGGTCACCATCCTGAGTGCCTCCGGATGGGACATCGTCTCCGATGCCCACGCTGCACCGGTGGGTGGACTGCTCTGATGGACAACGTCTCTCTCACCGCACTGGCCCGTGAGCACCTCGCCCGCGCCCGGACCGCGTCCAGCGGACGGAGCTCGGAAACCGTGTACGGCGGTCAGCAGCATGCACTGCGGCAGACGTTGATCGCGTTGGTCGCAGGACAACGACTCGACGAGCACGAGAATCC
>JAICWH010000159.1 GCA_025934895.1 Nocardioidaceae bacterium | reverse complement strand
CGAGCCGGCTAAGGGTCCGCGAAGAAATAATGCCGGTGGCTACGGCGTGTCGGGGGTGATGGTGTAGTTCCATTCGCCGTGGAAGTCGTGGCGGGTGATGGGTAGGGCCATGACGTCGGCGTTGGTGTACTTGATGCCGGTGGGGTAGTGCTCGGTGTCGAGGACGCAGTGCACGCGCAACCCTGTGCTGGTGGTGGTTGCGCTGATCAGTTCGACGATGACCTGGTGGGTGATCAGGGGTCGGCCGCGCCAGTTCAGGGTGATCTGGGAGAACAGCCGGTGTTCGATCTGGTTCCACTTGCTGGTTCCCGGTGGGAAGTGGCACACGGTGATCGCCAGGCCGGTCTCGGCGGCCAGTTTGGCGAGCTCGATCTTCCAGGCCCGGATCCGGTAGCCGTTGGAGCCGCCGCCGTCGGCGCAGACCAGCAGCCGGTCTGCTTGGGGGTAGCGATCCTTGCCGATGGTCTCCCACCATCGGCGCAGGGTCGCGACGGCGAACGCGGAGGTGTCGTGGTCGATCCCGACCGAGACCCAGCCGGTGTTGGTCGAGACGTCGTAGATGCCATAGGGGATCGCCTTGCCCAGGTCCTTGTCGGGGAAGTCGTGGACGCTGACACGTTCGGGCTGCCCGGCCGGGGCGTACTCGCGACCGCCGTTCTTGAACTCACCGACCAGTTCCTTCTTCTTGGTGTCGACCGAGATCACTGGTTGCCCGGTACGGGCATGACCGGCGACCATCGTGTTGAGGTAGCCGAACTGGGCGTCGCGGTCCTCGTGTTGGCGACCCTCGGCGACTTTCGCGTTGCCCTGCAGGCTGAACCCCATGTCGCGCAGCATCCGCGCCACCGTCCGGTCCGAGACCCGATGACCCATCGCCGTCAACGCACCAGCCAGCTTCTTGGTCGACTTGGTCGTCCACACCAACAGCGACATGGGATCACCTCGGGTGGCCGGGTCCACCAGCGACTGCAACGCCGAGACGAGTTCGGGGTCGGTCTCCGTCAGTTTCTTGCGTCCACCGCCGGGCGCCCGCACCCGAGCGGCCGGTTCTGGCTCGCCGGCCACCTCGCGGACCCCACGAGCGATGGTGTCCGGATGCACCCCGGTCGCCGCCGCGACCGCCTTGATCCCGCCCCGACCGAGTTCGACGGCCTCCAGACCCAGCACCAGGCGACGCTGCCGCTCATCGAGGTGCGGGCGGAGTACCGCGTACTTCCGGGCCACCGACTCCGCGGTCTGCGCCATCTCGGACATAGCACAACCGTAGACCGGTCCATGCCTAAAACCTAAGTTCTTCTGACGCGGGTCCTTAGCCAGAGGTCGCGGGTTCAAATCCCGCCCCCGCTACCAGTTTCAGGCTCGGAATCTACGGATTCCGAGCCTGAAAGCATTTAGAGATTTGATCCTCGTACCGAAAACTACCAAGAGATCCGGTGTGGGCCAGATGCCGCCGGACGCGGCGCCCCCGGCCCGACGTCGTCATCGCGCGAGGCGTCTGGTCGGGTGGGACGTGAAGACAACGATCGCGGCAACCGCCGCCGCCCTGACCCCCACCCTCCTGCTCGACCTGCTGCCCGAGTGGCAACGCTCGCTCCGCGCGGAGAACAAGAGCCCCGGCACGATCGACGTCTACCTCGACGGTGCCCGCCGCTACCTGCGGTGGTGCCAGGCCACCGAACGCGTCCCGATGTCCCGGGCCTCGCTGCACACCTGGATGGGCCACCTCTTCGACCACGGTGCCGCGCCCGGCACCGTCCGCACCCGCCAACTCGCCGTCAAGCGGCTCACCGCCTGGCTGCTCGCCACCGAACAGCTGCTCGGCGACCCCTTCGTCGGGATCAAGGGCCCGTGCAACGCCAAAAGACCGTCATCCCGCTCAGCGACGACGAACTACGCGCCCTGATCCTCACCTGCACCCACCCCAACCAACGCCCCGACGACCACCTGCACCACCGTCGTGACGAGGCCCTGATCCGACTCATGCTCGAAACCGGCATCCGGGCCGGCGAAGCGGTCGGCCTCGAACTGCGCGACCTGGAACTCCACGTCCGCCGGATCACCATCCGCAACGGCAAGGGCGGCCGCGCGCACCATCCCCGTCGGCCCGACCACCGTCGAGGCGATCCGCGGCTACCTTCTCGAACGCACACACCATCCCCGCGCCAGCGAGCCGCAACTCTGGGTCGGAGAGCGTGGTGACACCTTCGGGTACGACGGCCTCAACCAGGCTCTGCGACGCCGTGCCAGGCTCGCCGGCATCGACGGCTTCCACCTCCACAAGCTCCGGCACACCGCAGCGCACCGCTGGCTGGCCCGCGGCGGCTCGGAGTCCGGGCTGATGGCCATGGCCGGGTGGACCCGCACCGACATGCTGGTGCGCTACACCCGCGCCACCGCCGCCGAACGCGCCGCCGTCGAAGCACTACGCCTCGACCTCGGAAACCTGTGAGCATGGCCCAAGGTCGGGGGACAGGAAGAAGTCCACGCATCGGGCTTGAAACTATTGCGTTTGCTTCGAATATTGCGAATAATGGTCGCGTTGAGAGAGGAGACACCATGACCGCGTTGACACTTGCTCCAGTCCAACCCGACGAGTCCGACATCAGCGCCGCAGTCGAGGCGCTGCCGCACGTCAAGGGCTACCTCGCCACCCACACCGACAGCGTCATCCGGCTCCTTCTCGCCGACGACCCCGAGGAGACGCTCGTCGTGCCGCGGGGCGCGGTCGAGCTCCTCGCTCGTGTGCTCGCACACATGGCAGCGGGGCAGGGCGTCTCGGTCGTTCCGGCCCATGCCGAGCTCACCACCCAGCAGGCGGCCGAGCTTCTTAACGTCAGCCGGCCTTTCCTCATCGGCCTGCTCGACGCTGGCGATATCGAGTACCGCAAGGTTGGCAAGCATCGCCGGATCAAGGCCCAGTCGCTGATGGCCTACATGGCACGCGACGACCAGGAGCGCCGCGAGGCCGCCGACGAGCTGACCCGGCTGAACCAAGAGATGGGCCTGCTCTGAGGTGCCCTTCGTCGTCCTCTACGACGCCAACGTGCTCTACCCGAGCACGCTCCGCGACCTGCTGATCCGCGTCGCCCAAGCAGGGCTCGTGCAGGCCAAGTGGACCGACCAGATCCTCGACGAGGTCTTCGACAACATCACAGCGAACCGACCCGACCTCGACCCGCAGAAGCTGGCCCGCACCCGCGACCTCATGAACAAGGCAGTCCGTGACTGCCTGGTCCCCGGCTACGAGCCGCTCATCGAAGCCCTCGACCTGCCGGATCGCGACGATCGCCATGTCCTCGCCGCGGCGATCAAGGCCCGCGCCCAAGTGATCGTCACCAACAACCTCAAGGACTTCCCGCTGACCGCGCTCGAACCATGGGACATGGAGGCGAAGTCACCCGACAGCTTCATCCTCGAACAGGTCGAACTGAGTCGCGAAGCGGTCTACAGCGCCGTCCAACGAATCGCCGACTCCAGAGAGAACCCGCCTGCAACGTTCGCCGACGTCCTCGCCATGCTCGAACGCGACGGCCTCCTCGAGGCGTCAGCAGCGCTCCGCGCCTGACGTTGAGAATCCCTGCCCGTTCGCTGGCCACAGACGCGGACGCGTCAATCCGCCCAGAATGACCCGCCTGAGCCATAACGAGTAGCAAGGCTGAGCACTGCGGGAGTGGTCCGGATGCGACTCCCTGAAGCTTTCGCCTAGGCCTGGCCCGGGGCTACTCGAACAACTCCCGCCAGCGGTCAAGGTAGGCGGCCTGGGCGACGCGCTCGGCGTCGGCCGCCAAGCGGCGCCGCTCTATGTAGTCGGCGTCGATCACGTGCGGCGAGGCGACGAGCGTCCGCACGGCCTCCTGGGCGTCGTGGAACTCGCGCTCCAGCCGACCCAGCCCGTCCAGGTCGGCCTGCGACACGACCTCCAGCACGCCGATCTCGACGGCGCGGGTTGCCTGGACGACGGCTTGCTGCATCGCGCGGAGTTCGGTCAGCGCGGGCTGGCGCTCGCGCGCGCCCTCCTCGCTGAGGGCCATGACCACCTCGCCATCCGGCTGCACGTCGGCCACGCGCTCCGGCGGGTCGACGCGCCACTCCATGACGACGTCGCCCGGGCGGGCGTCCCAATAGCGCACATCGGCGAAGTCGATCGTGACGTCGCCGTCGTGCCCGAGCCAGTTGTGCCCGGCCCGGGCCAGCACCGGGTGCGGCACCCGGTGGCGGTCGATGCGCGCGAACATGTGCAGTTTCGCCAGCGCGTGCCGCTCGGCCGTGGACCGCAGGTCCTCGATCCCGTGCGCTCGCGCCTCCTCGTCCCAGAACCAGGGCTGGAGCCCGCGGAAGACCTCCAGGTCCTCCGGGGAGAGGTTCGGCAGTTGCCGTCCCGCCAGCGTCGGCCACCTGGCGGGGTCGGTGCCGATCGGGAACTGCACCTCGCGCTCGCGGGACTGCGGGACACCGGCGCGCAGGCACGCCTCCCAGGCCACCGAGTCCAGGGCGGACCGCAAGTTGTGCAATACGTCGCCGATCGTCGCCCCGAGAGAGAGCGGTGGCTCGGCGTCGGCGTGAAGACGGACGCGGATGGTGCCCGTCTGCACGTTTCGCTCGTTGCGGAGCGAAAGGTTGGCGGCGTTGACGTACTCATCGCAGGCGGCCGCGAATCGAGCCACGTGCTCGTCGGCCTGGCGCTGCTTGACCCGCCACGGGTAATCCACGCCTCCAGGGTGTCATGGCCCGCCTAGGCTGCCTCCGTGACAGACGCCGACCCGACCTGGTACCTCATGCGGACGCTGGTCATCTCGATCGGCAAGCCGCCTGCGGAGATCCACTGGCACGCCGATTGGGGGCCGGTTCACGTCACGACGGTCACGCCTCTGACGAAGGACGGCGAGCCGCTCGGGATCCTTGCCATCGCATATCTCCCCCTCGACGCGCCGCCGATCCGCGACGACGCCTTCGAGATGCCTGAGGACGCTAGGGCGCTCGCCGAGGATGCCCTGGAGATGCTGGCGCGGATGGTGACCTTGAAGCACGGCGAGACGTTCAGCCTGTCCTCGCCATCTCCCTGCCTCGGGTTCCACTGCACCGACCCCTCGGCGCTCGAAGTCCTCGAGGGGACGGTCGTGGGGCAGTACGACGCCGGGACGACAATGGGCGTCTCCATGACGGAGATCATGGACAACCCGGACCTGATGGCCGTTGTGCGCAGTCGACTGGACGGCGTCGTGCTCCTCACCGAGGCGCTCAACGCGCTGTCGCCCGTCGGGCAGTTCACGCTGTTCTGGCGGCTCCTCGAGCGGGCCTTCCACCGCGGTTACCGGCAGACCGGTCCGCTGCTGTTCGATTTCCTCGCCACGGGGCCGCACGGATTCGAGCGCGCGGAGGTGGACGAGTGGGTCGATCGCCGTAACGACGCCGTGCATGCCGACCGACACCAGTCGCCCGTGCTGGACCGGCACGTCCAGCCGTTCATAGGGCGCATGCGCGAGGCCGCGTTCGACGTGCTCCTCAACAAAGAGACCTGGCTGAGTGCGAACTCGGATCGGCGCGTCGACCATCCATGGCGCCCGGCCGTCGGGTCGGCCGGCCGCGGCGGCGACATCTTCGGCACGCCCGGCAAGGAGTGGCGCATGCAGGTGCGCCTCCTGGACCCGTTCAAGTCGTTCCCCCAACTGCTCGCAGGGCACAAGGAGCACCCACTGGTGCCGCCCGGACTGTGGGTCCGCCACGAGGGCAGCGACCTGGTTCTCCGTCGCCTGGGAGAGGGCACGCTCGAACTGCCCTAGCGCGTCGGCGGCCCCGCATACCCTTGACGGCGACGAACGACCACCGGAGGACGGCACGTGCCAGGCATCTTCTTCCCGCGCGGCGCGCAATTGCAGTTGCCAGCGGGCAGCATCCAGATCCGCGTGGAGGATGGCGGCGAGATCGTCGTTGACCCGATCGCGCCCCACCTCCGCATGGACATGTGGTCACAGTGGCTCCAGGAGGCGATCGAGGCAGCCGTCGCGTCGAGCGAGGCACACGATCAGGTCGTTCACGAGGTGGCCTCGCCGACGAGCGACGAGCGCCTCGGCGACCTCCTCGACCTGGAGCTCCGAACCTCCATGCGGGCTATCACGTCCGCGGCCTTCGCTGTCGACGCGTTCTACGCCTCTGTTCGGGCGCGCTCGCCCGAGCACCCGGATCGGCGCCGGTGGCTGGCATCCGGGCGCCGCACGCCGCGTCACGTCCAGGTCTTTGCGACGCGGCACCACGCCCTGAAGATCAGACGGCCCGGCGCCGGGCAAATGAAGGGCGTCATCAAGGAACTGTTCACGTACCGCGCCTGGGCGGTGCACGCGGACTCTGCCTTCAAGCAGCCCGTTCTCCGCGAGGACGTCGACAGGGGGGTCGACTGGCACTACGCCGCCTTCCGGTCGGAAAACGCGCTCAACAGCGTCCACACGACGGCGCAGATGCTTGACGTCCTGGTCCAACTCTTCAAACGCGGCTCAGATGAGCTATGCGACTGGGCGTCCGTGGCCCGGGCGCGGCTAGACGAAATTCTCGACCTGTATGACGCGCAGACGTGCCTGGTGCCACTGACGCGCAGCCGCAACGCGACCTAGAACTTACGTTGGCGGGCCGAGGCCCCGGTCGATACCGCGTAGGTAGGCAAGGGCGGCTCGAGCTGCTTCCAAATGCGCCCGAATTGAGTCCAGGTCCGGCGAGTCGAGACCACGGTGCACGTAGCGGTTACGGGCGGAGAACAATGCGCTCAGTGCCTTGAAAGCGGCCTTGTCGTCGTCGCGGAGGGAACGGCCCACTACTGAGCGAATCCCAAGGTTGTACAACTCTGAGGCAGCTACGGTGACCTCGCGGGGGTTGTCGATAACCGCTTCGACGAGCGCTTGCTGCTCGGGCGTTGCGTGTGCGCGCAGGAAGTCCTTAACAGTGACCTCGCATGCCATCGCAGCCACGACCGCTGATAGTCCAAAGTTGCGAACCTCGGCGGTGAAGGCGATGTGCATGGCGTCGGCAAGTAGCTGGTCGGGTTCGCTAGGGATGCGTTGACCAGCAATCGCCGCTCGGATGCTGATGCGAGTTTCCCCATGGGGGGCTTCAGTGACTGTGAACGACTCGCTTGCGTAGCGCAGAGCACCGCGCAGATCTATGCCTCCCGGGCCCAGGAGGGTCGGTGTACCTAGTGGTTGCGGCGTCGAGCCAGCTGGACCCATCCAGTACTGGCCTTCCGCTCGCGCGTTGGCAATAACCGGCGCAACGACTTGGGAGGCTAGTTCGCTAGCCGCGTGGAACTCGTGAGTGAGCCAGGGATTGAACTTTGCTGTGTTCGCCTGGACTGGCGGCATGCGGTGAACTTCAGTGACGAGTTCGCTGGTCGGACCTGGCTGGCTGTTCCGGTGGGTCTGTAGCGTGCGGGCGGTGACGACTGATGATGTGGAAGCCGTCGTGGAGCGGTTGGCGGCGGCCTGGGATGCAGATCCGGAGGATGACGAGGCGTTGGCGGCGGCGCTGGTCGAGGCGGTCGGGGTTGCGCGGGTGAGGCCACACTCCGAGCTACCGCCGGTGGCGGAGTTGGCCAGCGATCTTGCTGACGT
>JAICWH010000238.1 GCA_025934895.1 Nocardioidaceae bacterium | reverse complement strand
GCCACCATGGTCACGAACGCCGCCAGCGTCGAGTGGACGGTCGTGAACACCGAGGTCGAGGCGCTACAGCTGGAGTACTCCTGGATCAAGGAGTTCGACCCGCGCTTCAACGTGAAGTACCGCGACGACAAGTCCTACCCGTGGCTCGCGGTGACCCTCGACGAGCAGTTCCCGCGGGTGATGGTTGGTCGCGGCGCTAAACGACGTGGCACCCGCTACTTCGGGCCCTACTCCCACGCCTGGGCGATCCGCGAGACGGTGGACCTGCTGCTGCGGGTGTTCCCGATGCGCTCCTGCAGCAACGGGGTCTTCAAGCGGTCGGAGCAGATCGGCCGGCCGTGCCTGCTCGGCTACATCGGCAAGTGCGCCGCACCGTGCGTCGGGCGGGTCAGTGCGGAGGAGCACCGGGCCATCGTCGAGGACTTCTGCGACTTCATGGGGGGCCAGACCTCGGCGTTCGTGAAGCGCCTGGAGAAGGAGATGTACGCCGCCTCCGAGGCGACCGACTACGAGCGTGCGGCCCGGCTGCGCGACGACATCGGCGCCCTGGACCGGGCGATGGAGAAGCAGCAGGTGGTCCTCGGGGACGGCACCGACGCCGACGTGATCGCCTTGTCGGAGGACCCGCTCGAGGTGGCGGTGCAGATCTTCTACGTCCGGGGTGGCCGGATCCGCGGTCAGCGCGGCTGGGTCGCCGACAAGGTCGACGACGCGGACACCGGCGGGCTGGTCGGACGCTTCCTGCTCCAGCTGTACGACGGGGAGCTCGGCGACGCGATCCCCCGCGAGGTGCTGGTGCCGGCGCTGCCCGAGGACGTCGAGGTCCTCGAGCAGTGGCTGTGCGACCTGCGCGGGGCTCGGGTGTCCATCCGGGTCCCGCAGCGCGGGGACAAGAAGGCGCTCCAGGAGACGGTGTCCCGCAACGCGCTGCAGGCGCTCGGGCTGCACAAGACCAAGCGGGCCAGCGACCTGACCACCCGCAATCGGGCGCTCGAGGAGATCCAGGTCTCGCTCGGGCTGCCGTCGGCGCCGTTGCGGATCGAGTGCTACGACATCTCCAACCTGCAGGGCACCGAGGTGGTCGCCTCGATGGTGGTGTTCGAGGACGGGCTGTCGCGCAAGAGCGAATACCGCCGGTTCGTGATCAGAGGCGTCGAGGGGCAGAACGACGTCGCCTCGATGCACGAGGTGATCACCCGCCGGTTCCGGCGACTGCTCGACGAGCGCGTGGAGACCGGTGACTTCGTCGAGTCCCCGGACGAGACCCCGGCCGACGACCAGGGGCCGCTGCTGATCGACCCGGACACCGGCCGCCCCAAAAAGTTCGCCTACGTCCCCGGGTTGGTGGTCGTGGACGGCGGTCCTCCCCAGGTCGCTGCGGCCCAGCGGGCGTTGGACGAGCTCGGCATCGACGACGTACCGGTGTGCGGCCTGGCCAAGCGGCTGGAGGAGGTGTGGCTGCCCTCGCAGGAGGACCCGGTCATCCTGCCGCGCACCAGCGAGGGGCTCTACCTGCTGCAGCGCGTCCGCGACGAGGCGCACCGATTCGCGATCACCCACCACCGTTCGCGACGTTCCAAGAGCATGGTGGAGAGCGTCCTGGACGACGTGCCGGGACTCGGGGAGGTGCGCCGCAAGAGCCTGCTGAGGCGGTTCGGGTCGCTGAAGAAGCTGCGTGCTGCCACTGTGGGGGAGATCGCGGAGGTGCCGGGCATCGGGGTGCGGACCGCCGAGGCGATCGCAGCGGCGCTCGAGGAGCAGCCGGGCCGACCCAGGGTGAGTGTGAACACCGCCACCGGAGAGATCGAGGACCTGTGATGAGCGCTGTGCAGGACGCCGAGGACGGCCGGCCGGCCGGTCTCTCGCTGAGCGACCACCGCGGCGAGGTCGTAGTGGTCACCGGGATGACGGGCGCCGGCCGCAGCACCGCGGCGAAGGAGCTCGAGGACCTCGGGTTCTTCGTCGTGGACAACCTGCCGCCGCAGCTGGTCGCCGACGTGGTCCGGCTGGTCGACGAGACGCACGGCCCGATGCAGCCGGTGGCGGTCGTGGTCGACGTCCGCTCCGGCGCGTTCTTCACGGGACTGCAGGAGGTGCTGGCCCAGGGGAGCACGGGGCGGCGCACCACCCTGCTGTTCCTCGAGGCCGGTGACGAGGTGCTGGTGCGGCGCCAGGAGGCGGCCCGACGACCGCACCCGCTGCAGGAGGGAGGCAGGCTCCTGGACGGGCTGCGCCGCGAGCGCACCGCGCTGGCCGCGCTGCGCGCCGACGCCGACCTGGTGATCGACACGAGCGGCCTCAACGTGCACCAGCTCACCGACAAGGTGGCCGGCGCGTTCGGCACCGAGAGCACCACCTCACTGAAGGCGACGATCCTGAGCTTCGGCTTCAAGTACGGCATCCCGGTCGACGCGGACCTGCTCGCGGACATGCGGTTCCTGCCCAACCCGCACTGGGTGCCCGAGCTGCGTCCGTTGTCCGGCCGGGACCCGGAGGTGGCGGCCTACGTCAAGGAGCGCCCGGAGGCGCAGACCTTCCTGGAGCAGTACGTCCCGGTCCTGTGCACGGTCAGCGCCGGCTACCTGCGCGAGGGCAAGCGGTTCATGACGGTGGCCGTCGGCTGCACCGGCGGCAAGCACCGCAG
>JAICWH010000106.1 GCA_025934895.1 Nocardioidaceae bacterium | reverse complement strand
TCGAACGGATGTGCGACCGGTGGACTACTGCGGCCCGGCCGTCGCTGTGGACGAGAACGGGCCTGTGCCCGGCTGGTCACGTAGGGGCCGAGACCTCTCGGACCGGGGTCACATCCGGCTCACGGTTCCTTCGTCGAGCGCACCGTCGAAGTACTGGTCCAGCACCCGGGAGAACACCGCGTCCTCGGGCGCTGCGCGGGAGAACAGCGTCATCGAGGAGTGCAGCTTCTGGGCGTCCACCGACCCGAGGACCTCGACCGGGTCCCGGCTGGGCAGCTCTGCCAGCACCCGTGCGCACTCCCGCAGCCGGGCTCCGAGCACCGGGTGCGCAGCGTAGGCCACCGCCTCGGAGAGGTCCGCCAGTGCGTAGCGCTGAGCGGTCGCGCTGCGTCCGAGCCCGGCGATCTGCGGGAACACGAACCACATCCAGTGGCTGCGCTTGCGCCCCTGCCGCAGCTCCGCCAGCGCCGTGTCATAGGTGCCGGCAGAGTCCTGCGCAACAACGAAACGCTCCAGGTGGTCGTCGGCCATGTCGCCATCATGCCCGCACGCCCCCTCCCGCGGCGGGCACCGGGCGCCCGACCGAGGCTCGACCGGCTCTCGATCGTGGCCCGTCAGCTGAGCCGACCGCCTTCCCTCAGTCCGTGGAGCGGCCACTGAGCAGGTCGCGCATCCGGTCGACGATGCCGGTCGGCACGCCCAGGATCTTGTCGCCGGGAGGGTTGTCCGGGGCCGAGGGATGCGGGCGGGTGGGCGCGAGCTTCTTGGCCCGGGTGATCTTGGCCCCGAAGTCCTCCTGCTCGTCCCGGGTGAGCGCGGCCTGCATCTCCGGGAACAGCTTCGGCTCCTCCTCCTCGTCGATGTGGTGCAGCAATCCGTCCCGGATCTGTCGGAAGGTCGACATGAACTGCGGGTCGTCGCCGTCCATGCTCTCCCACTGCTTGAGCAGCTCCTCGACCTCTGCGTGCTCCTTGAGCTCCTCGTCGATCAGCTGCTCACCGTTCGGCAGGATCTTGCGGGCCGCGGGGTAGAGGTACATCTCCTCGGCGACGGAGTGCCGGACCACCTCGGCGGTGAGCTTGTCGGCGACCTCCCTGCGCTCCTTTCCATCAGTGGCAGCCTCGAGCTGGCGGAAGTACGCCTTCATCTCGTTGTGGTCCTTGACCAGGACACTGACCATGTCGATGCCGTCAGCCATTGCACAGCTCCTCTCGGAAGGTGACAGCGGGGCGTACCCCCACGTCGTCGCGTCATGCCGCCGACGTGCCCACGTCCCGCCCTCGTCTGCCGGACGGGGAGCCGGGCTCCGGGATGCTGAGCTGGTCTCGCGCTCGGGAGCACATTCTCGGGAGCACATTCTGGGTGGAGGATGCGCGGGAGCACTCCGGAGGGTTTCGCTGGAGGTCGCGCGCAGGGCAGCCGTCCTCCGCAGGGAACGACCCGCCGGCTCCCGGTGAGCCGAATCCGTGGTCGCGCGAAGCGTCGACAACGGGGCCTCGTGGACCGACCCGGTCAGCACGTCGTATTGCCCCGACGGCCGTACCGCTGGGCGGCCCCGTGCACGTCGCCCGGCTGGTGGTCCATCGCACCACTGGCGCCGGGTGGGCAGGGGACGCCCCGGCCAGGCGATGACGGCGCCCAACCCGGCGACGTTCGGCACCGGGAAACGCGTCCGTCAGCTCCTACTCCTCCTCTTCTGCTGACGGTCACCCGAGGACGGCGACGTCCCGGCCCCCCGAGCGACTGCCGGTTCGGCGATGCCGGCAAGTTCCTGGGCGTCATCACACCCTGGCAGGGTTCGGGCCGCTGAGCGGGGGTGGTGGGTGCGCAGCCCCGCTGCGGGCCCGATCCGGTCCAGCCCGCTGGTCGTGGACCTGGCAGGCTGGAGCTCATGAACGATGTCGAGGTCGTCACCGCTCGCGAGGTGCCGCTGGGCGGTCCCCGGGCGATGACCGTGCGCCGCACCCTCCCCCAACGGCACCGGTCCCTGGTCGGCGCCTGGTGCTTCGCCGACCACTACGGCCCCGATGACGTCGGTGTCACCGGCGGGATGGACGTACCTCCGCACCCGCACACCGGCTTGCAGACGGTGAGCTGGCTGTTCGCGGGCGAGGTCGAGCACCGCGACAGCGGCGGCGTGCACGCGGTAGTCCGGCCGGGGGAGCTGAACCTGATGACTGCCGGCAGCGGGGTCGCGCACTCCGAGGTGTCCACGCCGCGCACCTCGTTGCTGCATGGTGTCCAGCTGTGGGTGGCGCTGCCGGACGCCGCTCGCGAGGTGTCCCGTGGCTTCGAGCACTACGTGCCGCCGGTGGTCGCGGTGCCCGGAGGCTCGGTGCGGGTCCTGGTCGGGTCGCTGGTCGGGTCGCCGGCTGGGTCGCTGGCCGGGTCCTCCTCACCCGTGCGCACGTTCACGCCGCTGCTGGGGGCGGAGGTGGCCGTCGAGCCCGAGTCGGAGGTGACGCTCGACGTCGACCCGACGTACGAGCACGGGGTCCTCGTGGACCGCGGCCCGGTGCTGCTGGACGACGTGAAGCTGGCCCGGGCCGAGCTCGGCTACGTCGACACCGGAGCGCACCGGCTGGTGGTCGGCAACCCCGGCGAGGAGCCCGCCCGCGTGCTGCTGCTCGGGGGTCAGCCGTTCGAGGAGCCGCTGGTGATGTGGTGGAACTTCGTCGGCCGCTCCCACGAGGAGATCGTCGCGTTCCGCGAGCAGTGGCAGGCGGAGTCGGACCGGTTCGGCGCAGTGCACGGCTATGCCGGCGCGACACGGCGTCTGCCGGCGCCACCGCTGCCGAACGCCCGGATCCAGGCACGACTGCACCCGCCCGGACCGGGGGACCGCAGCGCCTGGGGCTGATCAGCCGCGGCGGGTCGGGTCGGGGTCCTCGTGTTGACCACGAGCCGCAGCCTTCTGATCCGATTTCAGTGGGGTTGGTGCTTCGAGTCGTGGAGGACACGACCAGGAGTGGAAGCAGAGCGTTGGGGCACCGACCGGCGTGGGCAGCTCCGGCGACGAGGGTCGCTCCTCGTCCCTCGTGGCGCTCGGCGCCCTCGGCGTGGTCTTCGGCGACATCGGCACCAGTCCCCTCTACGCGCTGCGGAGCGTGCTGGGTGAGAGCACCTCGCTGGACCCGACGACCGTCTACGGGATGACCTCGACAATGATCTGGTCGATGCTGGCGGTGGTCACGGTGCTCTACGTCGCGATCCTGCTGCGCACCGACAACCAGGGTGAGGGCGGCGTGCTGGCGCTTGTGGCGCTCCTGCGGCGAACCGCGTCGACGCCGCGACTCCTGGGCGTGGTCGCCGTCCTCGGCATGGTCGGAGCCGCGATGTTCCTCGGTGACAGCGTGATCACACCGGCGATCTCGGTGCTGTCGGCGGCCGAGGGCCTGGAGGTCGCCGACCCGTCGCTGAGGGCTGTCGTCGTCCCGTTCGCTCTCGTGATGCTGCTCGGGGTGTTCCTGCTGCAGCGACTCGGCAGCGGCGGGATCGGCAAGCTCTACGGCCCGGTGATGCTGGTGTGGTTCCTGGTCCTGACGGCGGCCGGTGCGGCCTCGCTCGGGCGCAACCCTGCGGCGCTCCAGGCCCTGTCGCCGTACGCCGCGGTTCGCTTCTTCCTGTCCCAGCCGCTGACGGCCTTCCTCTCGCTGGGCTCGGTCGTGCTGGCGGTGACCGGCGCCGAGGCGCTGTACGCCGACCTGGGTCATTTCGGGCGCACCGCCATCACGCGCGCGTGGCTGTTCCTGGTCCTGCCTGCGCTGGTGGTCGCCTACCTCGGCGAGGCTGCGGAAGTCGTGCGGCACTCGTCGGCTGCCGCCGACCCGTTCTATGCGGTGGTCCCCGGCTGGGCCACCATCCCGGTCCTGGTGCTCGCCACCGCGGCGACGGTCATCGCCTCGGAGGCGGTGATCGCCGGGGCGTTCACGGTGCTGCACCAGGCCGGCGGCCTGGGACTGTTCCCCTTCCTGCGCACCCGCCACCCCTCGGAGGAGGAGGGCGGCCAGATCTACATCCCTGCGGCGAACTGGGCGCTCGCCGTCGCCGTGCTCGCGGTGGTTGTGGGCTTCCGCAGCTCAGCCAGGCTGGCCTCGGCGTACGGCGTCGCCGTCAGCGCCACCATCCTGGTGACCGCGACCCTGTACCTGCTGTTCGACCGGATCCGGTCGCACCAGACCACCCGGCGCCAGGTGACCGCCGCGACGATGCAGCTCGTGGTCCTCGGACTCTTCGCCGCGTCGATCCCCAAGATCCTGGCCGGGGGGTGGCTGCCGACCGGCCTGGGCGCGGTGCTCTTCACGGTGATGTCCACGTGGGTCCGGGGACAGTCGCGGCTCGATGCCGCCCGTCGCGACGAGGGGCTCGCTGCCTCGGCACTCTTCGAGACCGTCGAGAAGGAGTATGGCGCGCCACCGCACCGGGTGCCTGGGTCCGCCGTCTTCCTGACTGCGGACCGCGACCTCGCACCCTTCGCGCTGCGGACGGTGCTGGAGCGCACCCACGTGCTCCACGAGTGTGTCCTGGTGCTCAGCTGGCGGGTCGAGGACACCCCGGCGGCCCCGGCGCGGCGGATCTCCGTCGACGTCGACCGGCTCTCGGACCGCTACCCGGGGATCATCGCGCTCGACGTGACGCTGGGCTACCGGGAACGCCTCGACGCGGTCGCCATCCTCGATGACGCCGTCGAGCACGAGGGCGACGCTCTCGGCGACCTCCATCCCCGGTCGGCGGTCTTCTTCGTGTCGGACCCGATCCCGCGGCTCGCCCGGCACGGCGGCATGGCGCGGTGGCGGCAACGGGTGTTCGTGCTGATGGACCGCTTGTCCACCGACAGGGTCGAGCAGCTGTCGCTCCCCCGCGACCGGACCGTCGTGATCGGCCGCGAGTTCGACCTCTAGCCGCTAGGAGGTGCTCGTGAGGAAGTCCGCCACCACCGGCGCCAGGACGGCGGCCTTGACCATGTGGGTCTGCCTGGGCAGCACGTCGAGCCGGCCGCCGGTGAGCGCGTCGGCGATGGCTGCCTGCGAGCTGCGCATGTAGGCAGGGCTCCTGCCTCCCGCCAGCACCAGGGTCGGGACGGCGACCGCGTCGTAGTAGCCGTCGGGGAGTGGCTCGCCCTGCTCGAACGGCACCACGATGGACAGGTCGTAGGGAAGCGTGTGGGCCACGGCCGTCAGCTTGCGCCACACCGGCGTCAGCCGCATGAGCAGGACCATGGGCGCCGGGGCGCCGACCGTGCGCAGGAACGTCGCCACGGCCTGTCCCCGGCGGCCCCGGTCGACCAGCTCCTGGACCCGCTCGGGCAGCAGCGGGTCGTTGGCCGGGTGCGTGTCGTCGAGGATGAAGGGCGCCTCGAAGACCGCCAGGCGGTCGATGGGCGCGCCGCCCCGGGCCGCCTCCAGGGCCAGCGCGGCGCCCGAGGAGATGCCCAGCACGTGCGCGTGGCCACCGACGGCGGCCAGGACGGCCAGCAGGTCCTCGACCTCCCGGCCCACCGCGTACGGCGATGAGCCGGCGCCGCTCCCGCCCCGGCCGCGACGGTCGTAGCGGACGACGGTGAACCGGTCGGCGAGCTGGGCGGAGAGGTCGCCCGAAGGCCCCATCGTGCGACTGCACAGGGCGCCGTCGACGAGGACCAGGGCGGGCCCCCGCCCCGTCGTCTCGAACGCGATCGTCGTGCCGTCTGCCGAGGTGGTCGTGCTGGTGGTCGGGGCGGTGGTGGTCGTCATGAAGTCCTCCTGGAGGAGCTGCGGGTCGGCGGGTCGTCGGTGCGTCGGACGGGGACGCCGGTTTTCGACATCGCTTCGCCGGCGGTGTCGTCGAGGTCGGCCGCGCGGCGCATCAGCAGCGTCTGCTCCCGCTCGTTGCGGGTGCGGGTGACAGCCGTGCGGAAGGCCTCGGCGGCCTCCCGCCGGCGACCGGCCCGGGCCAGCAGGTCGCCGCGGACGGTGAGCAACAGGTGCGAGCCGAGCACGGCGTCGTCGTGGATCCCGTCGAGGACCGCGAGCCCCGCGCGTGCGCCGTGGGCGCGGCCGTGGGCCACGGCGCGGTTGACCTCGACGACGGGGCTCGGCGCGACGGTGCCCAGGACGTCGTACAGCGCCGCGATGCGCACCCAGTCGGTGTCCTCGGGGCGGCGTGCGCGGGCGTGGCAGGCCGCCAGGGCCGCCTGCAGGACGTAGGGGCCGACCGGTCCCCCGAGGGCCTCCGCGCGGTCGAGCGCGAGGAAGCCACGGCGGACGAGCAGCCGGTCCCAGCGGGACCGGTCCTGTGCCTCCAGCAGCACCGGCTCGCCATCGGGGCCGGTGCGGGCAGGCAGCCGGGAGGCCTGCAGCTCCAGGAGCGCCTGGAGGCCGTGCACCTCGGGCTCCTTCGGAGCGAGGGCGGCGAGCATCCGGGCGAGCCGCAGCGCCTCCTGGCAGAGCGCCGGCCGCATCCAGTCGACGCCGGCGGTGGCGGTGTAGCCCTCGTTGAAGACCAGGTAGATGACCGACATCACGTCGGCCAGCCGGTCCTCGCGCTGCCGGCCGGTGGGCGGCTCGACGCCGACCCCGGCGAGCGCCTTCTTCGCGCGGGTGAGCCGCTGCCCCATGGTGGCGTCCTTGACGAGGAACGCCCGGGCGATCTCCTGGGTGGTGAGCCCACCCACGAGCCGCAGCGTCAGGGCGGCCCTCGACTCCGGCGCCAGCACCGGGTGGCAGGTCAGGAACATCAGCCGAAGCACGTCGTCCTCGATGTGGTCCACGGCGGCGTCGAGGTCGGGCACGTCCACCTCCTCCAGGGATCGGCCGAGCTCCGCCGTGCGGCGGCGCAGGGTGTCGGCACGCCGGAAGTGGTCCACGGCCCGCCGCTTGGCGACCGACATCAGCCACGCACCGGGGTTGCGTGGGATCCCGTCAGCCGGCCACTGCTCGAGGGCGGCGACCAGGGCGTCCTGCGCGAGGTCCTCGGCGAGCTCGAGGTCATGGGTCATCCGGAGCAGACCGGCGACGAGCCGGGTCGACTCCAGGCGCCATACCGCGTTGACCGCTGCTGCGGCGTCGTCCCCCATCCTCGCAGCGTAGTGGGGTGCCGACGCCGATGCTCAGTCGCGTGCAGGGGGACCCTCCTCCGGCCCTGAGATGCGGCGCACCTCGACCGACCCCTCCCACCCCGGCCAGTACTGCTGGTGGATCTCCGCGACCCTGCGGGCGCCGGCCACCGCCTCCTCCTGGGAACGCGCCTCGAGGATGGAATAGCCGCCCACGACCTCCTTGGCCTCGGCGTAGGGTCCGTCACTGACCGTCACCTCACCGGCCGTCAACCGGATCTCGGTGCTCTGGGCGGTCGGCCACAGGCCGCCGGCGTCCACGATCGACCCGTCCGCGAACGCCTGCATGAGCTCCCTCCCCATCACCTCCTGGAGCTCGCGGGGTGCGTTGCCGACGTCCTCGGCCATCTTGACGAAGACCATGAACCGCATGGTGGTCACCCTTCTTGTCGGGTTGCTGGTGTCTGTACGTCGAACGGGCGGACCGGCTTTCGACACCTCCCGCCCCGCGCAGGGGACGTGTGCCGACGCCGCCCGCGGGGTAGCACGTCGGCATGGGGTCGACCTCCATCCTCGCAGCGACGGCCGAGGAGCTGCGTGACCACTGGGTCTGGCGGCCCGAGTGGACCACGCGGCGCACCTGCCTGTACTGGTACCTCACCTTCGGCGAGGACCAGATCACCCACGCCGTGGGGGAGGAGACGCTGCGCAGGGTCCGCGGCGTCGGGTGGCTGGACGCCGTACCGCCCGCGTGGTGCCATGTCACCGTGGCTGACGTCGGCTTCGCCGACGAGCTCGAGCCGACCGACGTGGAGCGGGTGACGGAAGCGGTGGCCGACGCGGTCGCCGGGCAGGACCGGCTCCGGCTCATCCTCGGTCCGGCGCAGACCTTCCCCTCGGCGCTGGTGCTGGCCGTCGGCCCGCTCGACCGGCTCCGTGCGGTGAAGGCCCGGGTACGACGAAGCACGTCGGCCGTCCTCGGCGCGCGGCACACCGACGTGCACCGGCGGCTGTTCTGGCCGCACCTGAGCCTGGGCTACGTGAACCGGCCCGTGGACGCCCGCACGGCCGCACGGCTCCTGGATGCCCTGCCTGCGGTGAGCGCCCGGCTCGACGTGGCCGCGCTCACGCTGGCGGCCGTGACCAGGCGCGACCACAGCTACCGGTGGCGGGTCCAGGCGCAGGTCGACCTGCTCGGCAACGTCACCCGGACGCCGGGGTGAGGCCGCCGACCTCCGCGCCGCGGGCAGCCGACGACGAGCGGCTCGACACGTCAGCCGTCCTGCAGCAGCTGGCGCACCAGGTGCAGAGCCGTCGTCACCGACCGGGCGCGCACCTGTGACCGGCCGCCCCCCAGCACCGGGGCGCGGGTGAGGCTGCCGGACGGTCCGCAGACGCAGAGATGGACGAGGCCCACCGGCTTGTCCGTGGTCCCGCCCCCCGGTCCGGCGATTCCGGTGATCCCGACGCCGATGTCGGCCCGGAGCTCTCGACGTGCGCCCTCGGCGAGCGCCACCGCCACCTCCTCGCTTACAGCACCGTGTCGCTCGATCAGCTCCACAGGCACCCCGGCGAGGTCGTGCTTGGCCTCGTTGGAGTAGACGACGGCCCCGCCACGCACCCACGCCGACGACCCGGACCGCTCCGTGAGGCGAGCCGCCAGCAGTCCCGCGGTGCACGACTCGGCCGTCGCGATGGTCAGCCCCCGCTTCTCGAGGAGCCGGGCCACGATGTCGTCGACCGTCGAGCCGTCGGTGGAGAAGACGGCAGCGCCGTACTCCTCGACCACGGCGGCCTGGAACCGCTCGTAGCGCTCGACCAGGTCGACGCCATGACGGGTCACCACCTCCAGCTCACCGCCACGCTGGCAGGTGGTGATCTCCAGGTCCCCCAGGTCTTCCGCGAGGCGACGCAGCGTCGCGGCGATCGCAGCCTCGGGCGTGTCCCACAGCCGCAGCGTGGACTGCCGGATCTCGGCCCGGCCGGCCAGGGCCCGGACCACCAGCGGGGACCCGACGGCGTCGTGCCACATGGCCTGCAGCTCGCTCGGCGGACCCGGCAGCACCACCACGGGTGGATGGTCGGCGCCGGGTGACCCCGGCACGACCAGGCCGGGCGCCGTGCCGGCGGGCTCGAGCACCTCGGCACCGTCGGGCACGAGGGCCTGCTTCGCGGTGCCCGCCGCCATCGCGACGGGGTCGACCGCCCACCGGCGCCGGGCGCTGAGCTCCTCGACGATCACCGCGATCCGCTTCTCCAGCTCGGGGTCGGGCGTCGACGCACGGCCCTGCCAGTCCCCCACGACGGCCGCCGTCAGGTCGTCCGCGGTCGGCCCCAGACCGCCCGAGGTGACGATGAGGTCCACCCGGGCGCCGGCCAGGAAGTCGAGCGCGGCCACCAGGTCCTGCGGCCGGTCCCCCACGACCACGGTGTAGCCGACGTCGACGCCTGCTTGTCGCAGCTGCTCGGCGAGCCAGGGGCCGTTGAGGTCAGCGACCCGACCGGTGAGCACCTCGGTGCCGGTGACGATGATTCCTGCGCGCGCACTCACACCCGCACTGTAAGCGGCGACCGTGAGCGAGCCGGTCGTCAGTCCTGGTTGCCGAGCCCCACGGCCACCTGGTCCTGGTGCTCCCGCTCGATCCGGTCGAGGTCGTCCAGCTCGGGCTGCGACACCTCGCCCCGGTCGGCCGCCTCGAGCGCGCTGTGCACGGTGCTCAGCGTGACCGCCGCGGCCAGCAGAGTCGCGGTGCCGATCAGGAACGGCACGTGCACGTTGAAGTGCTCGACCAGCTTGGCGGCCACGAAGGGGGCGAGCCCGCCGCCGATGAACCGGACGAATCCGTACGTCGCGGAGGCGACCGGGCGCTCGACCGGGGCGATGCTCATCACCGCGGTGGTGACCAGGGTGTTGTTCACGCCCACGAAGGCACCGGCCACGATCACGGCGACGATGACGACCGTCGGCTTGTCCGGCCAGATGCCGATGACCGCGAGGACGACCGCGAGCAGGATGAAGTTCCCGTACAGGGTGCGCGGCGTCCCGAAGCTGGCCTTGAGCGCCGGCGCTCCCCAGACCGCGAAGATCGCGACGAGCACGCCCCAGCCGAAGAACACGAGGCCCAGCCGGATGGCAGAGAGGTGCATCAGGAACGGCGAGTAGCCCAGCAGGGTGAAGAAGCCCCAGTTGTAGAGCAGGCCGACGACGCTGGTGGTGGCCAGGCTCCGGTGCCGCAGGGCCTTGATCGGCTCGGTGATGCTCTCCCGGCGGGTCGGCGCCGGCGTCGGCGGGAGCAGGACCATCGTCGCCACCAGCGAGATGGCCATCAGCGCCGAGACACCGAAGAACGGTCCGCGCCAGCTGATGTTGCCGAGCACGCCACCGAGGAGCGGGCCGGTGGCGATGCCGAGCCCGAGGGCGGTCTCGTAGAGCACGATGGCGCCGGCGAACCCGCCGCTGGCCGAGGCCACGATCACCGACAGCGAGGTGGCGATGAACAACGCGTTGCCCAGGCCCCACCCGGCCCGGAAGCCGATGATGCCGCCGATGCTGTCGGTGGCCCCCGCGAGGCCGGCGAAGACGACGATGATGACCAGGCCGGCGATCAGGGTGCGCTTGGCGCCGATCCGGCTGGAGACCCAGCCGGTGACCAGCATCATCACCGCGGTCACCACGAGGTAGCTGGTGAAGAGCAGCTCGACCTGGCTCGGCGTGGCCTTCAGCTGTCCGGCGAGCGCCGGCAGGATCGGGTCGACCAGGCCGATCCCCATGAAGGAGATGACGCAGGCGAAGGCGACCGCCCACACGGCCTTGGGCTGCCGAAACGGGCTCTCGACGGGTGCGACGTGGCTCATGCGTGGCTACTTTCGTTTCTCGAAGGCTGTTCGGTCAGGGCGCGCAGCGGCTCGACGAGGCCGGCCAGCGCGGTCTGATGCTCTGCAGAGAGCCGGCTGATGGCCCGCTCGAGCGCCGCAGCCCGCTCGGTGTGTCGCTCACTCAGCACCCGGCGACCCTCGGCTGTGACGCCGACGAGCATCGAGCGTCCGTCGTGCGGGTGGGGCAGCCGCTCGGCGTACCCCTCGTGGCAGAGCCGGTTGACCAGCGTCGTCATGCTCGGCTGTGCCACCCTCTGCTGCACGGCGAGGTCGGTGACCCGCTGCGGCCCGGCGTGGGCGAGGCTGTCCAAGGTGGTGACGCTGGTGCTACTCATCCGCGACGGTGCGGCCCGGCGAGCCCAGACGACCAGCCGGTCCAGCACGTCGGCGACGGCGGCCCGGTCGACGGGCAGCGCCACCGAAGTTGATTGGGCCATACACCCAACTATATAGTCCAACTATGTAAACCTCGCTGCCGGGGCCACGGCCGTGGCTGTGACCTTGCGCACGGGATACTGGCGACCATGCCCGACGTCGCCATCGCCGCCCCGAACGACGCGGCCGCGGACGCCGGCGCGCAGGTGGCGCGCGCCGGCGGCAGTGCCGTCGACGCGGCCCTGGCCGCTGCGCTGGTCACGATGGTCAACGAGGTCGGGATCGTCTCGCTCAGCTCGGGCGGCTTCGTGACCGTCCAGCCGCGCGACGGCAGGCCGCCCTACACGGTCGACGGCTGGATGGACATGCCTGGCCGGGACCGTCGCCCGGTCCGCGGCGGCACCTGGGACGTCTCCACCGAGTACGGCGGTGGGGTGGACATCACCATCGGCCCCGGATCAGCAGCGGTCCATGGGTCGCTGGCAGCGTTCGGGGAGGCGCACCGGCGTGACGGGGCGTTGCCGTGGCGGGAGCTGGTGGCCCCTGCCCTCGACGTGGCGAGCGGCGGCTTCCGGCTCGGGTCCGCGTCGCGCTACTACCTGGACCACGTCCACGACGACATCTTCGGCTGGGACGACGAGAGCCGCGCAGCCGTGCACGGGCCGCACGGCGAGGTGACCACTGAGCCGGTCGTGCTTCCCGACCTGGTCACCTCACTGGCGCTGATCGCGCAGGAAGGTCCGTCCGCCCTGCACACCGGTGACCTGGCCATGATGATCACCGACGACGTCCTGGGTCGCGGCGGCATCCTCGGCCCGGCCGACCTGGCGTCGTACCGGCCGGTCGTGCGGCCCTCGCTGCTGACCCGGGTCGGCGCCTGGACGCTGGCCACGACCCCGCCGCCCTCGGTGGGCGGGGTCGTGGTCGCGGCCATGCTCCGCTTGCTCGACGGTCGACCGCGACATGGGTGGGACGCGGACGACGTGGCCCACCTCGTCGTCGTCGAGCGGGCCGTGCTGGGTCACCGGCATCTGGTCCTGGACCACAGCGCCGACCTGTCCCGCGACGCCCAGGCGTTTCTCGACCTGGTCGACCACGACCGGCGCGGCGTGCTCGAGTCCGGCTCGACCGCGCACGTCTCCGCTGCCGACAGCGCGGGCGGCGCGTGCTCGGTCACCGTGTCGTCCGGGTACGGCGCCGGGATGATCGCCAAGGGCACCGGGATCTGGCTGAACAACTGTCTCGGTGAGCAGGAACTGAACCCCCGGGGTCTGCACCGCCTGCTGCCGGGCCGCCGGCTGCTCTCGAACATGGCGCCCACCGTCGGCCACCACGACGACGGCACCGTCCTGGCGATCGGCTCCCCCGGCGCCGACCGGATCACCACCGCCGTCGCTCAGGTGCTGGCCGGCTTCGTCAACGGCGGGCTGCCGCTGGCCGAGGCGATCGCGCATCCGCGGGTCCATGTGCACCGGGCGGGCAGGGCCGACGAGGTGGTCAAGGTCGAGACCGACCTGACGATGTACTACGGCGGCGTCGCTGCGACGATCGCGGGCTGCGACGGGCACCTGGTCGCCGCCGCCGACCCGCGCAGGGACGGCGCCGTGCGGCTGGTGCGGGGGTGAGTGGGGTGCGCGTCGGGCGGCAGCTCGGTGCTGCCGTGGAGGGCCAGTAGGGATCCGTGGGTCCCTCGGAGACGTGCGCGACAGCGTCGACGTTGTCCTCTCCTGCCGGCGACCGAGGTCGAGGCGCCGGCCGGGTGGTTCGTGACCTCGCCCACCCGCT
>JAICWH010000013.1 GCA_025934895.1 Nocardioidaceae bacterium | reverse complement strand
TGGCCGCGGCTCGAGGAGTTCCTGACCGCCCTGCTCGAGATCGACAACATCCGCGACATCCGGCTGGCCACCAAGGCGCTCGCCGGCCTGCCGCAGCACTGGCTGCAGGACGACGTACGCGCCGGTGTGGAACGCGTCGCTCGGACCGCTCGGGAGCGGGGTGTCTCGCTGGCGATCCACACCCACGTGAACCACGCTGCGTCCGTCACCCCGCTGGTCGCCAAGGCCACCAAGGCGATGCTCGACGCGGGAGTGCGCGACGTCCGCAACCAGGGCGTGCTGCTGGCCGGGGTCAACGCCGACCCGGGCTCCCTGCTCGACCTGTGCTTCGCGCTGCTCGACGGGGCGCAGATCATGCCCTACTACTTCTACATGTGCGACATGATCCCGTTCGCCGAGCACTGGCGCGTCTCCGTCGCGGACGCCCAGCGGCTGCAGCACCACCTGATGGGCTACCTGCCGGGCTTCGCCACACCGCGGATCGTGTGCGACGTGCCGTTCGTGGGCAAGCGGTGGGTGCACCAGCTCGCCGACTACGACCACGAGCGCGGGATCTCGTACTGGACGAAGAACTACCGTACGTCGATCGAGGCCTCGGACCCCGACGCGCTGACCCGCACGTACGAGTACTACGACCCGATCCACACGCTTCCGCCCGCCGGGCAGGACTGGTGGCGCAAGCACGCGGCTACCGACCCCTCCGCGCTGGCCGAGACATCGCGTTCTGCGGCGGCGTCACGGCGGGCCGCCGAGGCGCAGACGCTGCTCCCCATCGCCTGACGGGGAGGCACCCCCCCGGGACCTGCCGAGTCGGCGCGTCCGCAGGCCCCCAACCTGCCGAGTCGGCGCGTCCGCAGGCCGAACCGGGTCGAGCCGGCGCGCCCGCAGGCCGGAACCGGGTCGAGCCGGGTTCCCTGGTACGACGTCGTCCATGGAGCCGCGCCTGTCACCACCACCTGCGGATGCGCCGAGTCGACGAGGGGTTTGGGCCCGCAGGCCTGCCGTCTCGAGCGCCGTCCCCTGCGGATGCGCCGACTCGCCGGGTTTTCGGCGCGCCAACACGGCGTTCAGCGGAGGTTGGTAAGGGCCTCGACGAGCCGGGCCACCGGCGAATCAAGGGTCCACTTCGTCGCCAGCCGCACCAGCTCCTCGGGGTCGCGCGGCGTCAAGGGCAGCAGGAGGTCGGGCTCGCCGAGGTCGATGCCGCGAGCCACCGCGGTGACCTTCGGCGCGACCTCGAGGTAGTCCGCAGCCGCGATGATCTTCCGTCGCGGGCTCGGCGCGATGTTGGCGCCGGGGTCCTCAGCGGCTGTCCGCAGCCCTTCGATCGACCCGAACCGCTGCAGCAGAGTCGTCGCGGTCTTCTCACCGATGCCGCTGACCCCTGGCAGCCCGTCGGAAGGATCGCCCCGAAGGGCTGCGAAGTCGGCGTACTGCCCCCCGTCGATGCCGTACTTCTCGCGGAGCACCGCGTTGGTCACTCGCTCATGGCGCCCGACCCCACGCGCGATGTAGAGGACCCGCACCTCCGCCTCGTCGTCCACCAGCTGGAACAGGTCACGGTCTCCGGTGACCACGTCGACCGGCATCCCGGCGTCGCGCGACAGCGTCCCGATGACATCGTCCGCCTCGTAGCCGTCCGCGCCCACGACCGCGATCCCCACGGCGCCGAGCACGTCGCGGATGATCGGCACCTGCACCTCGAGCGGGTCGGGGACGACCTCGACATCGGGGCCGGCCGCCACGACGTACTCGACCCGATGTGCCTTGTACGACGGGATCAGGTCGACGCGCCACTGAGGGCGCCAGTCGTTGTCCCAGCAGCAGGCGAGATGGGTCGGGCGATAGTCCGTGACCAGGCGGGAGATGAAGTCCAGCAGGCCGCGTACGGCGTTGACGGGGGTGCCGTCGGGAGCGTGGAACGAGTCCGGGACGCCGTAGAAGGCGCGGAAGTACATCGAAGCGGTGTCGAGCAGCATCAGACGCGAGGGCACGGCGCCGAGTCTTGCACGGCGCGACCGTCTGGCCCGGGACCCAAGGGGCCGTCTCGCCGGGACGACACCATCGAAACCTGTCCGGACCGGGCGTTAGGGTGACCCCCGTGGAAGACCTGGATCGGCGCATCCTCACGTTGCTTGCTGCCGACGGGCGGATGTCGTTCACGGATCTGGGCAAGGCGACAGGACTGTCGACCTCAGCAGTCCACCAGCGGGTCAAGCGCCTCGAACAGCGCGGCGTGATCACCGGCTACGGGGCCGCCATCGACTACGCCGAGATGGGGCGGCCGCTGACGGCGTTCATCTCCATCCGCCCGATCGACCCCTCACAACCCGACGACTCTCCGGACCGGCTTCGTGGCCTCACCGAGATCGAGAGCTGCTGGTCGGTCGCCGGGGAGGAGTCCTACATCCTCAAGGTGCGCGTGGCTTCCCCCACCGATCTCGAGGAGCTGCTCGCCCGGGTTCGTGGCGTCGCCAACGTCTCCACGCGTACGACGATCGTGCTGTCGACGCCGTACGAGAGCCGTCCGATCAGCTGACCCTGCCAACCCGCCGACTCGACCCGGTTGCGGCTGCGGACGCGCCGACTCGACCCGGTCCCAGCCTGCGGACGCGCCGACTCGGCAGGTTGGGGGTCTGCGGACGCGCCGACTCGGCAGGTTGGGGGCCTGCGGACGCGCCGACTCGGCAGGTCCCGGGGGGCGGGTGGCGTGAGGGGTTGATCTTCTCGAGGTCGTCAGTCGGAGACCGAGCTGTAGGCCACCACGCCGCGGCGGAGGGCAGCGGAGGCCGCGCGCGCCGCCGTCCGCAGGTCCGTGTCATCGGCCGCGTCCGCGACCTGGTCGGTGAGGTCGAGCAGCTGCTTGACCCACCGCACGAAGTCACCGGCCGCGAGGTCGGTCTCGGTGAGCACGTCGTCGAGCGTCGCACCCTCGGCCCACCGGTAGGCGGCCCAGGCGAACCCGAGGTCGGGCTCGCGCAGGAAGTCGAGGTGGTGCTGGCGCTCGAGGGCATCGAGGTCCGCCCACAGCGACACCGTGTCGGCGAGCACCTGCCGGACGCGTCCCCCGGGCAGTCGCGGTGACACCGCGTCGTCGGGTCGCCGGGTCTCGAAGACCAACGCGGACAGCGCCGCGGCGAGCTCGCTCGGCGACAACCCGTCCCAGATCCTGTGCCGCAGCGACTCGGCCGCGACCAGGTCCATGTCGGTGTAGATCCGCATCAGCCGGGCGCCGTTCTCGGTCACCTCGTCCTCGGCCAGGTAGCCCAGTGAGGACAGCACCTCGCACACCCGGTCGAACTGGCGCGCGATGGTGTTCGTGCGCTGCTCGATCCGCCGCTCCAGTGTGGCGGTGTCCCGGGCCAGCTTGTGGTGCCGCTCCGCCCACCGGGCGTGGTCCTCGCGGTCCGGGCAGCCGTGGCACGGATGAGCACGCAGCTCCGCGCGGATCCGGTCGATCTCGCGCTCGCCGGCCAGCTCCGCAGAGTCCCTGCGTCCCGGTCGTCGGGGTGGGCCATTCCCCTGGCGCGGCGGAGGCGGGGTGAACCCCTGGGTGCGCGCACGCAGCGTGGAGGCCAGGTCCCGACGCGACTGCGGGTTGCGCCCGTTGAAGGTCTTGGGGATCCGCAGCCGTGTGTAGGACTCCACCGGCACCGGGAAGTCGACCATCGACAGCCGCCGGGCGTGCCTGTCGGCCGTCAGGACGTAGGGCCGTGGGCCGTCCCGGTCCGACTTCATCCCAGGGTCGATGACGACGGCGAAGCCGGAGAACCGACCGGCCGGCACCTCGATCACGTCGCCGGGCCGCAGTGCCTCCAAGGAGGTGAGGACGGCGTCGCGCTTGTCGGCCCGCCTGTGCCGGGCCTGCGCGCTCTCCACCTCCATGAGCCGGCGCCGCAGAGCGGAGTACTCCATGAAGTCGCCGAGGTGGCAGGTCGCCGCCTCGGCGTACCCGCGCAGCGCCTCCTCCGCCTTGCGCAGCTGTCGGGCCAGCCCGACCACCGCCTTGTCGGCCTGGAACTGGGCGAACGACGACTCGAGCAGCTCGCGGGCCGTCGCCCGGCCGACCTGGTGCACCAGGTTCACCGCCATGTTGTACGACGGGCGGAACGACGACCTCAGCGGGTAGGTGCGTGTCGAGGCCAGCCCGGCCACCGCCTTGGGGTCGAACCCCTGGGACCACAGCACCACGCCGTGCCCCTCGACGTCGATGCCGCGGCGACCGGCGCGACCGGTGAGCTGGGTGTACTCCCCCGGCGTGATGTCTGCGTGGGTCTCGCCGTTCCACTTGACCAGCTTCTCGATCACCACCGACCGGGCCGGCATGTTGATCCCCAGCGCCAGCGTCTCGGTGGCGAAGACCACCTTGCAGCGACCGGCGGTGAACAGCAGCTCGACACACTCCTTGAACGTCGGCAGCATGCCGGCGTGGTGGGCCGCCACGCCGCGGGACAGTCCCCCGAGGAAGTCGTGGTAGCCGAGCACGTGCAGGTCCTCGTCGGGGATGGCACGGCAGCGGTCCTCCACGAACGCGATGATCTCGTCACGCTCGGCGGCCGAGGTGAGGCGCAGGTTCGCGGCCAGGCACTGGGTCACGGCCGCGTCGCACCCGACCCGGCTGAACACGAACACGATGGCCGGCAGCAGGCCCTGGCGCTCGAGCCGGTCCACGACCTCGACGCGGCTCGGGGTCTGGTGGCCCCGTGGTCCCTGCCCGCGGGCACCGGCGCGGCCGCGCGGGGCGTTGGCCCGGCTGCGTGGCGAGCGGCGGTCCGACGTACGGCCGGTCCGCCAGTCGTCGCGCGCCACCCGCATCAGCTCCGGGTTCACCTGGGCGTCGGGGCCTTCCGCCCCGTCGTCGGCGAACAGGTCGAACATCTTCCGACCGACCATCACGTGCTGGTACAGCGGCACCGGCCTGCGCTCCTCGACGATCGTCACCGTCTCCCCGCGCACCGTCTCCAGCCATTCCCCGAACTCCTCGGCGTTGGAGACCGTCGCCGACAGGGACACCAGGGAGACCGACTCGGGCAGATGGATGATGACCTCCTCCCAGACCGCCCCGCGGAACCGGTCGGCGAGGTAGTGCACCTCGTCCATGACCACGAAGCCGAGCCCGCTCAGCGTCGAGGAGCCGGCGTACAGCATGTTGCGCAGCACCTCGGTGGTCATCACGACGACCGGCGCCTCGCCGTTGATGGTGTTGTCGCCGGTGAGCAGGCCGACCTGGTCGGGACCGTAGCGCTGCACCAGGTCGTTGAACTTCTGGTTCGACAGCGCCTTGATCGGCGTGGTGTAGAAGCACTTGCGGCCCTGCTCGAGCGCCAGGTGGACGGCGAACTCGCCGACCAGGGTCTTGCCCGACCCGGTCGGCGCCGCCACCAGGACCCCGCGCCCGGCTTCGAGCTCCTTGCACGCGCGCACCTGGAAGTCGTCGAGCTCGAAGTCGTAGAGCTGCGCGAAGTCGTAGAAGACCGGCGACGTCCGCTCGCGCCGGGCCCGGGCGTACCGCTCAGCGGGCGAGGCGGACTCACCCATGGGGACCAGCACCCCCGGCGATCTCTCGGTCCACGCCAGCGAGCCTACGCGACCCTCGAACCCCGATGTCGGAGTCAGAAAGTGACCCCGGACCACGCCGAGCCCTCCGACGACGGAGGAGTCTAGAGGCGCAGGCACACCACGAACCGCCCCGGCGCCACCCCGAGGGCCTTGGCCAGCCGCCCGATGCTCTCCAGGACCCCGTCGGCGGAGTACGCCGTCCCGGGGACCGCGAGGGTCAGCCGGGAGTCGTAGGTGAGCAGCAGCACCTGGCCGTACTCCCACGCCTGGTGGGCCTGGCGCCGCCACGACTCCGGCAGGATCGGCTGGGGGAACGCCACGTCGACGGCCATCAGGTCGCACGGCACCGGCTCGGGCGCCGACCCGGATGAGCCGGCCGAGGTCAGGACGCCCTCGATCCGCTGCGCGCCGCGCACGCTGGAGCTGGCCGTCCAGCTGATCTCCGACGTGCCGAGCCAGTCGGGCAGCTCGAACGCGTCGACGACCCCGACCGGTACGGGCACCTCAGTCCTCGTCCTCGGACAGGCCCGATGGCCGTACGTCGCCCGAGCCCGGCTCGCGATCGAGGCTGGAGGTCTCGTCGTCCGGCAGCCCGTCGTACGCCAGGCGGCCTCGGCGTCGGTCGACCACTCGGGCGATGACCTCGGAGACCAGGAACAGCACGGTCATCGGCACGGCCAGCATCAGCATCGAGAACGGGTCCGTGGACGGGGTGGCGACAGCGGCGAAGATGAAGGTCCCGACGATGATCCACGGCCGGTAGTTGCTGAGGGCCTTCCCGGACACGACCCCGGCCAGGTTGAGGAGGACGACGAACAGCGGGATCTCGAACGCGACCCCGAACACCAGCAGCATCCGGGTCATGAAGGAGAAGTACTCGCCGAACTCGACGAGGTTCGTCAGGTTCGCCGGCGTGAAGGAGATCAGGACCTGCAGGCCCTTGGGGAGCACGTAGTAGCCGACGATGACCCCGAGGATGAACAGTGGCCCCGCGACGGCCGCGAACAACCGGGTCCACTTCTTCTCGTGGGGGTGCAGACCGGGCACGATGAACGCCCAGATCTGGTAGAGCCAGTAGGGGCTGGTGCCGATCACCGCCGCCAGACCGGAGAGCTTCAGCTGCAGCAGCAGGGGGCCACCGACCCCGTTGATCGTCGCGATCGTGCGAGTGCCGCGCGCGAGCCGGGAGGCCGCCACCTGGTAGGGGTCGTAGACGAAGGCCAGCAGCTGGTTGTAGAAGAAGAGCGCGACGACCACGCCGATGATGAGCACCAGGACCACCCGCAGCAGCCGGGCGCGGAGCTCGCGCAGATGGTCGACGAGCGCCATCCGCCCGTCGGCTCCGGGCGGCTGCTGAGGGTTGGCGCGGAACAGCCCCAGGACTCCGGCGACCGACATGACAGCTCAGGCAGGCAGGTATGGGTCGGCTGAGGGCGAGCTCACCGCTCGACGTCGGGACGAGGGCGCTCGACCGGGGTCGGGTCCTCCACGCGCTTGGCGGCCTCGGCGCGCCGCTGCGCGTCGAGCTGGCGCTGCGCCTCGGTCTTCTGCGAGTCCGTGATGTCCTCGTCGTCATCGAGCAGGCCCTTGGTCTCGGCCTTGAAGATCCGCAGCGCGCGCCCACTGCCCCGAGCCAGCTCGGGGAGCTTCTTGGCACCGAAGAGCAGCACGATGACCAGCAGGATCAAGATGATCTCCATCGGCCCGATGTCGCCGAGGAGGGGAACTGCTTCGGGAACCATGTCGTCCTTCTTCGAGGTTGGCTGCGTCCATCATCGTACGCGCGCACCGGGAACCCCGGTGGGACGACGCCTCAGCCGTAGTTGCGCAGCGCCTGCCTGGCGACCGTGCGGACCTCCTCCGCGAGACCGGCGGGCTCCAGCAGCTCTGCGCTGGCACCGAGCCGCAGCATCAGCCGGGTCAGCAGGGCCGGGTCGCCGATCCGCAGCCACACGGTGAGCCCTCCTCCGCGCTCGTCGCGGGACCTCTCGACGGGGTAGTACTCCGCCACCCAGCGCGCCGACCGGTCCAGTCGCAGGGTGACCAGCAGCTCCTCCCCCGAGGGCTGGAAGATGCCGGCGGCGAGGTCGCGGGGCTGCAGTCCGGCGTGCCGGTCGACCGGCGAGTCGAGCACCTGGGCGCTGGAGATGCGGTCCAGCCGGAACAGCCGCTGGTCCTCGGCGAGGTGGCAGTAGGCGTCGAGATAGGTGTTGCCGTCGGCGCTCACCACCCGCAGCGGGTCCACGACCCGGGCGGTGGACTCGTCGCGGGTCGGCACGTAGTAGTCGAGCTTGACCTGCCGCTTCGCGGTGACGGCCCCGGTGAGGCGCTCCCGCAGCTCGTCGACCCGGCTCTGCTGCTCTGGCAGCCGGATCTCGACCTGGGCGGCGAGCGCGGCCCCGTCCCCGGCGGCCGCCTCGAGCTTGCGCAGCGTGCGGTCCACGATCGGGCGTACGTCGTCGTCGCTGCCCTCGCGTAGCGCGCGCAGGGCGACGATCAGGGCCGAGGCCTCCGAGCTGTCCAGCCGCAGCGGCCGGGACAGGTAGTCGGCGTTCGACACCCGGATCACGCCCTCGCCCTCGAGCGCCTCCATGTCGACGTCGATGAGGTCCCCCATCCCCAGCCCGGGCAGACCGCAGAACCACAGGACGTTGAGGTCCTTGGCGATCTGCTCCGGACGCACCCCGAAGTCGGTGGCGGCCTGCTCCAGCGAGACCTCGCTGCGGGCCTGGATGTAGGGAACCAGCGCCAACAGCCTGGACACCTGCTCGCGAGCGCCACTCACGAGGCCGCCTCCTGCGCTCCGGCGACCTCGCGGAGCCGGCGCAGCACCGAGTCGCGGACCTCGTCCGGGGCCAGGACGACGACGTCCGCGCCGTACCCCAGCACCTCGTCGGCGAACGCGTCGCCGGCGCCGTACGTGACGCTCAGCCGGTCCCAGCCGGCCGGTCGGGGGTCCGGTCCGGTCGCGGGCTGTGCGTGCCGCCGGAGCCCATGGGCGGTGCCGGGCCGGGCCAGGACCTCGGCCGTCCGGTCGGCGGGCGGCGGCGCGAGGGACCGGGTGACCTCGCGCAGCACCGTGCCGGCCGGGACCTCGAAGGAGCCGGCCGGGCCGTCGAGGAGCACGTCCCCCTGGACACGGGACAGCCGGAAGACCCGGGGCGCGCCGCGGTCGGTGTCGTGGCCCACGACGTACCAGCGGCCCCGCGAGGACACCACCCCCCAGGGCTGCAGGTGCCGGGTCGCCGCCCGGGTGGCCGATGACGTGCGGTAGCCGAAGGTGACGGGCGTGCGGGTCCGGGTGGCGTGCCACAGCGGATCGAAGGCCGGCTCCTCGGCACTGAGCTGCGGCTGTACGACGGACAGGGCGGCCCGGTCCACGCTGACCCCGGCTGCCTTGAGCTTGACCAGAGCATCCGAGGTGGCGGCGGCGAGGCCGGCGTGCTGCCAGACCCGGGCGGCGAGCCCGATCACCGCGGCCTCCTCGGGGGTGAGGTCGATGTCCGGGAGCTCGAACGCCGACCGTTCGATGCGGTATCCCGGCTCGTCCTCGAAGGCACGGTCGAGGAAGCCGACCTCGATCGGCACCCCGAGGGACCGCAGCTCCTCCTTGTCCCGCTCGAACATCTTCTCGAAGGCCTCGTCGCCGGCCTCGCGGTAGGCCTCGACGACGGTGCGCAGCCGCTCCTTGGTGACGTAGGTGCGCGACACCAGGAGCGTGATGAGCAGGTTGAGCAGGCGCTCGCTCTTGCGCGCAGTCATGTCACCTCTCGACAGGTTCGCCTCGCAGGTGAACCTACCTCAGCAGGTCCGACCGGCTCAGGAGTCCACCCCCAGCACGTCGACGACGAACACCAGCGTCGAGTTCGCCGGGATCTTCGCCTGGGCGCGCGAGCCGTAGGCGTCCGCGGGGGGCGCGATGATCAGCACCCGGCTGCCGACCCGCAGGCCGGGGATCGTCTTGTCCCAGGCCGGGATGAGGCCGTTCACGCCGACCCCGAAGGGCTCGGGGACCCCCCGCGAGAACGAGGAGTCGAAGGGCGCCTTGGCCCCCCAGACGGCGCCGTAGTAGTTGAACGTGACCAGCCGCCCGGCGACGGCCTTCGGGCCGGTCCCCTGGACGAGCGGGATGACCTGCAGCTTCGTCGGCGGCTTCGCGGGGGCCTTCGCGAAGTCCAGGCCGGTCACCTTGGCACCGGTCTGCTTGACGACTGGAGCCGTCGCCGGCGCCTTCACGGTCTTGCCCTTGGGTCCGCTGAGCACCTTCGTCGGCTCCACCGAGAGGATGTCGATGACGAACACGACCGTGTCGGTCTTCTTGAGCTTGAGCTGCGGAGCGCCCGCCGACCCCCAGACGTCCTCCACGGTGGCGGCCACCGCGACCCTCGAGCCCCGGGGCTTGCCGGTCATCGCGTCGATGAGGACCTTGAAGAACTCGTCCTCCTTCATCCGCTTCTGCATCGGGGTGCCCTGGTCGAGGTCGCTGTAGATCTTCTTCCCGTCGGCGCCGTTGGCGAGGTAGATGTTGAACATCGCCTTCTTGCCGGCCAGCACCGGGTTGCCGGAGCCGGCGGAGATGACCTGCGTGACCGGCTTGTCGACCTTGACCGCCGGATTCACCGTGAGCTTCGGCTCCTTGCCGAAGTCGCCGCTGACGCTCAGACCCTTGATCGTGTCGCCCATGTCCACGCTGGACTTCGGGTCCGACGTCGACTTCGACGAGTCGCCACCGCAGCCGGCGACGGTCAGCAGGAGGGCGGGCAGGAGCAGGGCAAGCAGGCGACGCACGAGAGGAACACCTCGAAGACATGTGGGGGTGGGGGCGAGTGGCTCGACCGCCCACCTTAGCCGCGACACCTGAGAGCCCGCCGTACGACGGGCCCGATGCCGGCTGTGATCGCGACTACATGCCCTCGATGAGCTTGTGCACCCGCTCGTCGTGGGAGCGGAAGGGGTCCTTGCACAGCACGGTGCGCTGCGCCTGGTCGTTGAGCTTGAGGTGGACCCAGTCCACCGTGAAGTCGCGACGCCGCTCCTGCGCCCGTTTGATGAACTCCCCGCGGAGCCGCGCCCGGGTGGTCTGCGGCGGCACCGACTTGGCCTCGAACACCCGCAGGTCGCTGGTGACGCGGGTCACGGCCCCGCGCTTCTCCAGCAGGTAGTAGAGGCCGCGTCCCCGGTGGATGTCGTGGTAGGCGAGGTCCAGCTGGGCGATGCGGGGATGGCTCAGCGGCAGGCCGTGCTGGCTGCGGTAGCGATCGATGAGCTTCCACTTGATGACCCAGTCGATCTCGCGCTCCACGAGGCCGAAGTCCTCGGACTCGACCGCCTTGAGGGTGCGCTCCCAGAGGTCCAGCGCGCGGGCGACCACCGGGGTCTCGATCTCCCGGCGGTCCACGAAGTCCCGGGCCCGGGTGAGGTACTCCTGCTGGATGTCCAGCGCGCTCGCCTCGCGACCGTTGGCGAGCCGAACCTTGCGGCGCCCGGTCATGTCGTGGGAGATCTCCCGGATCGCCCGGATCGGGTTCTCCATCGTGAGGTCGCGCATCACCACGCCCTCCTCGATCATCCGCAGCACCAGGTCACAGGTGGCGACCTTGAGCATGGTGGTGGTCTCGGACATGTTGGAGTCGCCGACGATCACGTGCAGGCGGCGGTAGCGCTCCGCGTCGGCGTGCGGCTCGTCGCGCGTGTTGATGATCGGCCGGGACCGGGTGGTGGCGCTCGACACGCCCTCCCAGATGTGCTCGGCGCGCTGGCTCACGGAGTACATCGCGCCCCGCGGGGTCTGGATCACCTTGCCGGCGCCACAGATGATCTGCCGGGTGACCAGGAACGGGATCAGCACGTCGGCGAGCTTGGAGAACTCCCCGTGCCGGCTGACCAGGTAGTTCTCGTGGCAGCCGTAGGAGTTGCCGGCCGAGTCGGTGTTGTTCTTGAACAGGTAGACGTCGCCGGCGATGCCCTCGTCGTGCAGCCTGCGCTCGGCGTCCACGAGCAGGCCCTCGAGCACCCGCTCCCCCGCCTTGTCGTGCGCGACCAGGTCGATGATGTCGTCGCACTCCGGGGTGGCGTACTCCGGGTGACTGCCGACGTCGAGGTAGAGCCGGGCGCCGTTGCGGAGGAAGACGTTGCTGCTGCGGCCCCAGGAGACGACCTTGCGGAACAGGTAGCGGGCAACCTCGTCCGGCGAGAGGCGCCGCTGCCCGCGGAACGTGCAGGTGACGCCGTACTCGTTCTCGATCCCGAAGATGCGGCGGTCCACACCCTCAGACTAGGCGCAGGGCGCAACCTTGTGCAGCCAACCGGGGCGGCGCGGCGCCGCGGACCACGCCCCGGTCACGAGACGACCCGGTAGCGGGTCATCATCCCGGCCACGATGTGGTCGTTGACGTGGCAGTGGAACAGCCAGGTGCCCGAGTTGTCCGGCACCATGTCGGCGGCCACCATCGCCGCCGGCAGCAGGTCGACCACGTCCATCCGCATGCCGTTCACGGTCACGTCGTTGCCGTGCCAGTGGGGGGTGTGCAGGTCCACCTCCGTGCCCATGCTCATCACGTACCAGCGGACGTGCTCGCCGCGGCGCAGGCTGAGGACCGGCTGGTTGCCGTAGACGTAGCCGTTCACCGAGTGCATCAGGTTGGACTCCTCGAAGCCCTCCTCGTCGTCCTCGCTGTGCTTGCCCTGGGCGTACTCCTCCTCGTTCCCGTCGAGGTAGGGGCTCTGGTTCTCGTCGAGCACCGAGAACAACTCGAAGACCTCGCGGTCGACGTCCACCGGGCTGCCGTCGGCGCGGGCCATCCCCTGGCGGGTCACGACCATCGGGCCGACCAGGCCGGCGTTCGTGTCGGCCACCTCGTTGCCGTGCGAGTGGTACATCCACATCACCGAGGACCCCTCTGCCGGACCTGGCCCGGCGCGCTCGGGCACCTTCCACAGGTAGGTGTGCCGGCCGCCGGTCGGGACCAGGTCGTCGGTCTTGTCGCGGCGCTTCGTCGCGTCGGCGTACGGCGCTCCCTCGCTGTTCTTCGCGTAGAACACGCCGTGCGGGTGCACCGACGTCGGGAACGAGCAGCGGTTGCGGAAGACGACCTTGATCCGGTCCCCGACCTCGGCACGGATCACCGGACCGAGCAGCCCCAGGTATCGGTCCCGCGCGGCGACCCGGGTGCGATGCTGGAAGCCCGCATCGGTGTAGCCGCGGTAGAGGCACTTGCGGTAGACCGACCCGATCCGGCCGGGGCCGGACCTGACGAACACGTCGGCCACGTCGTCGAAGGGCTTTCCGGTGATCTGGTTCCTGCCGCTCGGTGCGTAGTTCCAGGCCACCTCCTCCGCGCTGATGTAGTAGGTGCGGGTGGTTCCGGTGGCGGCGAACGGCCGACCGGCCACCTTGGACCAGTACTCCTGGCCGGTCATCGTGCCCGTGGTCATGCCCGCGGTGCCCCGGGGGCCGCTGTCCGCGGCCATCCGCTGCGTGGTCGCGGCCCAGGCGGTCGACCCCATCCCCACGGCCAGGGCGAGCACCCCGACGAGGAGTGGGACCAGCCGGGTGGACGCCGGGCCGACGACCCGCCTGCGCCGGGCTCGGACCGCGACCAGGACCAGGGTCGACTCCGCCGCCACGGCCACCACGCCGAGGGGGTTGGCCCAGTCCCCGCGGTCCTCGGCCATCTGCGGCAGCCCGAAGGCCCTGCTCAGCAGATAGGCTGCCACCGCGAGCGCCCCGACCAGCTCCGCGGTCCGCCACAGCCACGGTCGAGGATGGGCGACCAGCCCGGCCGCGAGCAGCAGGCAGGCTGCCTCGAGCGCGAGGAACAGCACCCCGACGTACGGCGCCTCGCGCAGGTGGGGGCCGGTGATCGGCAGGTGCGCTGCCAGGGCGACGAGAGCCGCCGCAGCCCCGACGAAGCGGTAGTCGACCATCGCGGTCCCGACGGACCCTTCTGCGCGTGCCGCCACGTCCATGGAGATCACCAGCCCGCGGGTGTTTCTTGGACGTCATCGACGCCGGCCCCCCGGCCGGGCCACCCGCTGCGACGACGCTAGAACGGCACGCACGCGTCGGGTACCCCCCGAGATGTCCCTTCGACGATGGCCCGTTCGCGGGCGCCGAGCCACCCGCACGGGGCACCCGGTCTCGCCCCAGCGGGTGGCGAGGTCACGAGAGGGGGGGCGCCACCGGTGGGTCGTCGGGCTCGCCGGAGACCGGGTCCCTCAGCGGATCCGTCCCGCTCACGGGGTCAGTGGGGGGGTGGGTCGTCTCCGAGCCGTCGCTCCCGGGCCGACCGTTGCCGAGGATCCGGCTGAGCTGACCCGCGCTGAGCCGCTTGAACTTCCGCTGCTGGCTGCGGGTCCTGTCCAGCACCGCGACCTCGAGGTTCGCCGCGGGCACCGTGCGGTTCTCGGTCTCCCCCTGGCCGAGTGCCTCGACGGCGATCCGGATGGCGTCCTCCAGGGAGGCGCCGGCCTGGTAGTGCTCCTTGAGGTAGCTCGTGGCCTTCTCCACCGTCCCACCCATCACCGCGAAGCCGTGCTCGTCGGCGACCTGCCCGTCGTAGGTCAGCCGGTAGATCGAGTCCCCCTCGACCGTTTCCCCCACCTCGGCGACGAACAGCTCGACCTCGTAGGGCTTCTCGCCGCCGCTGGAGAAGATGGTCCCGAGGGTCTGTGCGTAGGCGTTGGCGAGGGCGCGCCCCGTGACGTCGGCGCGGTCGTAGGCGTAGCCGCGCATGTCGGCCAGCCGGACCCCGGCGATCCGGAGGTTCTCGAACTCGTTGTAGCGGCCGACCGCGGCGAACGCGATCCGGTCGTAGATCTCACTGACCTTGTGCAGCGCCTGGGACAGGTTCTCCGAGACGAAGACGATGCCGTCGGCGTACTGCACCACGACGAGCGACCGGCCACGGGCGATGCCCTTGCGGGCGAAGTCCGCCCGGTCCTTCATCAGCTGCTCGGGGGAGACGTAGAACGGCATGCTCATATCGGTGCGGGCTTCCTCGCGTCGGATCCGGTGTCTAGGTCAGTGGTGCGGCGGGCCCGTCGGGGCGCCCCATCCGGGCCGCGATCACCCGGTCGGCGACGTCGGCGACGGCTGCGTCCGGCAGCCGGCGGTAGCCGTCGCCGGTGATCACCCCGACGACCGGGAAGATCCGCCTGGTGACGTCGGGGCCGCCGGTCGCCGAGTCGTCGTCTGCTGCGTCGTACAGCGCCTGCACGACGGCGGTGACGCAGCCCTCCTCGTCGAGGTCGTCACGGTAGAGCTTCTTCAGTGAGCCGCGGGCGAACAGCGAGCCGGAGCCGACCGAGTGGAACGCCGTCTCCTCGTAGCGGCCCCCGGTGACGTCGTAGGAGAAGATCCGGCCCTGCTGGGCCACCAGGTCGAAGCCAGCGAACAGGGGTACGACGGCCAGCCCCTGCATCGCCATCCCGAGGTTCGAGCGGATCAGCGCGGCGAGGCGGTTGGCCTTTCCGTCCATGGAGAGCGTCGTGCCCTCGATCTTCTCGTAGTGCTCGAGCTCGGTCTGGATCAACCGGACCATCTCGACCGCGATGCCGGCGCTGCCGGCGATCCCGACGCACGAGAACTCGTCGGCCGGGAAGACCTTCTCGATGTCGCGCTGGGCGATGATGTTGCCCATCGTGGCGCGCCGGTCGCCGGCCATCAGCACCCCGCCCGGGAAGGTGGCCGCGACGATCGTGGTGCCGTGCGGAGCGAGACCCGCGGCGCTGCCCTCGGGCAGGGAACGGCGGCTCGGCAGCAGCTCAGGCGCCTGGTCGGAGAGGAAGTCCGCGAACGAGGACGAGCCCGACGCCAGGAAGGCCGGGCTCAGACGGGGCTCGTGCAAGGACTACTCCCCGCCCTTCTGGATGAACGACTTCACGAAGTCCTCGGCATTGGTCTCGAGCACGTCGTCGATCTCACCGAGGATCGCGTCGATGTCCTCGTCGAGCTGTTCCTTGCGCTCGGAGACATCGCTCTGCGAGGCAGCCTCGGCCTGGTCCTCGGTCTCCGAGGACTTCTTGGGCTGCTTGTGCTCCTGTGCCATCGGGCCCTCCTGGGTGCAAGGTCGTGACCGGCCCCGGTGCGGGGCCGCTCAGACGACCGGCCTAGGTCCGACCCTACCGAGTCAGGGCGGCAAACAGGTCCTCCGCCGTGTCACAACGGTCCAGCAGTTCCCCGACGTGGGCCCGGCTGCCTCGCATGGGGTCGATCGTGGGGACCCGCTGGAGCGACTCACGACCGGGGAGGTCGAAGATCACCGAGTCCCACGAGGCGGCCGCGATCTGGTCGGAGTACTTCTCCAGGCAGCGGCCGCGGAAGTAGGCGCGGGTGTCCACCGGGGGCAGATGGATCGCTGCGGCGACCTCGTCGTCGCTGAGCAGCCGGTCCAGCCGGCCGAGCCGGAGCAGCCGGTGGTAGAGGCCCTTGTCGGGTCGGAGGTCGGCGTACTGCAGGTCGATCGCGTGCAGCTTGGCGTCGTCCCACTCCAGCCCGTCCCGGTCGCGGTACTGCTCGAGGAGCTGCAGCTTCGCGACCCAGTCCAGCTCGCGCGCGCACAGCATCGGGTCACGCTCGAGCCGGGTGAGCACCGACTCCCAGCGGGCCAGCACGTCGACGGTCTGCTCGTCCGCGTCGGAGCCGAGGCGGTCCTCGACGTACTTCCTCGCCAGGTCGAGGTACTCCATCTGCAGCTGTACGGCGGTCAGCCTCCTGCCGTCGGCCATGCCGAGCAGGTGCTTCAGGGTCGGGTCGTGGGAGACGTCGCGCAGGCCGCGGACCGGCTGCTCGACGGCCAGGTCACGACCGATGAACCGATCCTCGATCATGGCCAGCACCAGGGAGGTGGTGCCCACCTTCAGGTAGCCGGAGACCTCGGCGAGGTTGGCGTCGCCGATGATGACGTGCAGGCGGCGGTACTTCTCGGGGTCGGCGTGCGGCTCGTCGCGGGTGTTGATGATCGGCCGCTTGAGGGTCGTCTCCAGGCCTACCTCCACCTCGAAGTAGTCGGCCCGCTGGCTGACCTGGAAGCCGTGCTCGCGGCCGTCCTGACCGATCCCGACCCGGCCGGCGCCGGTGACGACCTGCCGGCTGACGAAGAACGGTGTCAGGTGGCGGACGATCTCGCTGAACGGCGTGGAGCGACGCATCAGGTAGTTCTCGTGCGCACCGTAGGACGCGCCCTTGTTGTCGGTGTTGTTCTTGTAGAGCACGATCGGGGCGGTCCCGGGAATCGTGGCGGCGAACCGGGTGGCGTCCAGGGCCACCAGCTCACCGGCCTTGTCCCACTTGAGGACGTCGCGGGGGTTGGTGCACTCGGGGGTGCTGTACTCCGGGTGCGCGTGGTCGACGTAGAGCCGTGCGCCGTTGGTGAGGATCACGTTTGCCAGGCCGAGGTCCTCGTCGGTCAGCTGGCTCGGGTCGGCGCTCTCCCGGGACATGTCGAACCCGCGGGCGTCACGGAGCGGGGACTCCTCCTCGAAGTCCCAGCGGGCCCGGCGGGCGCGCAGGTTGCTGCTGGCGTAGGCGTTCACGACCTGCGAGGAGGCCACCATCGGGTTGGCGGTGGGCTGGCCCTGCACCGAGATCCCGAACTCGGTCTCGGTGCCCATGATCCGCCGCACACTCATGGGGGCGAGCCTACGCGGGCCGGCCTGAGACGATGGACGCATGTCCAATAGCCCCGAGGTGGTCGCCCTGGTGGACCGTTCCGGCGTCGTCGTGGGTCACGCCGAGCGGGCCGTCGTACGCCGCGAGAACCTGATGCACGCCACGACAGGCATCCTGGTGCGCGACGAGCACGGCCGGATCTACGTGCATCGGCGGTCACCGGACAAGGACTGGGCGCCCGGCCAGCACGATGCTGCGGCCGGAGGGGTGCTGACCTTCGGGGAGGACCCCGCTGCCTCGGCCGCGAGGGAGCTCGCCGAGGAGCTCGGGATCAGCGGGTCGCACCTGCGGCCGCTGGGCCTCAACGTCTACGAGGACGACACCACCCGCTGCGTCGAGCACTGCTTCGAGACCACCTGGTCGGGCCCGGTGCGGCATGCTGACGGCGAGGTGGTGTGGGGCGCCTGGCTGTCCCTGGCCGAGCTGGACGCCCGCTTGGCGGACCGGTTGTGGGCGTTCGTTCCCGACACCCGGGCCCTCTTGACCCGGCTGGCCACCGACGCGGTGGCCGACTACGCGGCTCTCACCTCCCTCACCTGCCGACCCGGCGCATCCGCAGGCGCAGTGGGCGCCGTTGCGGTGGTGACCTACCGTGGAGGCATGTTCTTCTGGATCGGTCTCGTGGTGGTTGCCATCGTGTTCATCGCCTTGTTCAGGTGGGGCGCGCGGGGCATCGAGGGCCGCGCGCACAAGCCCGGCACCCAACGCTTGAAGTAGGTCACCGACGGTTCAGCTCTGCGGTTGTGCCGACTCAGCGACCTAGAGGTACTGGCCCGTGTTCGCAACCGTGTCGATGGACCGGCCCGGCTCGGTGCCCTGCTTGCCGGTGATCAGGGTCCGGATGAACACGATCCGCTCGCCCTTCTTGCCGGAGATCCGGGCCCAGTCGTCGGGGTTCGTGGTGTTCGGGAGGTCCTCATTCTCCTTGAACTCGTCCACGCAGGCCTGGAGGAGGTGCGTGACCCGCAGGCCCTTCTGGTTCAGGTCCAGGAGGTCCTTGATCGCCATCTTCTTGGCCCGGTCCACGATGTTCTGGATCATGGCGCCTGAGTTGAAGTCCTTGAAGTAGAGGACCTCCTTGTCGCCGTTGGCGTAGGTCACCTCGAGGAAGCGGTTCTCCTCGGTCTCGGTGTACATCCGCTCCACCGTTGCCCGGATCATCCCGCCGACGCAGGCCGCCCGGTCACCGCCGAACTCCGCTAGGTCCTCGGCGTGCAGCGGCAGGTGCGCGGTGAGGTACTTGGAGAAGATGTCCCGCGCCGACTCGGCGTCGGGCCGCTCGATCTTGATCTTCACGTCGAGGCGACCGGGCCGGAGGATGGCCGGGTCGATCATGTCCTCGCGGTTCGAGGCGCCGATGACCAGCACGTTCTCCAGCGTCTCCACACCGTCGATCTCGCTGAGCAGCTGCGGGACGATGGTGTTCTCGACGTCGGAGGAGACCCCGGACCCACGGGTCCGGAACAGCGAGTCCATCTCGTCGAAGAACACGATGACCGGGGTGCCCTCGCTGGCCTTCTCCCGCGCCCGCTGGAAGACGAGCCGGATGTGCCGCTCGGTCTCACCGACGTACTTGTTGAGCAGCTCGGGGCCCTTGATGTTGAGGAAGTAGGACTTCCCCTCCTGGCCGGTCTTGGCCGCGACCTTCTTCGCGAGCGAGTTGGCCACCGCCTTGGCGATCAGCGTCTTGCCGCAGCCGGGAGGGCCGTAGAGGAGCACGCCCTTGGGTGGCTTGAGCTCGTGCTCGATGAACAGCTCAGGGTGCAGGTAGGGCAGCTCGACGGCATCGCGGATCGTCTCGATCTGACCGAAGAGGCCGCCGATGTCGTCGTAGTCGATGTCCGGGACCTCCTCGAGGACCAGCTCCTCGACCTCGGACTTCGGGACCTTCTCGTAGACGTAGCCGGAGCGCGTGTCCAGCAGGAGAGAGTCCCCGGCCCTGATCTTCACCCGGCGCAGCGGCTCGGCGATGCGGACCACCCGCTCCTCGTCGGCGTTCGCGATCACGAGCACCCGGTCGCCGTCGGCCATCACCTCCTTGAGCATCACGACCTCGCCGACCTTCTCGAACTCGAGCGCGGCGACGACGTTGAGAGCCTCGTTGAGCATCACCTCCTGACCGCGCTGCAGCTCGTCGAGGTCCACCGACGGACTGACGTTGACGCGGAGCTTCCGCCCGCCGGTGAACACGTCGATCGAGTCGTCCTCGTTGCGCGCCAAGAAGGTGCCGAACCCCGCCGGCGGCTGGGCGAGCCGGTCGACCTCCTCCTTCAGCGTCATGATCTGGTCACGGGCCTCCCGCAGGGTCTGCGCGAGGCGCTCGTTCTGCGAGGTGACCGCGGCGAGCGAGCGCTGGGTCTCGGCGAGCCGCTGCTCGACAGCGCGGGAGTGCAGCGGGCTGTCGGCAAGACGGCGCCGCAGCTCGGACACCTCGTCCTGGAGGAACCCGAGCTGGCTCAGCAGCTCCTCTGGCGTGCGGGAGCTCGAACGACTCGGACCACTGTCTGACGTCGGCATGTTGCGCCACCTCCACTGCTGTGGACACCGCGAGTATTCCTAGAGCCAACCTACCCGGATGCTGAAGGATGCAAAGGGTTCCGGCCAGGTGTCGGCAGCGATTTGTCCCAACCGTGACCTCCGGGAAACCTCCCCGGAACGCAGCCACGGCGACCGCAGGATCTGGCCGCGCTCAGCCGCCGAAGGGCTCCTCGGCGGCGGTCGGCGGCAGCCCGGCAGGACGGGGGCCGTCGTAGTCGACACCGTAGGCACCAGGGGACGGGCGGCGCTTCTTCACCGGGGCCGTCTCCCCCCGGGCCAACCGGCGGGCGGTGACGAGGAAGCCGGTGTGCCCGACCATCGAGTGTGCGGGGCGGACCGCGAGCCCCTCGACGTGCCAGTCCCGAACCAGCGACTCCCACGGTCGGGGCTCGGTGAACCCGCCGTGCGCCCGGAGCGTCTCGACCGTCCTGGCCAGCTGGGTGGTGGTGGCGACGTAGGCACAGACCAGCCCGCCCGGCGTCAGCGCCTCGGCGACCCGCTCGACGCACTCCCAGGGTGCGAGCATGTCGAGCACCACCCGGTCCACGCTGCCGGCGTCCTCCGCCATCGTGGTCACCAGGTCCCCGACCCTCAGCGACCAGGCCGGATGACGCCCGGCGAAGAACTGGTCGACGTTCTGCACGGCGACGTCGGCGAACTCCTGGCGCCTCTCGTACGACGACAGCCGGCCTGCCGGTCCCACTGCCCGGAGCAGCGAGCAGGTGAGGGCGCCGGACCCCACGCCCGCCTCGAGGACATGGGCACCGGGGAAGATGTCGGCCATCGCGACGATCTGGGCGGCGTCCTTGGGGTAGACCACGGCCGCGCCCCGGGGCATCGAGACGACGAACTCACTGAGCAGCGGCCGGAAGACGAGATACTCCCCACCCGCTGACGAGGCGATGCTGAACCCCTCCGGCCGCCCGATCAGGTCGTCGTGGTCGATGGAGCCACGGTTGGTGAAGAACTGCTTGCCGGCGGTGAGGCAGATGTTGTGGCGGCGGCCTTTGGCGTCGGTGAGCCGGACCCACTCACCGGCCCGCAACGGCCCGCGGCGCACTCCGGACCAGGTGTTCGCCGACATGCGAGCACCCTCTCACGACGGGAGGTTGCGGCCGATCCGCTCAGCCACCTGCGGCGAAGGCCTGGTCCACGTCCTTGGTGACGAGCACCCCGAAGATGGTGCCGTCGTCGTCGACGAGGAGGTACTCCGTGGCCGGGACCTTCTGCATGGCCATGATGAGCGGCTCCCCGGACAGGCTGGCCGAGAAGGTGAGCCCCGGCTCGATGGTCCGGGCGACCGAACTGACCGGCAGCCAGGGCTTGCGGTCCTCGGGCGTGGCGACCACGGACGCCTCGTTGACGATCGCCGTCGGCAGCCCGGCTGCGTCGAGCACCACGATGCTGCCGGCCTGCTGCTCCCGCGCCCGTCGTACAGCCTCCGACAGCGGCAGGTCGTGCGGGACCGCGAGGGTACGACGGGCCAGGGACCGGGCCCGCAGCGAGGGCAGCCGACGGCGGATCCGCGCGGACACGATCGACTGGGTCGCTCCCGTCCACAGGAACGCCGCGATGATCAGCGCGATGACGTAGTTGCTGGTCGAGGTCGCGCGGCCGGTCGCCGGTGCGATCGCCACGAAGTAGACGAGCACGACCACGGCGAACACCCGGCCGCCCCAGCCGGCGACGATGGTCCCCTGGTGGGGGTTGCCGGTCGCCTTCCACACTGCCGAGCGCAGCACGCGTCCCCCGTCGAGCGGGAGACCCGGAACGAGGTTGAGGACACCGACGGCCAGGTTGGCGTAGGCCAGGCTCCAGACCGCCAGCCCGAGCACCCCGGAGGTGACCAGCTGGTGCAGCCCGAGGAACACCAGCCCGACCCCGAGCGAGGTCAAGGGGCCGACCACGGAGACGCCGAACTCCCGCCCGGGGGTGTCCGGCTCGCCGTCCATCTCGGTGACCCCACCGAGGAAGTGCAGCGTGATCGACTTCACCGGCAGGCCGTAGTGCTGGGCCATCAGGGCATGGGACGCCTCGTGCAGGAGCACGGTCAGGTACAGCAGCACGGCGAACGCCACCCCGGCGACGTACTTCCAGGCTCCGAGGCCCGGTTGGGCCATCTCGACCTCGGGAGCGAGCACCACCGCCAGCAGCGCCGCCACGACCAGCCACGAGGACCTGACGAGGACGTCGACCCCTCCGATCTGACCGATGCGCAGCGTGTCGCCTGGCCGCCTGGCCGCCGGCGGGCCGGGCTCACCGGGTCTGTGCCTCACCTCTCGAGGCTATCGCGGCGACGCGGCCGGGACTGTCGGTCCTCTCGCCTAGGGTCGGGTACGTCGAAGTCGGATCTCCGACCGACGGCTCAAGGAAGAGGTGCTCCGCACAGAGATGGGCAGTGACACGACGCAGCGGCCGGACCGCACGGTGGTTGACGGGGTCGAGGTGCTGGGATCGCTGTCCCCGAGCCGGGCCAGCGACTTCATGTCCTGCCCGCTGCTGTTCCGGTTCCGCACGGTGGACCGCCTCCCGGAGCCGTTCTCGCCGGACGCCGTCCGCGGCACCGTGGTGCACCGGGTGCTGGAGAACCTCTTCGACCTGCCCGCCGCGGACCGAACACCGGACCGGGCGGCGAGCCTGCTGGGCCCGGCATGGGACGAGCTGGTCGCGGCCGAGCCGGACATCGCGGAGATGTTCGGTGCCGACAGCAGCGGTGGTCCGGAGATCGCGGCGTGGCTGGCGTCCTGCCGGGAGTCCCTCGGGCGCTACTTCACCCTCGAGGACCCGACGCGGCTCGAGCCGGCCGAGCGCGAGGCCTACGTGGAGACGCTGCTGGACTCCAAGCTGCTGCTGCGCGGCTTCGTCGACCGGCTCGACGTGACGCCGACCGGGGAGATCCGGGTCGTCGACTACAAGACGGGCAAGGCGCCCGGTGAGAGCTTCGAGGCGAAGGCGCTCTTCCAGATGAAGTTCTACGCCCTGGTGATCTGGCGCACGCGCGGCGTCGTCCCCCGGGTGCTGCAGCTGATCTACCTCGGCAGCGGCGAGCTGCTGCGCTACACCCCCGACGAGCAGGACCTGCTGGCCACCGAGCGCAAGGTCGAGGCGCTGTGGCGGGCCATCGTCTCGGCCACGGAGACCGGCGACTGGCGACCCAGCAAGAGCTCGCTGTGCGGGTGGTGCGCCCACCAGTCGATCTGTCCCGCGTGGGGTGGCACCCCGCCGCCGATCCCGACGCCGGAGCGCTCGTCGTGACCGGCCGGGTCGAGGCACGGCCGGCGGGCCGTCGGGTCACGAGGTCCCGAGCCGGACCGGGTCACCCACCCGCAGCACGCCGCACCTCTCCACGGTCAGGTAGGTTCCGAAGGCCACCCCACCGCCGGCGGACCGCCGGTAGCGGGTCAACGTGCGCAGCGGCTCAGGACCCGCACGCTCGCCGGAGACCTGGTCGACCGTCGTGACCACGCACCGGGAGTCGAGTGCGGCGAACCTCAGCACCACCCCGCCCACCTCCACCCTGCCGGCCGCGTCCTCGGCATGGGCGTCGCAGCCGGCCACGACGATGTTCGCCCTGAAACGGTCGGCCGGCACCGGCGGCAGACCACGCTCGGCGAGGGCGTCGTTGAGCTGCGCCACGGACGCCAGCGAGTGCAGGGACACGCTCGCCGCGTCGGAGAGCACCGTCAACCCGTGCACATCACCCGGGCTCGTCCGGCGCGTCGTCTCCGGGGCCGCTACCAGCCGGACCGGTTGCCCGAGCACCTCCGAGAGCCACTGCGAAAACAGCTCGGACTGGTCCACGACTGCTACCGGCTCGTCGAAGAGCAGCACGTCGCGGGCCGGGCCCTGGGTGGTGACCCGGCCCTGCACCACTCCAGCGGGCCCCTCGACCGCCAGCGTCAACCGGGCCGTCGCGTCGTCGAGCGACGGGCGCACCCTGGCTAGCGCCGGCACCTCGCGCTGGGTCAGGATCCGGTCGCCGGCCACAACTGCGAGCACCCGGTCGTTGCGCAGGCCGCTCACACCGGCCTCGACCTCGTCACGCAGCTCCGCGGCGCAGGCCTTGACCGGGAAGCGGGCCAGCCGGACGACCCTGACGGCTGCCCCTTCCATCAGCGAGGGGTGGGTGGCAGCAGGGTAGGCAGATCGTCCGCGGTCATCCCGGCGAGCGACTGCACTAGGACCCGGCGCTCGCTGGCCAGGACCGGCACGTGGTGCTCCACCACCAGGACCGTGCATCCCGCCGACTCGGCGGCTCGCGCACCCGTGTTGGAGTCCTCGATCGCGAGGGTCGAGGCCGGATCCACCCCGAGGCTGGCCGCCGCGTGAAGGTAGGCCTCTGGGTGCGGCTTGCCCTGGCTGACCGTGTCACCGGTCACGACCACCTCGAAGGTGCCCTCGGGCAGGGCGCCGAGGATGGGCGCCACGAACCGGCGGTAGGACATCGTGACGAGCGCGCAGCGGACCCCTCGCTCACGCAGGTCGGTGAGCAGCTCGACCGCTCCCGGGCGCCAAGGCATGGTGCGGCCCATCCTGGTCATCACCCGGTCCAGGAGCAGCTCCACGATCTCCGACGGCTCGAGGTCGATCCGGGCGTGCTCGTGGATGTAGCGCCCGGAGTCGAGCAGGTCGTTGCCGACGAGGTTCATCGCGTGCTCGTGGGTCCAGGTGCCGCCGTGCTCCTCGACGATCTCGAACTCGCTCTCGATCCAGTACGGCTCGGTGTCGACGAGGGTGCCGTCCATGTCCCAGAGCACCGCAGCGACCCCGGGCAGTCCGCGCACGCTCACTCCTCGGGGTCGTAAGCGAGGTTCGGGGACAGCCACCGCTCGGTCTCGGCCACTGTCATCTTCGTGCGGGCGGCGTAGTCCTCGACCTGGTCCTTGGCGATCCGACCGACCACGAAGTACTGCGACTGCGGGTGTGAGAAGTACCAGCCACTGACGGCTGCGCCGGGCCACATGGCCATGCTCTCGGTCAGGGTGATGCCGGTGTTCTCCTCGACGTCGAGAAGGTCCCAGAGCTTCATCTTCTCGGTGTGGTCGGGGCAGGCGGGGTACCCCGGGGCGGGCCGGATCCCGTCGTACCTCTCCTTGAGGAGGTCCTGGTTGTCGAGGTGCTCGCCCTCGGCGTAGCCCCAGAACTCCGTGCGCACCCGCTCGTGCAGCCGCTCCGCGAACGCCTCGGCGAGCCGGTCGGCGAGCGACTCGAGGAGGATCGCGGAGTAGTCGTCGAGCTGCTCCTTGAACTGGGCGACCTTCTCCTGACTGCCGATGCCGGCCGTGACGGCGAACGCCCCGACGTGGTCGGGCAGCCCGGTCTCGCGTGGCGCGACGTAGTCGCTCAGCGCGCGGTGCGGCACGCCGTCGCGATGCTCACCTTGCTGGCGTAGGTGGCACAGCGTCGTCAGCACCTCAGTCCGCGAGTCGTCGGTGTAGACCTCGACGTCGTCGCCGACGCTGTTGGCCGGGAACAGCCCGAACACCGCGTTGGCACGCAGCCAGCCCTCCTCGACGATGCGGTCGAGCATCTCCTGCGCGTCGTCGTACAGCCTGCGTGCGGCCTCGCCCGACGCCGGGTTGTTGAGGATGTCGGGGAACCGGCCCTTCATCTCCCAGGCGTTGAAGAACGGCTGCCAGTCGATGTAGTCCCTCAGCTCGCCGAGGGGGTAGTCGCGCAGCACCGTGACCCGCTCGGAGGTCTTCGGCCTGGGCGGTGTGTAGCTGGTCCAGTCGATCGGCGTCCGGTTGGCGCGGGCGTCCGCGATCGACAGGATCACCCTGTCGTTGACCTTGGCCGAGTGCCGCGCACGGATCGAGTCGTAGTCCTCGTTGACCTCGCCGATCAGCCGGCCACGTCGATCCGCGGACAGCAGCGCGGCGACGACCGGCACCGAGCGGGAGGCGTCCTTGACCCACACGACGGGTCCGTCGTACTTGGGGTCGACCTTCACCGCGGTGTGCGCGCGAGAGGTGGTCGCCCCGCCGACCAGCAGCGGGATCTCGAACTCCTGGCGCTTCATCTCGGTCGCGAAGTTCACCATCTCGTCCAACGACGGCGTGATCAGCCCGGAGAGCCCGATGATGTCGGCGTCGACCTCGCGGGCGGTGTCGAGGATCTTCTGGGCCGGCACCATCACGCCGAGGTCGATCACCTCGTAGTTGTTGCACTGCAGGACCACGCCGACGATGTTCTTGCCGATGTCGTGCACGTCCCCCTTGACGGTGGCCATGACGATCGTGCCCTTCCGCTCCTCCACGTCCCCGGGCTGCTTCTCGGCCTCGATGAACGGGATCAGGTAGGCGACCGCCTTCTTCATCACGCGGGCGGACTTCACGACCTGGGGCAGGAACATCTTGCCGGCGCCGAAGAGGTCCCCGACCACGTTCATGCCGTCCATCAGCGGCCCCTCGATGACCTCGATCGGTCGCCCACCGCGGGCTGAGATCGTCGCGCGGAGCTCCTCGGTGTCGGACTCGGCGTAGTCGTCGATGCCCTTCACCAGGGCGTGGGTGATCCGCTCCCCGACGGGAAGGGCCCGCCACTCCTCGTTGGCTGCCTCCTGCTTCATCCCGTCGCCGGCGAACCTCGGCGCGATCTCCAGCATCCGTTCGGTGCTGTCGCCGCGCCGGTTGAGTACGACGTCCTCGATGCGCTCGCGCAGCTCGGGGTCGATCTCGTCGTAGACCACCAGGGCGCCGGCGTTCACGATGCCCATGTCCATCCCGGCCTGGATCGCGTGGTACAGGAACACCGAGTGGATCGCCTCGCGCACCGGGTTGTTGCCGCGGAACGAGAACGACACGTTCGACACCCCACCGGAGACAAGCGCCCCGGGAAGGTTCTGCTTGATCCATCGGGTGGCCTCGATGAAGTCCACCCCGTAGTTGGCGTGCTCCTCGATCCCGGTCGCCACGGCGAAGATGTTGGGGTCGAAGATGATGTCCTCACCGGGGAATCCGACCTCGTTGACCAGCAGGTCGTAGGCCCGCTGGCAGATCGCCTTGCGGCGATCGAGGTTGTCGGCTTGACCGTCCTCGTCGAAGGCCATCACGACGACGGCGGCGCCGTACTTGCGGCAGGCGCGGGCCTGCGCGACGAACTTGTCCTCGCCCTCCTTCATGGAGATCGAGTTCACGATCGGCTTGCCCTGCACGCACTTGAGTCCGGCCTCGATCACCTCGAACTTCGAGGAGTCGACCATCACCGGGACCCGGGAGATGTCCGGTTCGCTGGCCACCAGCTTGACGAAGCGGTCCATCGCCGCGACGCCGTCGATCATCCCTTCGTCCATGTTGATGTCGATGACCTGGGCGCCCGCCTCCACCTGCTGACGCGCGACGGACAGCGCCGTGCCGTAGTCGCCGTCCTTGATCAGCTTGCGGAACCGTGCGGACCCGGTGATGTTGGTGCGCTCCCCCACGTTGACGAACAACGAGTCGGCGGTGATGGTGAGCGGCTCGAGGCCGGACAGTCGCAGGGCGGGTGCGATCGTCGGGACGGTGCGCGGCGGCTTGTCGGCGCTCGCGCGGGCGATCGCGGCGATGTGTTCGGGGGTGGTGCCGCAGCACCCGCCGAGGAGGTTCACCAGGCCGCTGCCGGCGAACTCCTCGAGCACCGCCGCGGTCTGGTCGGGCGCCTCGTCGTACTCTCCGAAGGCGTTGGGCAGACCTGCGTTGGGATAGCAGGACACGAAGGTGTCTGCGACCCGGGACAGCTCGGCGACGTAGGGCCGCATGTCAGCGGCGCCCAGGGCGCAGTTCAGGCCGATCGCCAGCGGCCGGGCGTGCCGCACGGAGTTCCAGAACGCCTCGGTCACCTGACCCGACAGGGTCCGGCCGGAAGCGTCGGTGATGGTCCCGGAGATGATCACCGGCCACCGGCGCTCACGCTGCTCGAACAGGGTCTCGATGGCGAAGATCGCCGCCTTGGCGTTCAACGTGTCGAAGATCGTCTCGACCAGCAGCAGGTCCGCGCCGCCGTCCACGAGCCCCCGGGCCTGCTCGAGGTAGGCCTCGACCAGCCGGTCGTAGGTGATGTTGCGCTTGCCGGGGTCGTTGACGTCCGGGGAGATCGACGCGGTGGTGTTCGTCGGGCCGAGCGCACCGATCACCCAGCGCGGCCGGTCCGCCGTCGAGGCAGCGTCGCACGCCTCCCGGGCGAGCCGCGCCGACGCGACGTTGAGCTCGTAGGCGAGGTCCTGCATGCCGTAGTCGGCCTGCGAGATCCGCTGTGCGCTGAACGTGTTGGTCTCGACCAGGTCCGCGCCGGCCTCCAGGTACTCGCGGTGGATGGCTCGGATCACGTCGGGCTGGGTGAGGCTGAGCATGTCGGAGTTGCCCCGCACGTCCTGTCCCCAGTCAGCGAACCTCGCGCCGCGAAAGTCCTCCTCGCTCAGACCGTGGCGCTGGACCATCGTGCCCATGGCGCCGTCCATCACGAGGATCCGCTCCCGCAGGGCGGCGGTCAGGGCCTCGGTGGCGTCGGGGCGGATCAGGGAGTCGGTCAAGGAGTCCTCGGGTCGGTGTCGTCGGTACGGCGACCGGTGAGTGGGCCAGCCGGGTGCCCGGACAGCCTAGGGACCAACATCTGGGCCTCGGACCCGATTCCCGCATCGTGGGAGCGCACGCGCCCTAGTCTGGCAGTTCCGGCGCTGCGACAGAGGGGCGTGCGCGCCCCCGAGCCGGGGTCCGCAGCTCCTGGAGCCCGTCGTCCCCGCGTCCGCCTGACCGCGGTCTAGGCTGGGGAGGTGATCGAGATCGAGGATGTGCCCGAGCTGAGGTCCCCTGTCCTCATCGCGGCCTTCGAGGGCTGGAACGACGCGGCCGACGCGGCGTCGTCGGTGGTGGACCACCTGGCCCAGGTCTGGCACGCCCGGGTGGTGGCAGCGATGGACCCCGAGGACTTCTACGACTTCCAGGTCAACCGGCCAAGCGTGGCCGCAGGGGAGGACGGCATCCGCAGGATCACCTGGCCCTCGACCCAGCTCTCGGTCTGCTCGCCCCCCGGCTCGTTGCGTGACGTCATCCTGTTGCGCGGCATCGAGCCCAACATGCGGTGGCGTCAGTTCTGCGCCGAGCTGCTCGCCGCATCGGTGGAGCTGGGCGCCGAGCTCGTGGTCACCCTGGGCGCCCTGCTCGCGGACACGCCGCACACCCGGCCGATCCCCGTCTCCGGGACGGCCACCGAGCCGCACATCGTGGACCGGCTCAAGCTGGAGCAGTCCAACTACGAGGGTCCCACGGGCATCGTCGGGGTCTTCCAGGACGCCTGCACCCAGAGCGACATGCCGGCTGTCTCATTCTGGGCGGCGGTGCCGCACTACGTGGCCCAGCCGCCGTGCCCGAAGGCGACGCTGGCGCTTATCGGCCAGGTCGAGGAGCTGCTCGAGGTGAGCATCCCGCTGGCCGACCTTCCCGAGGAGGCACGCGCCTGGGAGCGCGGCGTCGACGAGCTGTCGGAGGAGGACGAGGAGATCGGCGCCTACGTCCGGGCGCTGGAACAGACCCGGGACACCGCCGACGACCCGCAGGCCAGCGGCGAGGCGATCGCGCGCGAGTTCGAGCGCTACCTCAAGCGGCGCGAGACCGACCAGGACTGAGCCGAGGCGTCGCCCTGCGGATGCGCCGAATCGGCCGGGTTCCGCCCTGCGGATGCGCCGACTCGGCCGGGTGTGGGGTCGCTTAGAGGAGGATGCCGAGGCGGGCGTCGAGCAGGGCGCGCAGCAGGGCAGCACCCGAGCCGTCCCGGGACCCAGCACTCGAGCCGTCCCGGGACCCAGCACCCGAGCCGTCCCGGGACCCAGCACCCGAGCCGTCCCCGGACCCAGCCCCCGAGCCGATGCACGAGGTCCGGGTCGCCACGGCGTCCACCGCGGCCAGTGCGGCGGGAGCGTCCAGGTCGTTCGCGAGGGCCCGGCGGACGTCGCCGGCGAGATCCACCACCTCGTCGTACGACGTCCGCTCGACCGACCGCCGCCAGGACTCCAGGCGGGTCGAGGCGGCAGCCAGGTCGTCGTCGGTCCACTCCCAGTCGGAGCGGTAGTGGTGCGCCAGGATCGCCAACCGGATCGCCATCGGGTCCACGCCGGACTCCCGGAGCCGCGACACCAGCACCAGGTTGCCCTTGGACTTCGACATCTTCTCGCCCTGGTAGCCCACCATCCCGGCATGCACGTAGGCGTGCGCGAAGGAGAGCCCGTCGAAGGCCGCCTGGGCGTGCGACGCACTCATCTCGTGGTGCGGGAAGGCCAGGTCGCTCCCGCCCCCTTGCACGTCGAAGTCCCGGCCGAGGTAGCGCAGCGCGATCGAGGAGCACTCGATGTGCCACCCGGGCCGGCCGCGACCCAGCGGCGAGTCCCAGGCCGGCTCGCCGGGACGCTCCACCTGCCACAGCACGCAGTCCAGCGGGTGCTTCTTGCCGGGCCGGTCGGGGTCGCCGCCGCGCTGGGCGAACACCTCGAGCATCTGCGCCTCGTCGAGCCGTGAGACGCCGCCGAACCGCACGTCGGAGTGCACGTCGAAGTACAGGTCGCCCTCCACCTCGTAGACGCTCCCCCGCTCGAGCAGCCGCTCGATCAGCTCGACGTCGAGCGGGATGGACTCCACCGCGCCGATGTAGTCCTCGGGTGCGAGCACCCGCAAGGCGGCCATGTCGGTGCGGAACAGCTCCGTCTCCCGCTCCGCGAGCTCGGCCCAGTCCACGCCGGTCGCGGTCGCCCGCTCGAGCAGCGGGTCGTCGACATCGGTGACGTTCTGGACGTAGTGCACCTCGAGCCCGGCGTCGCGCCAGGCACGGTTCAGCAGGTCGAACCCGATGTAGGTCGCGGCGTGACCGATGTGCGTGGCGTCGTAGGGCGTGATCCCGCAGACGTACAGGCGCGCGGACCCCGAGGGCTCGATGGCGCGCAGGGCATCCGTCGCGGTGTCGTGCACGTGGACGGCGCCGGCCGGCTCGAGGTCGAGCCGAGGCACCACGGGGCTCGTCCAGGCACGCATGCGGGCAGCCTAACGGTCGGATGCTAGAAGGCCGGCCACGGGATCGAGGGCCGGCCGCCGGACGGAGCCGGCATCCTGTTGCGCCTCAGCAGCAGCTCGCACCGGGTCCGGGTCGCGGCCACCTCGTCGGCCATCAGGAGCTCGGCGAGCAGCACGTTGAGGTCGCTGTCAGCCGTGCAGAGCTGCTCCAGGAGCCTTCGAAGGCCAGCCGCGTCCTCGAGCGCCAACGGCTCGCGCGCCCAGCCCCACAGCACCGTCCGCAGCTTGTGGTCGACGTGGAAGGACAACCCGTGGTCGACGCCGTGGCGGTGGCCGTCGGGCATCGCCAGCACATGTCCGCCCTTGCGGTCGGCGTTGTTGACGACGATGTCGAAGACCGCCATCCGGCGCAGCGGGTCGCTGTCCTCGTGCACCAGCGACACCTCCCGGTCACGCCCGTCGTAGGCGTCCAGGACATGCAGGTAGCCCTCCGGGACAGCTCGGGTCGGCACCAGGTCGACCGGGTCCTGGCTGACGTCGGGCTCCCTCCAGGCCTGCACCATCCCGACCCCGGCGGGACCGTCCGCCCGCAGCACCGTCGGGGGCACGACGTCCCAGCCGAGCGCCTGCGACACGGCGAACGCCGCCACCTCACGCTCGGCCAACGTGCCCTCGGGGAAGTCCCACAGCGGCCGCTCCCCCGCCACCGGCTTGTAGACGACCTCCATGCTCTGGCCCCCGAGCGCGGCCGTGGCGTAGAACGTGGCGTTGGACGCCGGCATGATGCGCCCCCGGATCTCGATCTCGCCGCGGGTCAGCAGCGCGTGCTCGGCCGGCTCGTCGCCCGGGTCGATGCCGCCCACGGAGGAGGTCATGCCTCCGGAGCCGCCGCGGTCCGACGGAAGCCGTTCGCACGCGGACAGAGGTGGCCGGCCGGGTCCAGCGGGCCGCCGCAGAACGGGCAGGGCTCGCGGCCGGCCGAGACGACGACCTGGGCCCGCTTGCTGAACGCCCGGGCCAGGCCCGCGGGCAGTCGGACGACGAGCACCTCCTCCGGCTCGGTCTCCTCGACCTCCTCCTCGGGCGTGCCGGGCTCGACCACCGCGTCCTCGGTGTAGGGGAACACCTCGACCACGACCCGCTCGTCTGCGGAGTCCCAGGACAGGGTCATCGTGCCGGCCCGGAACTCCTCGACGATGGGCTGCTCGAGCGGGGCGTTGTCCTCCAGGGCGACGGGCGGGATAGCCGGGATCGGCGTCTCGACCTCGGCAGCACTGAGCAGCTCGTCGAGCAGCTCATCGATGCGCTCGGCCAGCACCAGCACCTGCTGCTTCTCCAGGGCGACGCTGGTCACGCGCTGCCCGGTGCGCGCCTGCAGGAAGAAGGTGCGCTGCCCAGGTGGCCCTACCGTGCCGGCGACGAAGCGCTCGGGCGGGTCGAACCTGTGGATCACCGATGCCATGACAACGAGCCTAGGCGGTACTCCCAGCCCCCGGACCGGCACCGCCCCCGACGGCGGCGTCGCTGCTGACCTTGCGGCTGCGCCGCTTGCGGGTGGGCGGCTTCAGGTGGGACAGGTCGCCGGCGATGCTGTTCATGGTGACTACGAACGGGCGCCCGGGGGTGTAACGGACGACCGACAGCGAGGCGGGGTCGACCACGATCCGCTGGAAGGCGTCGAGGTGGATGCCGAGGGCGTCGGCAAGGATCGCCTTGATCACGTCCCCGTGGCTCACCGCCACCCAGACGGCGCCGGGGCCGTGGTCCTCCTCGACCCCCGCGTCCCACCGCCGTACCGCGCCCACGGCTCGCGACGACATCGCGGTCATCGACTCACCCTCGGGGAACCGGGCCGCCGACGGATGACCCTGGACCGTCCGCCACAGCGGCTCCTTCGCCAGGGTCTTGAGCTCCCGGCCGGTCCACGAGCCGTAGTCGCACTCCAGCAGCCCACGCTCGCGGGTCACTCTCGGGGGGTCCGCCTGCTGCCGGACGATCTCGCGGGCCGTCTCACGGCAGCGCTCGAGCGGGCTGGTGACGACCGCGGCCAGCGGCACACCGGCCAGTCGTCCGGCGGCCACCCGCGCCTGCTCGCGTCCGGTGTCGTCGAGATGGACGCCCCTGCTCCGTCCGGCCAGCACGCCTGTGACGTTCGCGGTCGTGCGGCCGTGCCGGGCCAGGATCAGGGTCGCCATGACCCGACCCTACGACCCGCGTCGGTGGGCGGACGCCGGTCGTGCGAGACGTACTCTGAGCCACATGATCGTCGACAGCGCGTTGTACCGAGACGGGGTGCGGGTCCAGGTGCAGTGCGACAAGGACGACCTGACGACCGTGCGTGACGCTGCGATCGGCGACGGCGACTTCGTCTGGGTGGGGCTGCACAAGCCGGCGGAGGACGAGCTCAACCGAGTGGCGAAGGTGTTCGACCTGCACCCGCTCGCGGTCGAGGACGCCCTCAAGGCTCATCAGAGACCTAAGCTCGAGCGCTACGACGACGGGCTGTTCCTGGTGCTCAAGACACTCTGGTACGTCGACGAGTTCGACGCCGTGGAGACGGGCGAGATCAACCTCTTCGTCGGTCGCAACTACATCGTGAGCGTGCGGCACGGCGAGGGTGCCGAGCTGCACCAGGCCCGGATCAACCTGGAGCAGCAGACCGCGGTGCTCGGTCACGGCCCCTCCGCTGTGGTCTACGCGATCTGCGACCGGGTCGTCGACGAGTATGAGCTGGTCGCCACCTCGCTGACCGAGGACGTGGACGAGGTCGAGACCTCGGTGTTCTCCCCGGTGCGCAGCGAGGACTCGCAGCGCATCTACGTCCTCAAGCGGGAGCTCGCCGAGGTACGACGAGCCGTGAACCCGCTCCGCGAGCCGATGAAGCGCTTCGCGGCCGGCTCAGTGCCCCTCATCACCCAGGAGTCGGCCCCGTTCTTCCGCGACGTGACCGACCACCTGCTGCGGATCTCCGAGAACGTAGAGACACTCGACGGTCTGCTGTCGGCGGCGTTCGACGCCCACCTGGCCCGGATCAGCGTCCAGCAGAACTCCGACATGCGCAAGATCTCCGCCTGGGTGGCGATCGCGGCGGTCGGCACCCTGGTGGCCGGCATCTACGGGATGAACTTCGACTACATCCCCGAGCTGCACTGGCACTTCGGCTACTTCTACGCTCTCTCGTTGATGCTCATCGCGTCGTTCCTGCTCTACCGCGCGTTCAAGAAGTCCGGCTGGCTGTAGCCGCCGGCTGTGGCTGCCAACCTCAGGTCGGTGCCATCGCGCCGACCCCGAGGAGCACGAGCAGCACGACGCCGAGAGCGACACGGTAGGGCACGAACTTGCCGATCGAGTTGCCGGCCACGAACCTGAGCAGCCAGGCGACGGTCGCGTAGGCGACGACGAAGCTCACCACCGTGCCGACGACCGTCTGCCCGATCCCGATGTTGCCTCCCACGGCGTCCTTCAGCTCGAAGAGTCCGGCCGCGAACAGGGCCGGGATGGACAGGAAGAAGGACAACCGGGTGGCGGTGACCCGGTCCAGGCCGACCAGCAGACCGGTCGAGATGGTGGCACCGGACCTGGAGACCCCGGGGACCAGGGCCACGCACTGGACGAGTCCGACGACCAGCGCGTCCTTGAGCGTGAGGTCCTTCTCCCCTCGCACCTGACGCCCCCGGCGCTCGGCGTACAGCATCACGGCGCTCCACGCGATCAGCGCGGCCGCAACCACCCACAGCGAGCGGAGCGGACCGGTGATCACGTCCTTGGCGAGCAGCCCGACAACGCCGATCGGGACGGACCCGAGGATGATGTACCAGCCCATCCGGTGGTCCAGCCTGCCGCGGAGCTCGGGCTTCACCAGGCCCTGGGCCCAGGCCTTCGCGATCCGCCAGATGTCGGCCCAGAAGTAGACCACGACCGCGAGGATCGCCCCCATCTGGATGACCGCGGTGTAGGCCGTGACGGTGGTGTCGGCCACGTCGAGCCCGAGCAGCTTCTCCGCGATCGTGAGGTGGCCGGTGCTCGAGACCGGGAGGAACTCAGTGAGCCCCTCGACGAGGCCGAGCACGACTGCCTGGATGTAGTCCATGGGTTCAATTCTGGTGAGGGGACGGCCGGGCACAGACTACGGGGGGACAGATGAACGCAGCCTGACTTCGGCACACATGCTCGCTACCGTGAGCGCATGCAGCAGCGCTACCTCGGTCGGACCGGGCTCAAGGTCTCGCGTCTGGGCCTCGGGACGCTCACCTGGGGCCGTGACACCGACGAGCACGAGGCACGGGAGCAACTCGTCGCCTTCACCGAGGCCGGAGGCACCCTGCTGGACACGGCCGCGGGGTACGGCGACGGCGCGTCCGAGGAGCTCATCGGGTCGCTCATCGGCGACGTGGTGCCGCGCGACGACCTGGTCATCGCGACGAAGGCGGGCATCGGCCGCAACCGCGGGACCCGGGAGACGAACACCTCACGCGGCCACCTCCTCGCCACCCTGGACGCGTCGCTCCGGCGGCTCGGAGTCGACCATGTCGACCTGTGGCAGGTGCACGCCTGGTCCGACGAGGTGCCCCTCGAGGAGACCCTGACAGCGCTCGACTACGCGGTCACGACCGGCCGGGCGGCGTACGTCGGGGTGTCGAACTACTCGGGCTGGCAGAGCGCGCAGGCCGCGACCTGGCAGTGCGCCCTGCCGGGCCGGGCCCTGTTGGCCTCGAACCAGGTGGAGTACTCCCTGGTGAACCGCAGCGTCGAGGCCGAGGTGCTGCCCGCAGCGGCCGCTCTCGGGCTGGGCATCCTGCCATGGTCGCCACTGGGTCGAGGCGTGCTCACCGGCAAGTACCGTCGCGGCACGCCAGCCGACTCCCGAGGCGCGTCGACCCACTTCGCCAGCTTCGTGGCTGGCTACCTCGGCGAGCGCAGCTCCCGGGTCGTGGAGGCCGTGGCCCGCGCGGCCGAGGGGTTGGACTGGTCTCCGCTCGAGGTGGCGCTGCTCTGGGTCCGCGACCGCCCCGGCGTCACCGCGCCGATCATCGGCGCCCGGACCGCTGCTCAGCTCCGGGGTTCGCTGATGGTGGACGACGTGGCGCTTCCGGCCCAGATCGTCACCGCGCTCGACGATGTGTCCGGCGGCCCGTTGCGGATCTGAGCGGTCCGCGGACCGACATGCGACCCGGGCAGGGCGCGAGGCTGGAACGGCGTGTCACCATGGTCCGCATGTCTCGCGCTCCACTGGACACGATCTCGCGACGCACCGCACTCCGCCCAGGCGTCGAGTACGAGTTCGAGCGGCTCACCATCTCCCGCGAGCTCTCCCGCAGCGCCGTGACCCGGATGCTCGTCGACCGCGCCGAGCATGGCGGCTGGGAGCTCGACCGGCTACGGCTGTCGGCCGACGGGACCCGCCGGGTGGTGCTGCGTCGCAAGATCATCCGCCAACGGTCGACGTACCTCGTCTGAGCCGGAGGGCCAGTGCAGAAGGTCAGCACCACCCTGGACGCCACCGGGGCCGTGCTCGTCGGGCACGACGGCTCGGACCCGTCCGGGACGGCTGTGCGGTGGGCGGCCCGCCTGGCGGCCCGGCTGGGAACCAGGCTCCTGGTGGTCCGCACCTGGGCGCTGTCGTCGGCCCCACGCCCTGCCACCTGGTCGGCGGGCTACGTCCCTCCGCTGAGCGATTTCGAGGACGCCGTCCTCCAGCGCTTGCGGCGCGACATCGCGTCGCTGAAGCTCCCCGAGGGCGCCGAGGTCAGCTGCCACGTGCTGCACGGGTCTGCGGGACGCCGGTTGTTCGAGGTCTCGCGGGGCGCCGAGATGCTCGTCGTCGGCTCACGCGGCATCGGCGGCTTCCGCGGCCTGTTGCTCGGGTCCACCGCCACCCAGCTGGTCGGACACGCCCAGTGCCCCGTGGTGGTGGTGCCGGTCCCCGGTCAGGACGAACCCGCCGACCTCGACGTGGGGCTGGGCAGGTCCTGACGAGCCGAGCTACGCACGGGCCAGGAAACGGTCGAAGACCCGCGACCCGAACCGTAGGGCATCGGTGGGCACCCGCTCGTCCACGCCGTGGAAGAGCGCGGTGAAGTCGAGGTTCGCGGGCAGTCTCAACGGCGCGAACCCGAAGCAGCGGATCCCGAGCTTGTGCCAGTGCTTGGCGTCCGTGCCGCCGGACATCAGGTAGGGAGCCACGATGGCGTCCGGGTCCTCCGCCAGCAACGAGGCCGTCATCGCGTCCACGAGGTCACCGTCGAAGGTGGTCTCCAGGCCGTGCTGCTTGCTGACGTAGTCCAGCCGGACCCGGTCGCCGACCAGCTCCGCCAGCGTGTCGAAGAACTCGTCCTCGTAGCCGGGCAAGAACCGCCCATCCACATGGGCGGTGGCCTCTGCGGGCACCACGTTGACCTTGTAGCCCGCGCTGAGCATCGTCGGGTTCGTGGTGTTCTTGATCACCGCACCGAGCATCCGCGCGCCCGAACCGAACTCCCCGACCAGCTCCTCGGCGTTCTCCGGGGTCGCCTCCACACCGGCGAGCTCCCCGATCGCGGACAGCAGCACCTTCATGGAAGGCGTCAGCCGGACCGGCCATTCATGCGCGCCGATCCGCGCCACCGCGGTCGCCAGGGCTGTCACCGCGTTGTCCGGATGCCGCATCGACCCGTGGCCCGCATTGCCCGTCGCGGTCAGCCGCATCCAGGCCATCCCCTTCTCGGCCGCCTCGATCAAGTAGACCCGCCTGCCGCGGACCGTCGCACTGAACCCGCCGACCTCCCCGATCGCCTCGGTGCACCCCTCCAGCAGGTCCGGCCGCTTCCGCACGATCTGCTCCGCACCCTGGTGGCCGCCGGCCTCTTCATCCGCCGTGAAGCACAGCACCACCGGGCGCCGGGGCTCAGCGGCAGCCCGGGCCCGGGCGCGTACGACGGACAGCAGCATCGCGTCGAAGTCCTTCATGTCGACTGCTCCGCGACCCCACAGGTAGCCGTCCTGCACCTCCCCCGAGAACGGATGCACCTTCCAGTCGTCGGCCTGGGCGGGCACCACGTCGAGGTGCCCGTGCAACAGCAGCGGGTCACCGGATCCGGAGCCCCACCGGGCCACCACGTTGGTGCGCCCCTCCACACCCTCGAACAGCTCTGACTCGATCCCGACCTCGTCGAGCAGCGTCGCCACGTGCTCGGCGGCCTTGCGCTCGCCGGGCCCCGAGCCGTCGCCGTAGTTGGTGGTGTCCACGCGGATCAGGTCGCGACAGATGTCGACCACCTCGGCCGCGGGGTCGTATGCGTGGTCCTCGGAACACCCGGTCATGGACCCATCCTGACAGGCGCCGCCCCCAGAGTCCCCATGCGTCGCGTCCGGCTTCCCTTTGCTAGAGTGACGCCCGCTGTCAGGTTCGTCGAAGCCTGCCCAGCGACCCGGTCCGGGTGGCGGAATAGGTAGACGCGCTAGCTTGAGGTGCTAGTGCCCTTTATCGGGCGTGGGGGTTCAAGTCCCCCCTCGGACACCGTCTTTACCCCAGCTTCCGTCAACACGTCGAGAGCGTGAGGGAACGGCGCATCCGGGCCTAGGTTGATCTCCGCGTCGAGCCGCCCACCGGGCTGGTCAAAGAGCAGCGACAGGTCGATCCCGGAGAAGAATTCGTACAAATCGGCGGGACCGGCGTCGGTACCGAAGATGTCTCGCGACGCTTGGGCGCACTCGGCCGGAGCAGCGGTGAGTCATGACGGTTGGGGGGTGCGCTCACGCAGCCCAGCGGCATTCCGGCCCCGTCCGTGAGCAGGGAGCGTTTGGTTCCTTGCTTCACCGTCCACGGTGAAATTCAGACAGCGGTCGGGCAGAGCGGACAGGCCAGTGATGGGCGCCTCTCGCACAGGCTCCTATGAGGTCACGCACCCCGGCCGCTGGTGTGCATTGCGGCGACACCCGCACGCCAACCCGAGCCGAGGCCTCTGCATGGCATGATTGTGGCATGAGTCGCACACGCTTGAGCACCACGGTGGACGCCCGCCTCCTCGAGAGCGCTCGCAAGGCATCCGGGAAGCCTGACTCCGCTCTTGTGGACGAAGCCCTCGCTGCCCTACTGGCGCGCCACCGCTCGGCCGAAGTGGACGCTAGCTACGCCGCGTACGACGCGCATCCGCTCGATGAGCCAGACGAATGGGGGGACTTGGCCTCGTTCCGACGGGCGGTCGCGAGGTCATGACCGACTTCCCCACACGTGGGGAGATGTGGTGGTGTGAGATGGCGGAGATCGGCCGCAGACCCGTCGTCGTCCTGTCTCGCGACGCCGTCATCCCGCGCCATCGCCGCGCACTCATCGCCCCCTGCACGACCACCATCCGAGGCCTCCGGAGTGAAGTTGTCCTCGACCCCGGTGACGACCCGGTGCCACTTCGCTCGGCGGTCAATCTCGACTCGATCGAAAGCGTCTCGACCGCGATCTTGGTCGAACGGCTGGGACGGGTGGCCGAGGCCCGGATGCGAGAGATCTGCGCCGCGCTCGCAGTCGCGGTCGACTGCTCAAACTGACCTGCCGCCACTCGCCGGTAGCGGATCCTGATGCGGGACATCGGTGAACTGGCGTTGCTGGCTCGCCGTAGACCGCTCCGACCAGTCCTGACGTGCACAAATGGCTCCCCGCGGGTGTCGGAAAGCGGCGATGTGCAAACCCTCCAGGCCTAGACGGCAAGCAAGCAACAGCATGATCCGGCCGCCAAGGACCACTGCGGGCGGTGAGCCAATGCGCGATCCGGGGCATGCCATTGGCACTTGTCGGCGAAGGTCATCGCATGGCCGAGACGATCTGGGCACGACTCGAG
>JAICWH010000079.1 GCA_025934895.1 Nocardioidaceae bacterium | reverse complement strand
GCGTCCCCCGTACCACGGGCACCCGACGCCGCCGGGGACGATCCGGACGGACCACCGGTGCATGACAACCCCGGGTCCGGGAACAGGGCGCGCACGCGGCAGCCCGGCCCTCGGTCCGCCTGCGACTGCCCCTGTAGCCCTAGGTGGAGGAAGCCATGGTCACTGTCGACCGATCCGGGACGACGCGACGCATCGTCGTCGGCGTGGACGGGTCAGAGACGTCGAGGCACGCGCTCAGGTGGGCGGCCGAGGAGGCGCTGGCTCACGACGCCGAGCTGAACGTGGTGCACGCCTGGGACTCCCCGAGCCCGGGGGCCGGTGTCGGCCTCAGCCCCGGCCGGCGGGCGCCCGCTGCCGTGGAGGAGCAGCACGGGGCCGCAGAGCAGCTCGTCCGCGACGTGGTGAAGGAGGAGCTGGGCGGCAGCCCGCTGTCCAACGTCCGGCCGTCGATCGGCCGGGGAAGCGCGGCCAGCGTGCTGCTCGAGGCGTCCAAGGGCGCCGACCTGCTGGTGGTCGGCTCGCGCGGGCTCGGTGGGTTCGCCGGCCTGCTGCTCGGCTCGGTGAGCACCAAGATGGCCAACCACGCGGGGTGCCCCGTGGTCATCGTGCGTCCGGCAGCGCCTCAGGACGAGTCCTAGCCCCGGCGCGGCCCGGGTCTGCGGCCGGGGTCTGCGGCCGGGGTCTGCGGCCGGGGTCTGCGGCCGGGCGGCTGCTCGGGGGGCTGCTCCGGCGTCAGCGCAGGATGAGGTAGCCGCCGACCAACGCCGGCAGCAGCCCCGGGAGCAGCCACCACGACAGCGGGCTGCGCCGGTGGATCAGCAGGGCCGCGACGAAGGCCAGCACGCCGAACGCGGCGGCGATCACCAGCAGGCCGATCTGGGAGCTGCGCCGGTCCGAGACGTAGGCCGCCACCACGATGCCCGCTGACATGTGCAGGATCGTGATGGCCGTCAGCGACGACATCACCCAGCGCTGGACGGTGGTGAGACTGGTGCTCCGCTGCTGCGGGCGTGGCTGCCCCGGCACCATCAGGTGCTTGCGGGCCGCAGGCGGCCGGGACTGGGCGGAGGGCATGTCCCCGATGGTATCGGCTCCGGCGCTCGGCGACCGCCCGCTCGACGTACCGTGGGCTGTGTGGTTGACCACGACGACGAGCCGTTGGGCGAGCCCTCGCGCCAGCGCAAGAAGGCCTACTTCTGGCTGATGGGCATCTGCATCACGCTCATCGTGCTGGCCTGGAACGTGGTGCGCTTCTGGTCCGTCCCGGCGGCTCTGGTGATGAGCGTGGTGGCCGCCGCCATCCCGCCGGTGGCGGCGATCGTGGCGAACTGGGGCCAGGACGGCTGAGGTCCGGCGGCTGAGGTTCGGCGGCTGAGGTCCGGCGGCTGAGGTCCGGCGGCTGAGGCCGCCTCGCCTACACCGGGCCGGAGGAGATCTTCTCGATCAGGGCCGTGGTGGAGATGGCGGGCGTGCGAGGCAGGTAGTGCACCTCGCAGATGTCCTTGAACTCGTCGAAGCGGCCGGCCCAGTCGTCGCCCATCACCAGGACGTCGGCCCGGTGCTCGGTCAGGTAGGTCCGCTTGAGCTCCAGGCTCTCCTCGATGAAGACGGCGTCGACCGGCTTGAGCGCCGCCACGATCTCGAGGCGCTCGGCCTCGGAGAACACCGGCGCCCGACCCTTCTTGCTCACGTTCAACGCGTCCGCGGAGACACCGACCACCAGCCGGTCCCCGAACTCGGCGGCCCGCTGGATCACCCGGAGATGACCGACGTGGAAGACGTCGAAGGTGCCGAAGGTCATCACCGTCCTGGTCATGGGCGCATCCTGCCATGCTTGCCCGACGCAGGACGCGCACCACGACCTGGGTGTGTGCGCGCTATGCTCTGCGGGTGTCAGTCTCTACCGGTACAGAGGACCGTCGGCTGCTGTCAGCGCGCAACGCTGTGCTGGCCACCTTCTTCCTGAACGGGCTGACCTTCGCCACCTGGGCCTCGCGGATCCCGTCGGCCCGGCAGCTGCTGGACCTGGGCCCCGGTCGGCTCGGGCTGCTGCTGCTTGCCGCCTCGCTCGGGTCGGTCGTATCCCTGCCGGCGACCGGTGCCGCGGTGCAGCGCTTCGGTGCCCGCCGGGTCGTGGTCGTGGCCGCCGCCGTCGAGGGCTCCGGCCTGCTCGCGGTGGGAGTCGCGGCCGGTGTGCTCGGCTCAGTCCCGGTCACCGCCGTCGGCCTCCTGCTGCTCGGCTTCGGCAACGGTGCGTGGGACGTCTCCATGAACGTCGAGGGAGCCGAGGTCGAGCGCCGGCTCGGCCGGTCGGTGATGCCCCGCTTCCACGCCTCGTTCAGCCTCGGGTCGGTGGCCGGCGCCGGGCTCGGCACGCTGACCACGCTGGTCGGGGTCGACCTCGCCTGGCACCTGGGCGTGGTCGCCGTACTCGTCGCTGGCCTCGGTGCGCTGTCCGTGCGTCGCTTCCTCCCCGCTGGTCTCGTCGAGGAGGAGAAGGCCCCGAGCCACGCCCTGGGGGCCTGGGCCGAGCCACGGACCCTGCTCATCGGGGTGATGGTGCTGGCCATGGCGCTCACCGAGGGGGTGGCGAACGACTGGATCGGGGTGGCCACGGTGGATGGGTACGGCGCACCCGCCTGGCTCGGCGCGGCTGCGTTCGCCCTGTTCGTGGTGGCGATGACCGGCGGCCGGGTCGTCGGCACCGCACTGCTGGACCGGTTCGGGCGGCTTCGCGTGCTGTGGGCAAGCATGGGGGTCGCCGGCGTCGGGGTGCTGCTGGTGGTCTTCGGCCAGCTCGGCGTGCTCGTCACCCTGGGCATCCTGCTGTGGGGCGTCGGGGCCTCCCTGGGCTTCCCGGTCGGGATGAGCGCCGCGGCCGACGACCCGGTCAAGGCCCCGGCACGGGTCAGTGTGGTGTCCACGATCGGCTACACGGCGTTCCTGGGCGGGCCGCCGCTGGTCGGCTTCCTGGGCAGCCACGTCGGCGTGCTCCATGCTCTGCTGCTGGTGGCCGTGATCCTGGTGCCCTCAGCGCTCGCCGTACCCTCGGCCCGCGAACCTGCCCGAGCGTGAGCGAACTGTAGGTTCGGGGCCGATGAGCCTCTCAGCGCACCCCATCGTCACTGCCAACCCGGAGCTGGACGAGCAACGCCGCCGCGGTCTGCGGCGGATGCGGAGCCTCGCAGTGGGCCTGCTGGCCCTGGCCGCTGTCGTCTACGTCGTGACCCTGCACGACTCCGGGTTCCTGGGGTTCGTGAACGCAGGTGCCGAGGCATCCATGGTCGGCGCGATCGCGGACTGGTTCGCGGTCACGGCGCTGTTCAAGCATCCGCTCGGCCTGCCGGTGCCGCACACCGCGCTGATCCCGCGGCGCAAGGAGGACCTCGGCCGCAGCCTCGAGGAGTTCGTCGGCGAGAACTTCCTGCAGGAGTCGACGATCCGGGAGCGGATGGCCATCGCCGGGCTCAGCGGCCGGCTGGGGGGATGGCTGGCCGTGCAGACCAACGCGCGCCGGGTCGTGGACGAGGCGGCCAGCGTGCTCCACATCGCGGTCTCCCAGATCCGCGACGAGGACCTGGCCTCCTTCGTCGAGGAGGCGCTGCTGCCGCGGTTCATCGCGGAGCCGATCAGCCCGGTCGCCGGCAGCCTGCTCGAGGAGGTGCTGCGCGACGGGGCGCACCACGGACTCGTCGACCTGGTGCTCGACGAGGCGCATCGCTGGCTGACCCAGAACGAGAGGACGTTCGTCGAGGTCGTCGAGGAGCGGGCGCCATGGTGGTCACCGCCTGCGCTCAACGACCGGGTGACCCACCGGCTCTACGTCGAGGCCGTCGCCTGGGTCGAGGACATCAGGACCGACCCGCACCACCATGCGCGGACCGCCCTGGACAGTGCACTGGCCCAGCTCGCCGAGGACCTGCTCCACGACCCGGCGACCCAGGAACGGACGGAGCGGCTCAAGAACAGGGTGCTGGCCCATCCCCAGCTCGTGGTGACCGCCACGTCGCTGTGGAACGCGTTCCGGCGGGCCCTGCTCGAGTCCCTGGCGGATGCCGACGGTCTGGTCCGTCGGCGCGCGCTGCACGAGCTCATCTCCTTCGGGGAACGGCTGCAGCGCGACGGTGAGCTGCGGGCGAAGATCGACGGGTACGCCGCCGACCTCGCGGTCTTCGCCGTCGCCCGCTACGGCGACGAGCTGACGGCCGTGATCACGCACACCGTGAACCGCTGGGACGGCAAGGAGGCGGCCCGCAAGATCGAGCTGCACGTCGGCCGCGACCTGCAGTTCATCCGGATCAACGGCACGATCGTCGGCGGCCTGGTGGGCGTCGTCATCCATGCCTTCACGGTCCTGTTCTGACCCACCCTCGGGTCGACCCGGCGTGTGTGGCGGCCGGGGCGGGGTCGAGCCGGCGTCTGTGGCGGCGGCCGGGGCGGGGTCGAGCCGGCGTCTGTGGCGGCCGGGGCGGGGTCGAGCCGGCGTCTGTGGCGGCCGGGGCTGGGTCGAGCCGGCGTCTGTGGCCGCCGGGGGCTGGATGAGACCCCCGTTTGTGGAGGCCCGGGGCGAGCGCCGTACGCCTGGTTTCGTCCGGGTTGCCGAAAGGAAGCGCGGGTCGTTCTCTGCTCGGTGGACCGGGAGCCACATGGCCATTCGGCGCGACATGAACCGTTGATCCATGCACGTGAATGCCGATGCAAAGCGCTGACGGCAGTGCGGCAGGATGTAAGCCGTGCCCGTCCCTCGCGACGTCCCGATCCGTGACGAGCCGATCCGTCTCGGCCAGTTCCTCAAGCTCGCCGACGTGATCGACAACGGCGCGGAGGCCAAGCCCCTGTTGCTCCGGCGACTGGTAGCCGTGAATGGCACGACCGAGACCCGGCGCGGACGTCAACTGCTCAGAGGCGACGTCGTCAACGTCGGCGAGGATTCGTTCCGCGTGGCGTGACCCTGCGGATGCGACGGGTCGACCGCTGAGGACGGGCGGAAGCGACGGGGTCAGCGGACGGCGACGAGGTCCACGATGAAGATCAAGGTCTCGCCGGGCTTGATGACGCCACCGGCTCCCCGGTCGCCGTAGCCCAGGTGCGGCGGGATGACCAGCCGGCGACGTCCACCGACCCTCATGCCGCGCACGCCCTGGTCCCAGCCGGAGATCACCTGCCCCGTCCCCAGCCGGAAGGCCAGGGGCTCTCCACGGTTGTACGACGCGTCGAACTCCTCCCCGGTGGAGTGTGCGACGCCGACGTAGTGCACGTGCACCGTCTGGCCGTCAGCGGCCTCGGGGCCCTCACCTTCACTGAGGTCGGTGACCTCGAGATCGGTCGGTGGCGGGCCGTCAGGGAAGTCGATCTCGGGCTTCTCGGGCTTCATGTATGACCTCTCCGGCTCGGCAGCGTACCGGCCTGCGGATGGGCCGGCTCGGCGGCGTACCGGCCTGCGGATGGGCCGGCTCGGCGGCGTCGTGGGGTGGCCGGGTGGCCGGGTGGCCGGGTGGCCGATGACAGGTAGGAAGGACAGAAACGGGTCAGCCGTGGCTGCCGTGCACGTAGGAGTCGAGCTGGTCGCGCTCGAAGGTCAGCTCGCTCATCCGGCTCTTGACCACGTCACCGATGCTGACGATCCCGGCCAGGGCGCCGTCCTTGACGACCGGCACGTGCCGGACCCGGAGGTCGGTCATCACCGCCATCACCTCGTCGACCGTGTCCCGGAACTCGCAGGTGCGAACCTGGGAGGACATGATGGCCGAGACCGGGGAGTCGAGGACCGCCTCGTTCTGGTGCAGGTGCCGGACCACGTCCCGCTCGGAGACGATGCCGTCCACGGTCGACCCGTCGACGCTGACCACGAGAGCGCCGATGTTGTGCTCGGCCAGCATGCCGAGCAGCTCCCGCACGGTGGCGGCCGGCCGCACGGTCACCACCTCGTGGCTGCCCTTGCCGGAGAGTACGTCGTGGATTCGCATGGTCCCTCCTAGGTTCGACCGTCCCGTTCTCAGAAGATAACCACATAGCGCCGCCGCACGGCTAGGAACGACCTGACCGCGCCGCGGCTGGGAGGATGCTCGTGATGCGACGACAGCTCCCGGCCTGGGCCGGTGCGGTGATGATGGGCTGGCTGACTCTGGTCCTGTGGCTCGATCGGCTTGGTGGAGGCGGCGGCCTCGACCAGCAGCGAGCCCTGGGCCTGGTCACATGGGCGGTGCTGGTGCTGGCGCTCTGGCAGGTCACCCCGACCGTGCGCGCCCAGACCGTCGTCGTCGTGGCGTTCGCCACCGTGGTCGAGTACGTCTTCAGCCCGACCCTCGGGGTCTACACCTACCGCTTCCACAACGTGCCTGCCTTCGTGCCGCCCGGACACGGCCTGGTCTACCTCTCGGCGTTCGCCCTCGGGCACGCCGCCGCCCTCACCCGGCATCCCCGCGCGGCGATGTCGCTCGTGCTGGTCGCCGGTGGAGGGTGGGCGGCGTACGGCGTGCTGGTGGCCGAACGACCGGACGCGCTCGGTGCCTTCTGGTACCTCTGCCTGCTGCTGTTCATGTTCCTCGGCCCGTCCCGACCGGTCTACATCGGGGCGTTCCTGGCGGTCAGCTGGCTGGAGCTGGTCGGCACGCACCTCGGCACCTGGGCCTGGGGGACCCACGACCCGACCGGCCTGATCACGGTAGGCAACCCGCCGTCGGGAGCTGCGGGAGGCTACGGGTGGTTCGACCTCGCCGGCCTGCTGGCCGCGCCCTATCTGCTGGCGGTGTGGGACCGCCTCAGTGCCGGTCGACGGGGTCGTCGCCCGCCGGCGCCGGTCGGCGACGCGCGCTGAGGTCGTGCACCGAGCCCGGCCGCCGCGGTTCCACATCGGGGTCGTGGACGTCGTCGGGCAGAGCGCCGAGGAAGGCCAGCGCCTGGTCGTGCAACCGGCCGTTGCTGGCCAGGGCGTTGCCACCCAGGGGACCCGGCGTGCCGTCCAGCGAGCTGAAGCTGCCGCCCGCCTCGCGGACGATCACGTCGAGCGCGGCCATGTCGTAGAGCTCGAGGTCCGGCTCGGCCGCCAGGTCGACGGCCCCCTCGGCCAGCAGCATGTAGGACCAGAAGTCGCCGTACGCCCGGGTCCGCCAGCACCGCCGGGCCAGCGCGAGGAAGGCGTCGAGCCGGTCCCGGTCGTCCCAGCCGGAGAACGACGAGTAGGACAGTGATGCGTCGTCGAGCCGCGAGACGTCGGAGACGTGGCACTCGGAGGCCTTCATCAGAGACCTGCCGGTCCACGCGCCGCCGTCCTTGGACGCCCACCAACGGCGCTGCAGCATCGGGGCCGACACGACGCCGACGACCACCTCGTCCTCGACCATCAGGGAGATCAGGGTGGCCCAGACCGGGACGCCGCGAACGAAGTTCTTGGTCCCGTCGATGGGGTCCACCACCCAGCGCCGCTGGCTGTGACCGGTCGAGCCCTGCTCCTCACCGAGTACGGCGTCGCGCGGGCGGGCTCGCGACAGGGTCCGCCGGATGCCCTCCTCGACGGACCTGTCGGCGTCCGTGACCGGGGTGAGGTCCGGCTTGGTCACCACGTGCAGGTCCAGTGCCTTGAACCTGCTCGTGGACAGCGAGTCGGCGTCGTCGGCGAGGACGTGGCCGAGCCGCAGGTCGTCTGTGTAGGTGGTCGGCATGGGCGCCAGGCTATGCCCGGTGGGCCGCTGTCCCGGCCTGACACCGCCGGGAGAGGAAGCCGGCAACCCGGAGGGGAACAGCCTGAGAGGTTGCGAAGACTTGTCCGTTCAGGCTCAACACGTCCCGGGGGCCTCCTAGGGTCGCAGGCATGGAGATCGACGGCCTGCCGCTGCATCCCCTGGTCGTGCATGCCGCTGTGGTGCTCATCCCCCTCGTCGCCGTCTTGACGATCGTCCTCGCGGTGCTGCCGGGGTGGCGATGGCTCAGCCGCTGGCCGGCGGCCGTGGGGTCGGTGGTCGTCACGGGCATCGCCTTCTTGGCGACCAGGACCGGCAGGCAGCTCGAGGCGTCGAGGCCGCAGCTGCGGGTGCTGGTGCAGGTGCACGCCCAGCGGGGGGACCGGCTCGCCCACCTCACCGTGGTGCTCGCGTTCATCGTGCTGGCCGCCGCATTCCTGCTGCCCGGGCCCTCCGGCCTGGCCAGCGGCCGAGGGGCGCGGCCGAGCAGGCTGGCGATCGCCGACAAGGCGCTGCCCGTGCTGCTCGTGGTGGTCGCAGTCGCCGTGCTGGTGCAGTGCTTCCTGACGGGGGAGTCCGGGGCCAGGGCCGTCTGGGGCTGAGCCTGCACCTGCGCCGAGCTCCGCGCGACGGGGCGCGCACAGCCCGGACGACCCACCGCCGGAGACGCCGGCTCAGTAGTCCTCAGGGTGCTCCCGGCTGGCCAGCAGCCGACGGAACGAGTCCACCCGCGCTGCCTCGGTGCGCCCGTCCGCCACCGCCTCGTCCAGGCCGCACTCCGGCTCGTCCTCGCCGTGGGTGCATCCGCGAGGACAGCTGTCGGTGAGCTCCTCGAGGTCGGGGAACGCCCCGATCAGCTGTCCCGGCTGCACGTGCGCGAGCCCGAAGGACCTGATCCCGGGCGTGTCGATGATCCAGCCGTCCACGCCGGCCATCCCGCCCGTGCGACCGGTGCTGTCCGTGTCGTCCGCACCGAGGGTGCTGGAGCCGTCCACCGGGGGCAGCGGCAGCATCAACGCGGACGTGGAGGTGTGTCGGCCCCGACCGGTCACCGCGTTCACGTGCCCGATGGTCCGGTCACTGCCCGGCACCAGCGCGTTGACCAGGGTGGACTTGCCGACCCCGCTGTGCCCGACCAGCACGCTGACCTTGCCCACCAGCCGCTCGCGCACCTCGGTCAGGTCGGCCCCGCGCCTGGTCACGACGTACGGCACGCCCAGCGGCCGGTAGATCGCGACCAGCGCCTCGGGGTCGGCAAGGTCCGGCTTCGTCATGCACAGCAGCGGAGCCATTCCCGCGTCGTAGGCCGCCACCAGTGCCCGGTCGATGAGCCGCGGCCGTGGTTCGGGGTCGGCGAGCGACGCGACCACCACCAGCTGGTCGGCGTTCGCGACGATCACCCGCTCGACGGGGTCGTCGTCGTCGGCCGTGCGGCGCAGCACGGTACGGCGGTCCTCCACCGCCACGATGCGGGCCAGCGACCCCTCGTCGCCGGTGACGTCACCGACGACCCGGACCTCGTCACCGACGACCACCCCCTTGCGGCCGAGCGGCCGCGACTTCATGGCCGTCACGGTCCGGCCCTGCACCAAGGTGGTGTAGCGGCCCCGGTCCACGGTGACCACCCGCCCGGGGACGGCGTCGTCGTGACGGGGCCGGTCCTTGGTGCGCGGCCGGGTGTGTCGCCGGGGCCGGTCGTAGGACTCGACGTCGTACTCGTCGTAGCGCGGCACCAGGTCTCACCCGCTCGAGGAGAGCAGCTCGGACCAGGCGCCGGGGAAGTCCGGGAACGTCTTCGAGGTGGTGGCGACGTCCTCCACGAGCACGCCGGGCACCGCCAGCCCGACGATCACCGCCGCGTGCGCCATCCGGTGGTCGGCGTAGGTGTGGAAGACACCCCCGGTCATCGGCGCCGGCACGATCCTCAGGCCGTCCTCGGTCGCCCTGACGCCGGCGCCTAGGGCGGTCAGCTCGTCGGCGAGCGCCGTCAACCGGTCCGTCTCGTGGCCGCGGATGTGCGCGACCCCGCGCAGGTGGGACGGCCCGTCGGCCAGCGCACACAGGGCGGCTACCGCCGGCGTCAGCTCCCCGACGTCGTGCAGGTCGTGGTCCAGCCCGTGCAGCACCCCCGTCCCGCTCACCACGAGGCCGGCGCCGGTCCGCTCGACCCGACCGCCCATCAGGGTGAGGATCTCGCGCAGGGCGTCACCGGCCTGGGTCGTGGGCGCAGGCCAGTCCGGCACCGTCACGCTGCCTCCGGTGACGAGTGCGGCCGCGAGGAAGGGTGCCGCACTCGACAGGTCGGGCTCCACGCGGACGTCGACCGCGCGGACGCGCGAGGGTGGGACATGCCACCTGTCCGGCTCGGAGTCGTCGACCTCGATACCGTGCAGCCGCAGCTGGGCGACGGTCATCTCGATGTGCGGGAGGGAGGGGACCGGCGGGCCGTCGTGGTGGACCTCGACCCCCTCGTCGTAGCGGGCGGCGGACAACAGCAGCGCCGAGATGAACTGGCTCGACGCCGACGCGTCGATGGTCACCCGGCCGCCACGCACCCGCCCTCGGCCGAGCACCGTCAAGGGAAGCGTGCCGCGGCCCTCGTCGTCGACCAGGACACCGAGCCCCCGCAGACCGCGGAGCACCTCGTGCATCGGTCGGGTGCGCGCGTGCGGGTCGCCGTCGAGCCGGACGGGCCCGTCCGCGAGGGCCGCCACGGGCGGGACGAACCTCATCACCGTGCCGGCGAGGCCGCAGTCCACGGTCCCGCCGCCGCGCAGCGGTCCCGGGGTGACCGCCCAGTCACTGCGGCCGTCGCTCCCGGCGTCCACACCGGCACCCAGGGTGCGCAGAGCCTCAGCCATCAGCCGGGTGTCGCGAGAGGACAACGCGGCACCGACGACGCTCGGCCCGTCGGAGAGCGCCGCGAGCACCAGGGCCCGGTTGGTCAGCGACTTCGAGCCGGGCAGCCGCACGGTGGCGTGCACCGCATGCTCCGCGTACGGCGCCGGCCACAGGTCCTGGCTCGGCACGGTCGGCTCGGCTGCGTCGCTCATCGTGGCGAAGCGTAACCGCCCGGCAGCCCGTCCCGACCCGCCGTCGGCGGGTCCGGGTGGTGGAGACTCAGCGCTTGACGCTCCTTGCCGTCTGCTTTGCGGTCTGCTTGGCCGAGCGCTTGAGCTGCTTGGCCGACGTTCGGGCGTTCTTCGAGACGCCCTTCGTGGCTGCCCCCACGCCCGCGCCGACACCGGCGGTTGCGCCGCCGACGGCCTTCGAGGCGTTGCCGACGGCGTGCGAGGTGCGCCAGGCGAGCCCGGGGCGTCCCTCGGTGTCGAGACCGGCGAGGATCAGGCCGCCGAGCATCGAGAGGTTCTTGAAGAACTGGGACGTCTGCTTCTGCCGGGCTCCCTTGTCCTTCTCCTGCCAGAACGGGTGACCGGCCACCGTGGTCGGCACCAGCGACGCCGCCAACGCGAGGGAGCACAGCCGTGGCGCCCGCCCGGTGGCCAGGCCGAGGCCGCCGAGGATGTGCACACCTGCGTTGATCCGCACCAGTGTCTGGTCGTCAGCCGGCACCTTGACCTGTGGCGCGACCTTGCCGGCGAACTCACGGATCTCGTCGTTGACGGGCTTGGAGGCCGCGGCGAGGGCAGGCGTGTTCCGGAGCGCTTGGACGCCGCCGAAGACGAAGGAGGAGGCCAGCAGGGGACGAGCAAGGCGTCGAGTCACAGTCATGGCGGTGTCATACCCGTTTCTCGACGGGTCACTCTCTGCCCGGTTTGGGGGCCGGTTTGGGGGCCGGTCGGGGGGCCGGTCGGGGGGCCGGTCGGGCCGCCAGTGCGGCCACCGAGGTCAGCGGACGGTGACGTCTCGGGAGTCGTTGGCGGCGTGCGGGCCTTGGTCGATCCCGACCGGGACGATCGTGTAGGTGACGGTCCGGCTGGTCAGGTGCGGGTGCGCGAGCCGGGTGTCGATGAAGAAGCTGCCGGCGCTCGCGGACGTCACCCTCGTGCACGTGACGTCGACCCCCTCAGCCATCGCGCGCCCCGTGCTGTCGCTGGTGAAGCAGTCGACGCCGCCCTCGCCGTCCGCCCCGGCCGCGCCGGTGCTGAGGTGCACCTTTCCGGTGCCGAGCCCGACGCCCGTGCCGCCCAGGTGCAGCCGCACCGTCGAGACGCCCTCGGGCACGCCGGTGACCTGGACCCGCACTCGGGCCAGCACCGGACCGTCGGTGAGCTCGGTGAGCGAGGTGATGGTGACGTCGGGAGCGAGTGAGGCGCTGGCCGAGTTGTCGGCTCCCTGCAGCTCCTCCAGGCCGGCCGCGGAGGCGCGGACCGTCACGATGGTGCGGGCCGCCGGCCTGTCCGGTCTCAGCGTGAGGCTCACCCGCGTGCCGTTGGTCGGCGCGGCGCAGGTGACCTCGGTGGCTCCGGTCACCGGGCAGCTCGCCGCGGCCACCGTCGCGCCGCCGGACACCTCGAGCGCGACCGGACCGGTGCGCACCCCGGTCAGCACGCCGGTGACCTGGTACCCGCGGCCGGTCGGGACCGGGTCGGCGGGGGTGAGTGGGTGCAGGGCGAGGTCGACCCCGGGGGTCAGCTCCGCTGTGGCGCTGTCGTCATCGGGATCCGGGTCGTCGTACCCGCGCGGTGCCTGGACCGTGAGCCGCAGCGGATGCACGGTCGACGAGGCGGAGTCAACCCGGAGGCGCACCGACCGGGCGGTCGAGAGGTCGTCGCAGGTGACATGGGTGTCGTCGGTGCGGGCGCAGCCGGTCGCCGCCAGGCTGAAGGTCCCGCCGCTGAGCGCGAGGACGACTCCCGGCACGCCGGTCGGAACGGCGCGGAGGCGGGTGGTCACCGTGAGGTGGTCGGCGCCGTCACCCACGGTGCGGTCGCCGAGGCTGAGGGCGCCGATCCCGAAGTCGTACGTCGGACGGGGCGCGAGCGTGGTGCTCCGCCTGTTGTCGGACGCGTCCGTCTCCACGAACGGTGCCGAGGGCTCCGCGGCGATGCTGACCGGCGTCGCGGACCGGACGTGGCCGGAGGTCAGCGTGAAGGTGACCGGCCCGTCTCCGGGGTGCCGACAGGTGACCGTCCGGTCGCCGACCTCACAGCCGTCGCCGGTGACCTTGGTGAAGGTGGCGTCGCCGGAGAGCGCGTACGTCACGGCGTCAAGCCCCGCGCGGACGCCGGTCAGGGCGGTGGCGACGACGTACCGGCCGTCGGAGGGGGACTCGTTCTCGGGGTCCAGCCGGGCGAGGCGCAGGTCGGCGAGGTGCAGGTCCACTCCGGGAGGCAGCCCGGTGGCGGCACCGGCGTCGTCGTCGCTGCGGGGGTCGTCGTAGCCGGCCGGCCGGAGCAGCCGGATACTCGCGGCGTGCGACGCGGTGGAGGTGGAGGTCACCGAGAAGGCGATCCGCCGGTCCTCATGCAGCCCGGTGCAGCGGACGTGGGTGCGGTCCTGGGTGAGGCAGTCGTCGTCCTGGGTCCCGGCGAAGGTCCCGCCCGCGGCCAGCTCGAAGGTGACCGCGTCGAGGCCGGCCGGCAGGGCGTGCACCCTGCTCGTCAGCGCGTAGGTGTCGGTGTCCGCGGCCACGGTGTGCCCGGTCAGGGTCAGGTCGCTCATCGAGAAGTCGTAGGCGGGCACGAGCGAGACGGCGGCGATGTTCTGGTCGCCGAGGTCGACGTGCGCGCTGTCGGGCGTCGCGGTCAGGGTCATCGCGGTCGCCCGGGCCGGGGTGTCGGAGGCGACCGTGACCTTCACCGCAGTCCCGTCCTCGAGGCCTTCGCACACCAACCGTGGGGCGGCCGGGCCCGAGGCTGCGGGGTGGGGGATCGTGCATCCCGGAGTCGAGGTCGTCAGGAACGACAGGCCGTCGGAGAGCCCCAGCGTCACCGACGTGACGCCCGCGCGGATGCCGGTGACCCGAGCGGACAGCGGGTAGCCGCCGCCGGGCTGTTGGTGCACCGGCTCGTCGCCGGACGTGAGCACGAGCCGGGTGCCCGGACGCAGGCCGGTGACGGTGCGGGTGTTGTCGGTGGGGTCCGGGTCGTCGTACGGCTCGGCGGGCTGGAGGGTGACCTCTGCGGCGCCGAGGGTGGGCGAGGTGGACTCGACGACCAGGCTCACCTCGCGGTCCTCAGCGGACACGGGGCAGACCACCTCACCGCCGTCGGCGGGGTGGGTGCCCAGGTGGCAGCCCCCTGTCTGGGCCGGGGCGAAGACGGTGTCCCTCCCGGCGTCGAAGGTCAGAGACGACACGTCGGGAGGCACCGGACCCACGCCGCCGGTGAGCGTCCATCGGTCCGTGTAGCCGCTGTCGGCACTCCCGGTGAGCGTGTGTCCGGTCCGGGCCTCGCTCAGGTGGGTGAGCGCGAAGTCGTGCACCGGCCGGCCCGGGAGGGTCACGTCGGCGGAGTGTGGGCCGGTGCCGGTCACCTCGAAGCCGTCGTGGGGGGTGACCGAGACCCGGACCGGTGTGGGGGCGCCCCGGGCACCGGTCACCACCGTGAGGGTCACCTCACCGCCGGTCGGCGCCGGGCAGACCAGGGTCAGGGCGTCGGTGCGCTCGCAGCCAGGGTTGCGGGTGGCTGGAAACCGGGCGCCGGCCGAGGTGGCGGTGGCCGGGGCGAGGGTGTACTCCACGCGGGAGAGGCCCGACCGAGCGCCGGTGAGGGTGCCTGCCAGGGTGACGAGGGCGTCCCGGTCGGGGTTCGCCGACTGCACGCCGAGGTGCAGGCCGAGGTCCGCTCCGGGGACGAGGGTCAGCGTCGCGCTGTCGACGCTCGGGTCCGTGACCGGGTCGAGACCTGTGACGCTGAGGCTCACGTCGGTGCGGTGCGTGAGGCTGGTGGCGGTGATGTCGAGGGACACCTGGTCCCCGGTCACGGTGTCGGGGCACACGAGCTCGGTGCCGCCGGGCCGCACGGTGCAGAGGTCCGTGGCCTCGAACCGCGCCGGGCCGGTGACTCGGTAGACCAGTCCGGTGCCGCCCCACGGCAGGACGGCGGTCGTGGTGGTGGCGTAGCGGTCCTGGGCACCCACCAGCGTGTGCACCAGCGGTGGGTGGATCGGCGCCGGGAAGTGGAAGGTCGGCGTGCGCGCAGGTCGGAAGGTGACCCGCCCGGTCGAGGCCGACGCAGCACCGTCACCTGCGGCACCCGCCCGTGCGGTGACCTCGACGACGTCGGAGACCATCGCGTCGGGGAAGGCCAGCGGCAGGGTCACCGACCAGTCCGTGACAGCGACCGGGTCCGTCAGCGCCGCGCCGGCTCTGCGGGCCGGCCGCGGCTGGCTGCGGGACGTGCAGGTGACACGGTCCGGTCCGGGCCTCGTGCAGCCGCTGACTCCGAGAGCGGCCGGGAACGTGGTGGCCTTCGAGTCCAACGAGACCTCCACGATGTCGCCCGCCCGCAGGTTCCGCACCGTGACCGCCACCGTGCCGTCCGCGTGCAGCACCGGGGCGGAGACCATCCGGACCGGCAGCTGAGGCGGTGCGGTCGGCGTGCCGCCCGGGTCGCCGGGTGTCTGCGTCGGACTCGTGGACGGGTCGCCGGCGGTGCTGGCCGGTGTGCTGGCCGGTGTGCTGGCCGGTGCTCCCACCGGCGTGGGGGGTGCCGTGCTCTGCGCGGTCCCCGGCCGGGTCGGCGAGGGCCCGGCCGGCAGACTCGTCGATGGACCGGCTACCGGTGGGACCAGCGGCCCGAGGGCCGGCTTGAGTGTGAAGGGCGACGGCGGCTGCAGGGGCGGGCTGCCCGGCAGGGTGGCCCCGGGAATCGGGATCGGGATCGGGGTCGCGGTCCTGGCCGGGCTCGGGCTGCTCCGGGTGGTCGGCGCGGTGGTAGCGCCGGTGGTGGGGAGGACCGTGCTGCCGGTGCCCGTGGGTGCCGAGGCGCTCAACCCGGCCGGTGGGTCGGCGACCACGTCCGGGCTCCGGCTGCCGTTGCTGACGATCAACGCCACGACGGCGGCCGCGGCGACGGCGGCCGCGACCCCTGCGGCGGCTGCTGCACCGGTGTTCGCGACCACGAGGTCCTTGGCTCTGGCCAGGACGGCCACGACCCCGGCCGCTCCCGCACCGCTCGAGGCCAGGTAGCCCGCCGCCGCGGACCCCAGCAGCAGGGGGCCGACGATGCCGGCCAGGTTGGAGTTGACGTCCTGGAGCTCGAGGTACATCGACGTACACCGCAGGCAGCCGTCGAGGTGGGTCTCCACCTTGGCGGCGTCCCGCTTCGAGAGACCCTTGCGGACGTAGGCCCCGAGGTGCTCGTTGACCCATCGGCAGTCGGTCTCGGACGTGTCGGAGAGATGCATCGTCAAGAACGCCTGCCGCAGCCCCTCCCGCGCCCGGTAGGCGAGTGCCGACACCGAGTTGGCGCTCATGCCCAGGAGAGGGGCGATGTCGGCGGGCTTCTGCCCTTCGACCTCCAGGTGCCAGAGCACGAGCTGCCATCGCTCGGGGAGGGACGTGAACGCCTTGGCGGCGGCGCCGCTCTCGAACCCGGCGACCGCCGTGTCCTTGAACGGCACGCCCGGGTCGAACGGGGTCAGGTCGTCGGTCGTGTGCAGCCGCTGCCCCACCCGGACCCGGTCGATGTGCAGACGTCGTACGGCGGTGAGCAGGTAGGCCCGGAAGGCGACGTCCGGGCCGCCTCCGCCGCGGAGCACGCTGAGGACCTTGGCGAAGGCCTCGGCGACCAGGTCGTCGGAGTCCGGGCCCCGCACCAGCTGGCGCGCCAACCGGTTCGCGGCGTCCTTGTGGCGGCTGAACAGCTCGCCGTAGGCAGTGAGGTCTCCCCCGCGGACACGCGAGATCAGCTCGGCGTCGCTGGGCGTTTCGACATCGCGCAGGAGATCGGTCATAGGTCTCGGCACAGAGACGGACCCCGTTCGCGCGCGTGACGCGATCCGGCCTGATCGGTGCCTGGCACCAAAACTAGTCGTAAAGGGGCGGCGACGTCGGCGATTGCGACCGAAGGTCGCGGCGCCCGAACCAGGGCGCAGGGCCGCCGGTGCGGCAAAGAGTCGGCGACCTGCGTCATGGTCGACCCCCGGGCCCGTCTCACCAGTGTCATCCACGTTCCACGCGGCGACAGGGGGTCGGCCATGGCGATGTTCTCGGCCCGCGGCACCCTGGCGTTCCGGCGGGCGGCCGCACCTGCTGCCCGCACCCCAGACCTGCCCGAGCACGTCCGCCTCGCCCTGCCGCTCCGGTTCGAGGCGGTCGGCGAGGCACTGATGTCGGAGATCGACGTCGGCGCGGCATGCTCCGTGGCCGGTCGTGACGCAGCCCGTGACGGCGCCTCGCTGGGAGAGGCACTGTCCGGGCTGCGGGCGACCTACGCGCTCGTGCTCGGAGACGCGACACCGGCCTACGAGGCCGTGGAGGCGCTGTCGGTGGCGTGGAGCGACGCAGCGCTGGAGTACCTCCACGACCTCTCCTGCGAGGACCCGCTGACCGGCCTGGCCAGCCTGGCCCACGTCCGCACCCGCCTCGCTGAGATCTACCGAGAGGCCGAGCTCACCGACGTGGTCGTCTCCGGCAGTCACGCGCTGGTGATCGTCGAGCTCTGCTTCCGGCACCCGGTGGGCGTGCCGGGGCACCACTTCACCCGGGCCCTACGCCTGGTCCAGGTGACCGAGGCGATGCGCGCCGTCTACTCCGGTGGGCAGACACTGGGCCGCCTCGGCCTCGACCGTGCCGTCGGGGTCGTCGCTCGCACCGTCGACCTCGGTGTCTCGGTGGCGCTGTTGCGTGACTTCCTCTCCGACCTCGACCTCGGTGAGGCCGACGTCCGCGTCTGGATCGAGGGCCTGCCGGCCTCGGCGGACTCCGCCAGCCGGCTGCTCGACGAGCTGGCCCGCTGAGCACCCGGCGATAGCCTGGCGCCATGTGTGGTCGCTATGCGTCGAGTCGTCGCCCGGAGGATCTCGTCGAGGAGTTCGAGATCGACAAGGTCGAGGTCACCGAGTCCCTGCAGGCCGACTACAACGTCGCCCCGACCAAGCCGGTCTACGCCGTCCTCGAGCGGGCGCCCCGCGAGGAGGACCCGGCGGCGGGTCCCGAGCGGCAGCTGCGCTCCCTGACCTGGGGCCTGGTGCCGTTCTGGGCCAAGGACCCCTCGATCGGCAACAAGATGATCAACGCCCGGATGGAGACGGTGCACGAGAAGCCCGCCTATCGTCGGGCGTTCACGTCACGCAGGTGCCTGCTCCCCGCGGACGGCTACTTCGAGTGGTACCCCACCGATCAGAGGACCAAGGCGGGCAGGCCCATGAAGCAGCCGTTCTTCATCCATCCGCACGACGGTGGCGTGCTGGCGATGGCGGGGCTCTACGAGATCTGGCGCGACCCGACCCGCGACGAGGACGACCCGGCTCGCTTTCGGTGGACCTGCACGGTGCTCACCACCCGCGCCGAGGACTCGGTCGGGCACATCCACGACCGGATGCCGCTGCTCGTCGAGCCGGCCCGGTACGACGCGTGGCTGGACCCCGCCTCCGGCGACGTGGAGGACCTCAAGAGGCTGCTGGTGCCGGCGGCGCCGGGCCGCCTGGAGGCCTACCCGGTCAGCACCGCGGTGAACAACGTGCGCAACAACGGGCCCGAGCTGCTCGACCCGCTGGCCAGCGAGCCCGCTGCCCGGGCCGACGGCGGTGTGTCGCGATGACCGACAGCCGACTGGTGGCAACCCCGCACGGCGACGCACGCCTGGTGGGGGACCGGTCCCGGCACCCGGTCGCCACGCTCCTGCTGGGTCACGGCGCCGGAGGCGGGGTCGAGGCGCCCGACCTCGAAGCGCTGGCCTCGGCGCTTCCTCGGCACGGCGTCTCGGTCGTCCGGGTCGAGCAGCCCTGGCGGGTGGCCGGGGGACGGCTCGCCCCTCGCCCGCAGGTCCTCGACGAGTGCTTCGTCGCGGCGGCTGACCACCTCCGCGTTCGCACCCCGTTGGTGGTCGGAGGGCGCAGCGCAGGCGCCCGGTCGGCCGCTCGCACGGCCCGCGATCTCGGTGCCTCCGCACTGGTGGCCCTGGCGTTCCCGCTGCACCCGCCCGGCCGTCCCGAACGCTCCCGGCTCGCCGAGCTGGAGGCGGTCACCCTGCCGACCCTGGTGGTGCAGGGCGAGCGGGACTCGTTCGGTCGACCGGACGAGTTCCCCCCCGACCGGGACCTCGCGGTCGTCCCCGGGGCCGACCACGGGTTCCGCGTCCCCAGGCGCGGGCTGGTCTCGGCCGACGAGGCGATGGCCATCATCGTCGAGGCGGTCCTGGAGTTCGTGGTGCGCGATGTCGTGGGCGCCACCGCGGGGCGGGGCGGGAATCGAACCCCTCCCCGACGTGTTGGCCCGACGTGACGACGGGTGGCATACCCACGGACGCGAAGGAGCGGCAGTGAGCACAGCAGTCTGCAACAGGCCGCCGGAGATCCGGGCGCCGGTCGGCGGCGTACCGACGGTGAGCGGGCCGTCGTACCCCTCGCTGCCGGTAGGCTGGCAGATGATGACTG
>JAICWH010000172.1 GCA_025934895.1 Nocardioidaceae bacterium | reverse complement strand
TCGACGACCCGGTCCATGGAGTCGAGCGCGACGCTGTCGTGGGTCACCCACACCACAGCACGCCCCTCGGTGGCCCGCAGCACGTCGCCGACGACCGCCTGAGCGGTGTCTGGGTCGAGGTGGGCGGTCGGCTCGTCCAGGACCAGGACCGGGTTGTCCGCGAGCAGCGCCCGGGCCAGCCCGAGGCGGGCCCGCTCACCACCGGAGACGGCGTCGTGGCCCTCGCCGACCAGGGTGTCCAGGCCGTGCGGGAGGGCGTCCAGCCACGGCCCCAGGGACACCGCGTGCAGGGCTTCGGCGACCTCGCCGCGGCCCGCCTGCGGACGGGCCAGCCGGATGTTCTCGAACAGGCTGGAGGAGAACACGTAGGGGTCGTCGTCGACCAGCCCGACCAGCCGGTGCACGTCGTCGAGGGCGACGTCGCGGAGGTCGGTGCCGTCGACGGTGACGGCACCCTGGAGCGGGTCGACGAACCGCACCAGGGTCGCCGCGAGCGTGGACTTGCCACAGCCCGACGGCCCGACGACGCCGAGCCGCTGGCCGGCGCTGACGTCGAGGTCCAGGCACTCGAACGCGGTCCGCTCCCAGCCGGCCGCCAGATCGTGTGCCCTGAGGACGTGGGGCGCCTCGACCGGGGCGGTGGGGCTCACCGGGGAGCTGACCGCGGGGGCGGCCACGGCCAGGTCGGCCAGCCGTCGCTTGGCGGCCCCGGTCCGGACCGAGGTCGCGGCCGCGTCGGGTGCGGTGGCGATGACATCGAGCAGGGCCAGCGGCAGCAGCAGGACGGCGGCCGTCATCGGGGCGCTGAGCCCGGTCGGCCCCGGGTCGCGGCCCAGCTGGGAGCCGAGCAGCAGGCCGAGGCCGCCGAGGCAGGCTCCGGCGGCGACGGTCACGCCGGCCCGGCCGAGCGCGACCGTGGTCGACGAGGCCCGGTTGGCCGCATCGAGCCCGGCACCCGCCTCGTCCACCGACGCCTCCGCCCGGGAGGTGGCCTGCCACATCGCCAGGTCACGCGCGCCGTGCACGGCCTGCAGGATGCGGGCGGACAGCAGGGACCGGAGCCGCACCACGTCCCGCTCGACCCGCCCGACAGCCCACCTGACGGCCGCGGCAAGCAGCAGCACGGTGCCGGCCAGTGCGGCGACCAGCAGGCCGGCTGCGGGGGACAGCCAGCCGGCGAAGGCGGTGGCCAGCGCGCTGACACCGAGCACGGCGAGCAGCGGTGACCGGACCCGGAGCCGGTCGTCGAGCAGCGCGTCGACGTCGTCCACGACGCTGGCGAGCACGTCGCCGCGGCGGCGGCCCAGGGCGCCCGGCGTCAGCGGGACGACGGCCTCGTAGACCTCGACCCGCCGCTCGGCCAGCATCCGGAGGGCGCTGTCGTGCCCGACCAGCCGTTCGGCGTAGCGCAGCAGCGGACGGCCGATGCCGAAGGCCCGCACGCCGACGATCGCCACCATCAAGAACATGACCGGAGGATGCTCGGCGGCCCGGGTGATCAGCCAGCCCGAGGTGACGGTCAGGGCCACCCCCGACGCCGACGCGAGGATCCCGAGGACGACGGCGAGCACCCATCGCCGGGCCGACCCCGCCGAGCCGGCGGGTGTGGCGACCGACCGTGTCGAGCCGGCGGGTGTGGCGGCGACCGACCGTGTCGAGCCGGCGGGTGTGGCGGCGCCGAGCCCCGTCGAGCCGGCGGGTGTGGCGGCGACCGACCCTGCCGAGGCGGCGGGTGTGGCGGTCGGGCCTAGCCGGACCACGTGATGGGCCGCGGCGAGGACGACCGGTGAGTGGGTGACCACCACGACGGTGGAGCGGCGCGCCAGCCAGGTCAGCGTCTCCACGATGACCCGTTCGCTCTGCGCGTCGAGGTGGGCAGACGGCTCGTCGACCAGCACCAGAGGCCGATCCGCGAGCACCGCCCTGGCCAGCGCAAGCCGGGCTCGCTGGCCGGCGGAGAGCCGGCCGCCGTCCTCGCCGACCGGCGACTCGAGCCCACCCGGAAGGCCGGAGACCACATCTGCGAGGCCGACCTGCGTCAGTGCGGCCCACAGCTCGGAGTCGTCGGCGTGCGGGCGGGCGACGGTGAGGTTGTCCCGAACGGTGCCACTCTCCAGCCACGGGCGCTGCGGGAGCCAGGCGACCTGCGTCCGCCAGTGCGCCACCGATCCCGGTCCGAGCGCGACGGGTCCCGCTGACACCGACCCCCGCTCCACGGGCAGCTCACCGGCGAGCGTGGACAGGAACGTCGACTTGCCGCTGCCCGAGGATCCGACGACCGCCACCAGGGCCTGCGCCGCAAGGTCGACGACTCCGGGCAGGTCAAGCGCCGCCACTGTCCGGCCGGGGTAGGTGACCCGGAGGTCCCGGACCGACAGCCCGGCCCAGGCGTCGGAGGCGCCGCCACGGGTGGACGGCTCGGGCACGGCCTCCGCCAGCAGCTCCTCGGCCGCAGCGAAGGTGGCGGTGCCCTCGGCCGCCGCGTGGAACTCGGCGCCCACCCGCCGCAGCGGCCAGTACGCCTCGGGCGCGAGCAGCAGCACCACCAACGCCGTACGCAGGTCCAGGGAGCCGCCGGCGAGGCGGAGGCCGACGACGACCGCGACCAGGGCGACGGACAGGGTGGCGACCAGCTCGAGCACCGCGGAGGACGCGAACGCGAGCCTCAGGGTCGAGAGGGTGCTGCGGCGGTGCTGGTCGGTGACCCGGCGGATGGTCGCCGTCTGCGCGCGCGCCCGTCCGTGTACGACGAGTGTCGGCAGGCCCTTCATGACGTCGACGAAGTGCCCGGCCAGGGCGCTCAGCGCGGCCCACTGGCGGTCCGCGCGGTCCCGGGTCGCCATCCCGACCAGGATCGCGAACACCGGCACCAGCGGCAGGGTCACGGCGACGATACCGGCCGCAGGCAGGTCCTGGGTGGCGATCGCTACCAGGGTCAGCGGCGGGAGGACGACGGCGAGCAGCAGGGCCGGGAGGTACCTCGTGAGGTACGGGTCGATCGCGGCGACGCCCCGGGTGACCAGCAGCGACAGCTCGCCGGATCGTTGCCGCGACGTCTGCCAGGCGGGGAGCTCGAGCATGGCGTGCACCAGCCGGCTGCGGAGCCGCCGGCTCACGGTGGCGGAGGCTCGAGCGGCGCAGAGGTCCGAGACCAGCCCGGCTAGGGCCCGAAGCACGATCGCGGCAGCGGCGAGCCCGGCCCCGACGGGCAGCCGGTCGACCTCGCCGCGGACCATGAGGACGACCAGGTTCGCGACGGCGAACATCTGGGCGACCAGCAGCAGCGAGCCGACCACCCCGGCGGCCACCAGTCCGGCCAGCGCCCGCGTGGCCGGCCGGAGGTGGCGCAGCAGCCGCGGGTCGGTCGGTCTCATCGTGGGGTCGACCTCTCGGCCGGCGCCGTGCGGAGGGGAGGAGGGGGGCCTCCGGGGATGTGGTGGATGGAGATCCGCTTGCGGAACACCCAGTAGGACCAGCTCTCGTAGACCAGCACGATCGGCGTGAAGATCACCGCCACCCAGGTCATCACGGTCAGCGCGTAGTGGGTGGCCGACGCGTTGCTGGTGGTCAGGGACCAAGCCGCGTCGGTGGTCGAGGGCAACACGTCCGGGAACAGCGCAACGAAGAGTCCGGCCACTGCGGCGCCGATGCTCACCATGGTGCCGCAGAAGGCCCACCCCTCCCGGCCGCGCCAGGCCGCCGCGAGACCTGCGACCAGTGCTCCGGCGCCGACCACGAACAGCACCGCCGACCCGGTGTTGCCGGTGAGCCCCTGCGTCCAGGCCAGGAAGGCGACGACGACCACGGCGGTGCCGGCCCCGACGCGGACGGCGAAGGCACGGGCCCGGTGCCGGATGTCCCCGTCGGTCTTCAGGGACACGAAGATCGCGCCGTGCGTGAGGAACAACAGAAGCGTGGTCAGGCCGCCGAGCAGAGCGTAGGGGTTCAGCAGCGTGAACAGGGTGCCGGTGAACTGCTTGTGAGCGTCGATCGGGACGCCCCTGACGATGTTCCCGAACGCGACCCCCCACAGCAGCGCGGGCACGAACGACCCGGCGACGAACAGCACGTCCCACCGCTGCTTCCAGCCGGCGTCGTCCTTCTTGCTGCGGTACTCGATCGCCAGGTTGCGGACGATCAGGGCGAGCAGGATCAGCAGCAGGGGCAGGTAGAACCCGCTGAACAACGTCGCGTACCACTCGGGGAAGGCCGCGAAGGTGGCCCCACCGGCGACGATCACCCAGACCTCGTTGCCATCCCACACCGGGCCGATGGTGTTCAGCAGCACGCGGCGCTCGGTGTCGTCTCGCGCGAGGATCCCGAACAGCAGGCCCACCCCGAAGTCGAACCCCTCGAGGCAGAAATAGCCGATCCACAGCACGGCGATCAGGGCGAACCAGATCGTGGTCAGTTCCATGTCGATGTCCTCATCGCGACCGGCACCGGGTCAGTAGGCGTGGACGAGTGGACGGTCCGCCGGGTCCAGCGACGGGTCGTCGACCGGCGCCTCGGCGGCCCCCGACCGGACCGTGCGCAGGATCAGCCCGACCTCGACGACCGCCAGGACGGCGTACAGCAGGGTGAAGGAGAGCAGTGAGGTGAGCACCTGCCACGCGGGGACGCCCGGCGACACGGCGTTGGCCGTGGTCATCAGGCCGAAGACGCTCCACGGCTGGCGACCCATCTCGGTGAAGATCCAGCCGAAGGAGTTCGCGAACACCGGCAGCAGGGGCATCGACAGGCAGACCCACAGCCACCGGCGCCCGCGCGGGATCCGGCCGCGTCGGGTGCGCCAGAGCACCAGGGCCGCGAAGGCGGCGGCCAGCGAGCCGAGGCCGATCATGATCCGGAACGCCCAGTAGGTGACCGGGATGACGGGCGTGTAGCCGCCGGCCGAGTAGTACGTCGCTCCCGGGTCGGCGCCATAGGTCTTCTCGTAGTGCGCCCGCAGGTCGTTGATACCCTGCACCTTGCCGGTCCAGCTCCCGGTGGCGAGGAAGGACAGCAGACGGGGCACCTTGACCGAGAAGGTCTCCTTGCTGCCGTCGAGGGAGCCGATGGTGAGGATGGAGAACGAGGCCGGCTGTTCGGTCTGGTACAGCGCCTCGGCCGACGCCATCTTCATCGGCTGCACCTCGGTCATCACCTTGCCCTGCAGGTCCCCGGAGACTGCCACTCCCAGACCGGCGACCAGGAGTACGACGGCCGACAGGCGGGTCGCGCGGCCGTACATCACCCGGTCCCGGTCTGCCGTCCGGCTGCGCATCTGCAGCCACACGGCGACGCCGAGCATGAAGGCGGCGCCGGTCATGTACGCGGCCAGGACGGTGTGCGGGAAGGACACCAGCTGCACCTTGTTGAACAGCACCGCCGCGAAGTCGTCCAGCTCGGCGCGACCGGTCCGGGGGTTGAAGCGGTAGCCCACCGGGTGCTGCATCCAGGAGTTGGCGGCGAGGATGAAGTAGGCCGAGAGCAGCGTGCCGATGTGCACGGCCCAGATGCAGGCTGCGTGCACCCTGGGCGACAACCGGTCCCAGCCGAAGATCCACAGGCCGAGGAACGTCGACTCGAGGAAGAAGGCGAGCAGTCCCTCGATGGCCAGCGGGGCGCCGAAGATGTCGCCGACGAAGCGCGAGTAGGCGCTCCAGTTCATCCCGAACTGGAATTCCTGGACGAGGCCGGTCGCGACCCCGATGGCGAAGTTGATCAGGAACAGCTTGCCGAAGAACTTCGTCAGCCGCAGCCAGTGCTCGTGGTGCGACATCACCCAGCGGGTCTCGCAGAACGCGACCAGCCCCGAGAGCCCGATGGTGATGGGCACGAACAGGAAGTGGTAGACGGTCACGGCGCCGAACTGCAGCCGGGCAAGGTCAAGGGCGTCCACGGGCAGCCTTCCGGTCGGTGACGGGGTGACGGATCGTGTCCCTGGACACCCTAGGGAGATCCGGGCGACCTGGACAGGGACCTTGGGCCCGACAGGACGCGAAAGATCCCCTCGACGCCGGTGGTCAGGCTGCTCCGTCGACGTACTCCCCATGGGTTTCTGGCGCTCCCCATGGGTCACGTCCCATGGGGAGCGCCAAACGTCCTGCATCCCCTGGTAAACGACGGGGGGTCAGGCGGTGGCGATGTCGTCCGCGTCCACGATGCGGTAGGCGTACCCCTGCTCGGCGAGGAACCGCTGCCGGTGCTGGGCGAAGTCTGCGTCGACGGTGTCGCGGGACACGATCGCGTAGAAGCGGGCGGCGCTCTTGTCCGCCTTGGGCCGCAGCAGCCGCCCCAGCCGCTGGGCCTCCTCCTGGCGGGAGCCGAAGGAGCCCGACACCTGGATGGCGACCGCGGCCGAGGGCAGGTCGACGGAGAAGTTGGCGACCTTGGAGACCACCAGCAGGTCGAGCTCGCCGTGCCGGAAGGCGTTGAACAGCCGCTCGCGCTCCTTGACCCTGGTCTCGCCCTTGATCACCGGTGCGTCCAGGCGCTCGCCGAGCTCGTCGAGCTGGTCGATGTACTGCCCGATCACCAGCGTGGGCTCGCCCTTGTGCTTGGCGACGAGCTCCTCGACCAGGCGGGTCTTGGCCGACGTGCACGAGGCCAGCCGGTAGCGCTCGTCGGGCTCCGCGGTGGCGTAGACGAACCGCTCGCCCTCCGGCAAGGAGACCCGCACCTCCACGCAGTCAGCGGGTGCGATGTAGCCCTGCGCCTCGATGTCCTTCC
>JAICWH010000153.1 GCA_025934895.1 Nocardioidaceae bacterium | reverse complement strand
CGCATGCCGACCAGGTCGACGACCCCCAGGAAGTCACCCTCGGCGCCGATCGGGAGCTGCATCACCAGGGGGGTGGAGTTCAGCCGCTCGACCATCATGTCGACGCAGCGGAAGAAGTCCGCGCCCGTGCGGTCCAGCTTGTTCACGAAGCACATCCGCGGCACGGAGTACTTGTTCGCCTGCCGCCACACGGTCATCGTCTGCGGCTCGACGCCGGCGACGCCGTCGAACACGGCGACGGCACCGTCGAGGACGCGCAGCGAGCGCTCCACCTCGGCGGTGAAGTCCACGTGACCCGGGGTGTCGATGATGTTGATCTGGTGGTTCTTCCACCAGCAGGTGGTCGCGGCGGAGGTGATGGTGATGCCGCGCTCCTGCTCCTGCTCCATCCAGTCCATGACGGCCGCGCCCTCGTGGACCTCGCCGATCTTGTAGGAGATGCCGGTGTAGAACAGGATGCGCTCGGTGGTGGTGGTCTTGCCGGCGTCGATGTGCGCCATGATGCCGATGTTGCGGACCTTGGTCAGGTCGGTGGTGATGTCGACGGCCACTTCTCAGTGCCCCTTCAGTTGGCTAGGTGGTGCTGGTGCGTGCTCGGTGGTGCCGGTGCGCGGCTCGTGGCCGCACGAGCCGGCCGGTACGTCGGGGGCCGGCCCGGTGGGGCCGGTCGCCCGGTCGACGCCCCGGGCGGCATCACCAGCGGTAGTGCGCGAAGGCCTTGTTGGACTCGGCCATCTTGTGGGTGTCCTCGCGGCGCTTGACGGCGGCGCCGAGGCCGTTGGAGGCGTCGAGGATCTCGTTCATCAGGCGCTCGGCCATCGTCTTCTCGCGACGGGCGGCCGAGTAGCCGACCAGCCAGCGCAGCGCCAGGGTCATCTGCCGCGAGCCGCGCACCTCGACCGGAACCTGGTAGGTGGCGCCACCGACCCGGCGGCTGCGCACCTCGAGGGCCGGCCGGACGTTGTCGAGCGCCCGCTTCAGCGTCACGACCGGGTCGGTGCCCGTCTTGTCGCGGCAGCCCTCCAGGGCGCCGTACACGATCCGCTGGGCAGTCTGCTTCTTGCCGTCCTTGAGCACCTTGCTGACCAGCTGGGTGACGACGGGGCTGCCGTAGACCGGGTCGACGTCCAGCGGGCGCTTCGGAGCGGGTCCCTTGCGCGGCATCAGCTCTTCTCCTTCTTCGCGCCGTACAGGCTGCGGGCCTGCTTGCGGTTCTTCACGCCCTGGGTGTCCAGCGAGCCGCGGATGATCTTGTACCGGACCCCGGGGAGGTCCTTCACGCGACCGCCGCGCACGAGCACGATCGAGTGCTCCTGCAGGTTGTGGCCGACACCCGGGATGTAGGCGGTGACCTCGATGCCGGACGACAGGCGCACCCGGGCCACCTTGCGGAGGGCGGAGTTCGGCTTCTTCGGGGTGGTCGTGTAGACACGCGTGCACACGCCACGCCTCTGGGGAGACCCCTTCAGAGCGGGCGTCTTGTTCTTCGACACCTTGTCCTGGCGGCCCTTTCGGACCAACTGCTGGATGGTGGGCACCGCGTGGTTCCCCTTCTTCCGTCTGCTGTGCGAACTGGACTCTTCTGTGCTGGCTCTTCTGTGCTGCTGACCCGCCACCCCCGCGGTCGGGCGTGTCGGCCGCCGCGGACCGCCGCCCGGCCAGGGACGACAGGAATCCTCATACGGTGAACGCTGCGAACGCAGCCGCGCATTCCCCGTGGCAGCCGACGGCTGGCACAGACGAGCGCGCGCATGGCCTGGGTGTCCCAGACACGAAGAAAAAGGCTACCGGCTCGCCGGAACCTGGTCAAAACGAGCCAGGACGAGGGCTCGCCGCGCCGCCTCGGCGCGGTGCCGCCGACACGGATCCGGCCAGCAGCTCGGCCAGGTGCAGCGCGGGTACGTCGGCGAGGTCGGCCAGCTGGGTCCGGCAGGAGAACCCGTCCGCCAGCACGACCGTCCGCCGTTCCCGCCCCCCTGCGCCACCCGGCTCGGTCGCGCCGCCGTCTCCCGTACGGGCCAGGGCATCGCGGACCGCGGGCAGCAGGTCGTGCTCGGCCACTGCCACGGACACCTCGTAGTGCCCCTTCTCGACCCCGAAGTTGCCGGCCAGCCCACAGCACCCCCCGACGCGCGTGACCTCGGCGCCGGTCCTGGTGAGCAGGGCCGCGTCGGCGTCCCAGCCGAGGACGCTGGCGTGGTGGCAGTGCGGCTGGGCGACGACGGTGGTGCCGCTCAGGTCCGGTGGGACCCAGGAACCCACGGTGGCCAGGATCTCCGCAAGCGTGTGCACCCCGCGGGCCACCTGCGCCGCCCGGGGGTCGTCGGTGAGCTCCACGGCGTCCGAGCGCAGCGTGGCCAGGCAGGAGGGCTCCAGGCCGAGCACCGGGACCCCCCTCTCGACGTACGGGTGCAGCACGTCGAGCGTGTGCCGCAGGATCCGCCGGGCCGCGCCCAGCTGCCCGGTGCTGACCCAGGTCAGTGCGCAGCAGGCCGGCTCGGTGACCACCCCGACCCGCAGGCCGGCCGCCTCGAGCACCGAGACCGCTGCCCGGCCCGAGGAGGAGGCGAAGGAGTCCGTGAACGAGTCACCCCACACCACCACGTCGAAGGGCCGCCCGGGCGCCGCGGCCCGGGACTCCCGGCGGGCCCAGCGCCGGAACGGGCTGACGTCGAACGCCGGCACGGAGCGGCGCGCGTCGATGCCGGCCGCCGCCTTCGCCACCCGCTGCAACGGCCCCACCTTCATCAGCCGGTTCACCAGCGGCGCGACCGGCTGGGAGAGCCGGGCCCACCGGGGCAGCTGACCGAGCGCGTAGTGGCTGCGCGGACGCACCCGACGCCGGTAGCGCTGGTGCAGCGCCTCCGCCTTGTAGGTGGCCATGTCGATGCCGGTCGGGCAGTCCGACGCGCAGCCCTTGCAGGACAGGCACAGGTCGAGCGCCCGGTGGACCTCCGGCGAGCGCCACCCGTCGCGGACCACCTCACCGTTGACCATCTCCTGCAGCACCCGCGCGCGGCCCCGGGTGGAGTCCTTCTCGTTGCGGGTCGCCAGGTAGGAGGGACACATCACGCCGCCGTTGCCGGTGTTGTCGGCGATGCACTTGCCGACCCCCGTGCACCGGTGCACCGCCTCGACGACGGAGCCGCCGTCGTGCACCAGGCGCAGGGCGTGCCGCGGCTCCCGCAGCCGCGCGGCCAGCCGGATGTCGGCGTCCACGGGGCGCGGGTCGACGAGCACGCCGGGGTTGAGCAGGTTGTCGGGGTCGAAGAGGTGCTTGACCCCTGCGAAGAGCGCGAGGACCTCGGGTGAGTACATCCGCGGCAGCAGCTCCGAGCGGGCCCGTCCGTCCCCGTGCTCGCCGGACAGGCTGCCGCCGTGGGCGGCCGTCAGCTCCGCCGCCGCCTCGACGAACTCCCGGAACCCCCTGCGCCCGCTCGGCTCCCGCAGCGGGAAGTCGATCCGCACGTGTACGCAGCCGTCCCCGAAGTGTCCGTAGGGCACCCCGTCCAGCCCCGAATCCTTGAGCAGGGCGTCGAACCCCCGCAGGTAGGCGCCGAGCCGCTCCGGCGGCACCGCGGCGTCCTCCCACCCGGACTGGGCCTGGCGGGGGAGCGTGCGCGCCGCGAGGCCCGCTCCGTCCTCCCGGATCCTGAACAGCGAGGCCATCTCATCGGCGTCGGTCACCAGGCGTACGTCGAGCGCGCCGGCGTCGCGGGCGACAGCGGATGCGGCCGCCTCCGCCTCCGCTGCGCTGTCGCCGGTGACCTCGGCGAACAGCCAGCCCGCCCCGGCCGGCAGCTCGGGGACCGCGCCGCGCGCACGTCGTTGGCCGTGCTCGCGCACCACGTCGACGATGCGGGAGTCCAGGCCCTCGCAGGCCACCAGCGGGTGCGCCAGCAGGCCCGGCACCGCGTCGGCCGCCTCGAACATCGTGGGGTAGCCGAGCAGCGCGAGGGCCCGGTGCGGGGCGTCCCGGACCAGCCGGACGGTCGCGCCGAGCACGACCCCGAGAGTGCCCTCGCTGCCGACCAGGAACCGGGCGACGTCGCGACCGTTCTCCGGCAGCAGGTGCTCCAGGGCGTAGCCGGAGACCTGGCGGGGGAACCGCGCCATCTCGGTCCGGATGGTCCCCAGGTGTCCTGCGACCAGCGCATCGAGGTCGTCGAGCAGCGGCGAGGCGGGCCGCTCCCGGGAGAGCCGCAGCCGCTCCCCGGAGGCGGTCAGCACGTCGAGGCCGAGCACGTTGTCCGACGTCCGGCCGTAGCCGAGCGCCCGCGAGCCGCAGGCGTTGTTGCCGACCATCCCGCCGATGGTGCACCGCGTGTGCGTGGACGGGTCGGGCCCGAACCTCAGGCCGTGCGCCACCGCCTGCCGCTGGAGGGTGGCGTGCACCGCGCCGGGCTGCACGGTGGCGCTGCTCGACTCCGGGTCGACGTCGAGCACCTTGTCCAGGTGCCGGCGGGTGTCGATGACGATGCCGGGGCCGACGGCGTTCCCGGCGATCGACGTACCGGCCCCCCGCATGGTCACCGCGGTGCCGCACTCCCGTGCGACGGCGACGGCGGCGACCAGCTCGTCCACGTCGAGGGGACGGACCACCACCTGGGGCACCACTCGATACAGGGAGGCGTCGGTGGCGTACATCGCCCGGCTCAGCGACGAGTCGTCGACGTCCCTGATGCCGGCGCTCCGGAGCGCCTGCACGACATCGTCCACGGCACCCTCCGCATGCAGGCTCCCGCCGTCCGGCCGGACCCGCCGCGGGAGCAGGCCAGGAGCATAGCCAGCGGCCCTCAGCCGTCCCGGGGCGCCCCGAGCGCGTGCCGGGCGGCGCTCAGCAGGTCGAGGTCGAGGGCCTCGCGCAGCGGCACCCACGCGGCCAGGTCGGTGGAGCCGCCCACCTCCACGACGTGCGGCTCGACGCCCTCGGATCCCGGCAGCAGCCGTGTCTCGAAGATCAGGTGTACGCCGTGGTAGTCCTCGACCAGCCCGTCCGCCCGCTCGCCGGTGAAGTGGGTGGAGTGCACGTCGAGCACGCGCTCGGGCTCCACCTGCAGACCGGTCTCCTCGTAGACCTCACGGCGGACGGCGTCGCGCGGGTCCTCGCCGTGGTCGATGCCTCCTCCGGGCAGCGTCCACACGCCCTGGATGCGGGTGCGGTCCGACATCCTGGTGAGCAGCACCTCACGGTCCTCGTCCGCACCGCGCACCAGCACGGCGTACGCCGCGATCCGCTGGCGTCGAGGAGGTCCCTGGTCCACCGACATGGCCGCGAGTCTAGGGCCGGCCCTCGGGAGGAGATGGCACGTCCAAGCACGCGGCCGACGCGCCGCCCGAGCGAGTCGGGGCGGCGGCCGGCCGCGTGCCTGAACCGGTGACGACTAGTTCTGGTACGACCCGAAGTCGAAGTCGTCCAGCGCCACGGCCTGACCTCCGGTGCCTCCGAAGTCGTAGTCGTAGTCGCCGTACCCGGTGACCGAGTAGGCGTTCGCACGCGCCTCCTCGGTCGGCTCGACCCGGATGTTGCGGTACCTCTCCAGGCCGGTGCCGGCCGGGATCAGCTTCCCGATGATCACGTTCTCCTTCAGGCCGCGCAGCGAGTCGGACTTGCCGTGGATCGCCGCGTCGGTGAGGACGCGCGTGGTCTCCTGGAACGACGCCGCCGAGAGCCACGACTCGGTGGCCAGCGACGCCTTGGTGATGCCCATCAGCTGCGGCCGGCCGGCCGCGGGCTTGCCGCCCTCGGAGACCACCCGACGGTTCTCCTCCTCGAAGATCACCCGGTCGATGAGGTCTGACGGGAGCAGCTTGGTGTCACCCTGCTCGAGCACCAGAACACGGCGCAGCATCTGCCGCACGATGATCTCGATGTGCTTGTCGTGGATCGCCACGCCCTGGCTGCGGTAGACAGCCTGGACCTCGTCGACCAGGTGCTCCTGCGCCTTGCGGACGCCGAGGATGCGCAGCACCTCCTGCGGGTCGGGAGTGCCCTGGGTCAGCTGCTGGCCGACCTCGACGTGATCCCCCTCGCCGACCGTCAGCCGCGACCGCTTGCTGACGGGGTACTCCTGCACCTCGGAGCCGTCGTCCGGCGTGACCACGATCTTCTTGGCCTTGTCGGTCTCGTCGATGGTGATCCGACCGGCAGCCTCGGTGATCGGCGAGCGACCCTTGGGCTGACGGGCCTCGAACAGCTCGACCACGCGGGGCAGACCCTGCGTGATGTCGTCGGCCGACGCGACACCACCGGTGTGGAACGTCCGCATCGTGAGCTGCGTGCCGGGCTCACCGATCGACTGGGCCGCGATGATGCCGACGGCCTCGCCGATGTCGACGAGCTTGCCGGTGGCCAGTGACCGGCCGTAGCACTTCGCGCAGGTCCCGGTCTTGGCGTCACAGGTCAGCACGGAGCGGACCTTGACCTCCTCGATGCCGGCCGCCACGAGCTCGTTGATCTTGACGTCCCCGAGGTCACCACCGGCCGCGACGAGCACCTCACCCGTCTCCGGGTGGGTCACCTCGACGGCAGCGGAGCGGGCGTACGCCGCGGTCTCGGCGTTGTCGTCCTTGACCACCCGACCGTCCTCGAGCCGCTGACCGATCCGCTTGGGCAGACCACGCTCGGTGCCGCAGTCGTCCTCGCGAATGATGACGTCCTGGGACACGTCCACCAGACGACGGGTCAGGTAGCCCGAGTCGGCCGTCCGCAGAGCGGTGTCGGCCAGCCCCTTGCGGGCACCGTGCGTCGCGATGAAGTACTCCAGGACCGTCAGGCCCTCGCGGAAGTTCGACTTGATCGGCCGCGGGATGATGTCGCCCTTCGGGTTGGCCACCAGACCCCGCATCGCGGCGATCTGCCGGACCTGCATCATGTTCCCGCGGGCGCCCGAGTGCACCATCATGTAGATCGGGTTCATCTTGTCGAAGGTCTTCTCGAGCTCGGCAGCGACCTCGTTGGAGGCCTGGGTCCAGATCTCGATCAGCTCCTGGCGACGCTCGTCGTCGGTGATCAGCCCGCGCTCGAACTGCTTCTGCACCTTGGCCGCCTGCTCCTCGAAGACCTCGAGGATCTCGGCCTTGCGCGGCGGCGTGACGACGTCCTCGATGGAGACCGTCACCCCGGAGCGGGTGGCCCAGTGGAAGCCGGTGTCCTTGAGCGCGTCCAGTGCCGCCGCGACCTCGACCTTGGTGTAGCGCTCGGCCAGGTCGTTGACGATCACGCCGAGCTGCTTCTTGCCCACCTCGTAGTTCACGAAGGCGTAGTCCGAAGGCAGCGTCTCGTTGAACAGGGCACGGCCCAGCGTGGTCTCCAGGATCAGCGGCTCACCCTCGGTCCAGCCCTCCGGCAGCGGGGTGCCGAACGGCGGCACGACCTGCGGGAAGCGGATCTTGATCCGGCTCTGCAGCGCGATCTCGCCCCGGTCGAGGGCCATGATGGCCTCCGCGGTGGAGGAGAACGCCCGTCCGTCGCCCGGCTGCTCGCCCTCGATGTCGCGGGTGAGGAAGAACAACCCGATGATCATGTCCTGGGTGGGCATCGTCACCGGACGGCCGTCGGACGGCTTGAGGATGTTGTTGGTCGACAGCATCAGGATCCGTGCCTCGGCCTGGGCCTCGGCGGACAGCGGCAGGTGCACCGCCATCTGGTCACCGTCGAAGTCGGCGTTGAACGCCGAGCAGACGAGCGGGTGGATCTGGATGGCCTTGCCCTCGATCAGCTGCGGCTCGAACGCCTGGATGCCGAGCCGGTGCAGCGTCGGCGCCCGGTTGAGCAGCACCGGGTGCTCGGTGATGACCTCCTCGAGGACGTCCCACACGACCGGACGGGCCCGCTCGACCATCCGCTTGGCGCTCTTGATGTTCTGCGCGTGGTTCAGGTCGACCAGACGCTTCATCACGAACGG
>JAICWH010000041.1 GCA_025934895.1 Nocardioidaceae bacterium | reverse complement strand
TTGTCCACAGCTGTTGACTTCGCCCTCCGGACCCGACAGCGTTCTGGCATGCGATGGGACCACCTGCTGGGCGACCTCCTCGACGACCTGGAGCAACAGGCCGACGGGCTGGCGCTGGCCCAGCGGGACGCCGAGGTCGCCGAGCTGGCCCGCGCGGAGTTCGCGCAGCTGGAGCTCGCCACCCGGCTGCACGGCTCGCTCGGCCGCCGACTGATGCTCGACATCGGCGGGCTCGGCGCCCTGGACGGGGTTCTCAGCAGGGTCGGCTCGGGATGGTGCCTGCTCGATACCGGGCCTCGCGAGTGGCTGCTGCGGACCGGCGCGGTCCGGTCACTGCGCGGGCTGGCAGAGCGGGGCCTCGTGCCACAGGTGCTCCCCGTGACGGCCCGCCTGGGGATGGGGTCCGCGCTGCGCAGCCTGGCGGGCGCGCGTGTCGAGGTGGTGCTGCACCGCGTCGACGGCGTCGTCACGCGTGGCCACCTGGAGCGCGTTGGGGCCGACTTTCTCGAGCTGCGGGCCGGCGATGCCGCAGCCGGCTACCTGGAGACGGTGCCCTTCGACGCCCTGGCCGCGGTGTGCACCTGGTCCTGAGCGCTCAGCCGGCTCCGCGGCCGCGTCCGGGGCGTCCCGGCGACGCGGCGGAGGGGGAGTCCGTGCCCTCGGCCCGGGCATACATCCGCTGGATGTAGTTCTCCAGCTCGACCGCCTCGACGCGGTACTGCTGGCGCCCGCCGATCTGGATGTAGCGGAGCTCGCCGGACTGGACGAGCGCGCGGACCTGGGCGACCGAGGTCGCCAGGATCTCCGCGACGTCTGCCAGGGTCAGGAAGCGCCGGCCGCCCCCGGCGCCCGGCTCGGGGAGCGACGAGTCAGCCACGAGGCGCACTCTGCCACTCTTTGGGCCTGTTTGCTGACCTGGACGCGTGTTGAGCTGTGGACGGTGCACCCCGGCCTGTGGATGAGATGTGGACAGGGGATGCCGAAGTGGGGCGAAATGCGCATGATGGTGCCATGTCACTTCGGCGAGCTGGCCTCGCGGCGTCCCCGGACCCGGCCTCGGGGCGCTCGAGCCGCGGATCCGCGCCGGTCGGACCGCCCGTGCCGGCCTCTCCACCGGCGACCCGGATCCGTCGGCCCCGGTGGCGCGATCCGAGGCTCGTCGTCGGTCTCGCCGTCATCGCGGTGTGTGCCCTGCTGGGCGCCCGGTCCCTCGCAGCCGCGAACGACACGGTCAGCGTGTGGGCGGTGCGGGGCCCGCTGGACGCGGGGCGGCGCCTTGGCGCCGGTGACCTGGTGCGCCGAGAGGTCGGGTTCGTGGACCAGGTGGACGCCGACCGCTATCTGTCGGCCCGCAGCGCACTGCCGGCGGGCAGCGTTCTCGCGCGCCCGGTCGGCGCGGGCGAGCTGCTGCCGAGGTCGGCTCTCGCGGCCGGGACCGCGGGCCCGGTCACCGAGGTGCCGTTGTCCGTGGACGCCGAGGCGGTGCCGGCCACGGTGCACGCAGGGTCGACGGTTGACGTGTGGGTCACCACTCGGACGGCTGCTTCGGGTGAGCGCACCCCCGCCGCGCGGCCCTCGACCCTCGTCTTCGACGAGGTGCAGGTGCTGGCCGTCCCGGTCAGCGGGACGTCGCTGGGCCCCACCGCGACCCGGCAGGTGAGCATCGCCGTTCCGGCCGACAAGAGGGCGCGGTTGTCCCGGTCGCTCGCCGTGCTCGCGGCCGGCGACGTCGTCCTGACCGTCCGGCGATGAGCAGCATCGGCGCTCTGCCCGACCCGGGCCTCCCGATCACGCCGGTGCTGGTGGCCGCGGCGGGCTCCTCCTGGGAGGCCCGGGCCCTCGAGCTGCTGGAGAGCCGGGGCAGCGGCGTGGTCCTGGTCCGCCGGTGTGTCGACCTGCTGGACCTGTTGGCCGCCGCGGGCGCCGGCGTGGCGTCCGTGGCTCTTGTCGCACCGACACTTCCCGGCCTGGACGCCGACAGCGTCTCCAGCCTGCGCCGCCGCGGCCTGGCGGTCGTCCTCGTCGCGGCCCCCGAGGAGCTCCTGGACGGGGACACCGAGCGGCTGCGCCGCCTCGGCATCGACCATCTGCTGGCCAGCACGGAGCTCGGCAGCCTCGTCGAGACGGTGACCGGTGCGAGTGCCGCGGCCGCGACTGTGGCCCTGCGGCCCCCTGCCGTCTCGTCGGAGAGCGAGGCGGTCGAGGTCACCGGACGCCTCCTCGCAGTGTGGGGGCCGACCGGGGCTCCGGGTCGCACCACCGTCGCGGTCGGGGTCGCCGCCGAGATCGCCGGGTCGGGCCGAGAGGTCCTGCTCGCGGACATGGACGCCTACGGTGGCGCGGTGGCCCAGCACCTCGGCGTCCTGGACGAGGTGTCCGGACTCCTCGGGGCGGCCCGCGCCGCCAACACCGGGCAGCTGAGCCCCGAGCGGCTCGGGACCCTGGCGCGGCAGGTGGGACCGAGGCTGCGGGTGCTCACCGGCCTGCCACGTCCCGACCGGTGGCAGGAGGTGCGGCCCGCCGCGTTCGCCGACGTGCTCGAGCAGGCCGTCCACCTCGCGCCGTACGTCGTGCTGGACCTCGGCTTCAGCCTGGAGGCCGACCCCGTCGACCCGTTCGGCTCCTCGGCGCCGCAGCGCAACGAGATGACCCTGGCCGCTCTCCAGCGGGCCGACGAGGTGGTGGTGGTCGGCTCGGCGGACCCCGTCGGGCTCTCGCGGCTGGCTCGCGGACTCGTCGAGCTGAACATCCTGCTGCCTGGGGTGCCGCCTCGGGTGGTCGTCAACCGGACCCGGCCGTCGCTGGGGTGGAGTGACCGGGAGATACGGGGCATGGTCGAGGGCTTCGTGCGTCCCGTCGACGTGCACTTCCTGCCCGAGGACCGCGTTGCCGCCGACCGGGCGCTGATGGCCGGCTGCAGCCTGGCCGACTCCGGGGCCTCCCCGTTGCAGGGGGCCCTGCAACGGCTCGCCCACCAGGTGCTCGGCGAGTCCGGCCCCAGCCTCCCGCGCAGGCGTCGGGTCACGCGCCGAAGAGCAGGGAGAGCCCGGTGACCGTGAAGAAGACCATCAGGAGCAGCAACGGCAGCTGGCCGGTGAGCTGGTGCCGCCTGGGCAGCAACCTGACGGCCCGGTCGTGTGCGGCGACGACTCCGAGGACGTGTCCGGTCACCACCGAGCCCACCTTGAGCACGGCGAGCAGCGTGGGGTGCTCGGAGATCCAGTAGCTGACCGGCCGGTGCGCCGTACCCAGCAGGTTCCAGCCCTTCGCCAGGGGGTCGCTGAGCAGCACCACGGTCTGCTGGCCGACCTCGACGAAGTAGCTCAGGTAGTGCGCGGTGAGGTAGCCGACGATGATCGGGACGACCGAGTGCGCGAACAGGCCCGGCAGCGTACGACGGTCGAGTCCGGGCCGCACCCCGGTGGCCGCTGTGGCCGCCGTGAAGGTGAACCCGACCACCGCGCAGAACGTCAACAGGGCAGCGAGGTCCAGCCAGGTCGAGCTCACCCGCACCGACTGCGTGAACCGCAGCCACTCACTCGAGTCCTTGAAGCTGTCGAACGCCGTGCTCCCGAGCAGCACCGCCACCACGCCGACGAGGCCGGGACGGGGAGGGACCCCGTCGAGGTTGGCCAGTGGGCTGCGGACCACCAGGCGGCCATCGCCGTGCTCACCGAGGCGCCCGACCACCGAGAGGTGGCCGACCAGGGAGGAGTAGACCTCGAACGGGTCGGCCTTCTCGAACCACTCCTCGCCGAACACGGCCGCACCCACCACCACGACCGCGATGTACGCGGCGAACCAGAGCCGGACGGGGGAGAGGTAGGTCGAGCCCGGGTAGACCAGCTCCAGCCAGACGAACGCCAGCAGCCCGAGCGCCGCCGGCCAGCAGCCGACCCACGCGGGCAGCGAGGCGACCCCCGCGTCGGGGCGCCCACCGGTGAGCCGGGTGAGCACCAGGTGCATCGTCCGCAGCGGGCTGACGGCCCGGTAGAACGGCCCGAACAGGAGCGACATGGGCACGATCCCGACCCACAGCAGCACGTAGACGACACCGAACGTCGGGTTGGTCAGCAGGTCCGGGCCGGCGATCGCCGCCCACGCAACGTAGCCGGTGAACACCAGCCCGAGGACCCGCACCAGCACCGTGAACAGTGTGCTGTCCACGACCGAGGACAGCCACGCCGGGGCCGGTCGGCCGTTGCGTGCCGCGTCGAAGCGGGGAGCCCGCCAGGCGACGGCGAGCACGACGAAGGACACCGCGAGTGCCGCTCCGGCCCCCGCCAAGGCGTAGGCCGCGGGGATCGGCAGGTCCTTGGCGCCGCCGATCCCGTGGGCGAGGTCCATCGACGCTCCTGGTCGTGAGGGTGGCGGTCCGCAGCAGGGGGGACTCTGGCAGGCTGTGCCAGGATCGCACGAACGCGCGAAGGACCGACCCGAGGAAGGGTGTCGATGACCCAGCGGCTCCGGGCCGAGGACCTGGCCTTCTGGCTCACCGACTCCGCCACCACCCCGATGCACAACGCGACGCTGGAGATCTTCGAGCCCCGTGGTGCCTTCGACCACGACCGGCTGCTGGCGCTGGTCGCCGACCGGCTCGCGTTCGTGCCCCGGTACCGACAGGTCATCCGGACGGTGCCGGGCCGGCTGGCGAATCCGGTGTGGGCCGACGACGAGGACTTCGACCTGAGCTACCACGTGCGGCGCTCGGCCCTCCCGCGGCCCGGGTCGATCGACCAGCTCCGCGACCTGACGGCCCGCATCATGTCGCGCCGGCTGGACCCGCACCGGCCGCTGTGGGAGACCTACCTGGTCGAGGGGCTCGCCGGAGGCAGGTTCGCGATCTTGTCCAAGTCGCACCAGCTCCTGGTCGACGGCGTCGCCACGATCGACCTCGGCCAGGTGATCCTCGACGTGGCCCCGGACCCGACCCCGACCCCCCAGGTCGAGTGGAGCCCCCGCCCCGCCCCCGCCGGCTCGACGCTGGTCCTCGAGGCGGTTCGCGACTCGTTGCTGGACCCCCGGTCCGCACTCGCCGCCTTCGGTGAGAACGCCGGGCTGCTGGTGCGAGGTGCGGGCGTCGTCGGCAGCCGGCTGTCCGAGGTCGCCCGTCTGCTCGGCGGACGTGGACCTGTCGCCCCGACGCCGATCTCCACGCGGCTCTCGGAGCAGCGCCGGGTGATGACCGTCAGCACGGCGCTGGAGGACTACCGCACGGTCCGGCGGTTCCACGGCGGCGCGGTCAACGACGTGGTCCTGGCCACCGTCACCGGAGCGATGCGCTCGTGGCTGATGACCCGGGCGGAGCCGGTGCCCGCGAGCCGGTCGCTGCGCGCGATGGTGCCGGTCAGCGTCATCGACAGCGACCTCGAACCGACCTCCCTCGGCAGCCAGGTCGCCGGGCACCTGCTGAGCCTGCCGATCGGTGAGCCCGACCCGGTCGTCCGGCTGCACCAGGTGTCCTACGCGCTGAAAGCCCACACCGAGACCGGGCGTGCGGTGGCGGCGGACCGGCTGGCCGGGGTCGCCGGGTTTGCGCCGACGACGTTCCACGCGCTGGGCTCCCGGCTGGCCGCGGCCCAGGTCCGGCGCGGCTTCGACGTGGTGGTCACCAACGTCCCCGGCCCGCAGTTCCCCCTCTACGCCGCGGGTGCGCGGATGACGGAGTCCTACCCCGTCCCTCCGCTGCTGCCCGGGCACGCGCTGTCGGTGGGGGTCACGTCCTACGACGGCGGGGTCTACTTCGGGCTCACTGGCGACCGGGACGCACTCCCGGACCTCGACGTCCTCGGGCAGTGCGTCGACGAGGCGCTCGAGGAGCTCGTGGACAGTGCGTCGTCGCGTCGACGGGCGCCCCGGGGACGACGGGCCACACCGGTGGCGCCGGCCGCCGGGCGCCCGAGGCGATGAGCGTCCGCGTCTATGTGCCCTGCACGCTGCGCCGCCTGCGGGAGGTCGTCCCGGCCGGCGGCACCCCGACCGGTGGGATCCTGTCCGCAGCCCGGATGGTGGGCCGCGCAGGAGGCTGGCGCACTCCTGAGAATCCGTGCCGTCGTTGACTTGGGCCCGGGCGCAGCCTTCTGAGACGATCGGGTCATGGACGCGATCACCCACCCGCCGGCCCCGGTCAACGAGCCGAACCTGACCTATGCACCCGGCACGCCGGAGCGTGCGGAGCTCGAGCTGGAGCTCAAGCGACAGGAGGACCAGCAGCTCGACCTGACCGCCACCATCGGCGGGGAGAAGCGGATGGGCGGCGGGGCGGAGCTTCGGGTCGTCCAGCCCCACGACCATGCCCATGTCCTGGGCGTGCTGCGCAACAGCACCCAGGCGGACACCCGGGCGGCCGTGGCTGCGGCGCGGGAGGCGGCGCCGGGGTGGCGGGCCATGTCGTACGACGACCGGGCCGCGGTCCTGCTGAAGGCGGCCGACCTGCTCGCCGGGCCGTGGCGGCAGCGGCTCAACGCCGCGACGATGCTGGGCCAGTCGAAGACGGCGTTCCAGGCGGAGATCGACTCGGCCTGCGAGCTGATCGACTTCTGGCGGTTCAACGTGCACTTCGGCCGGCAGATCCTGGCCGACCAGCCGCTCGCCAACACGCGTGGGGTCTGGAACCGCACCGACCACCGCGGTCTCGAGGGGTTCGTCTACGCGATCACGCCGTTCAACTTCACCGCCATCGCCGGGAACCTGCCGACCGCGCCGGCGCTGATGGGCAACACGGTGCTGTGGAAGCCGTCCCCGACCCAGCAGGTCGCCGCCCACGTCACGATGGAGCTGCTCGAGGAGGCCGGCCTGCCGCCCGGTGTGGTCAACATGCTGCCCGGCGACGGCCTCGACGTGTCCGCGGTGGCGCTGGCCAGCCCCGACCTGGCCGGCATCCACTTCACCGGCTCGACGCCCACGTTCCAGCACCTGTGGTCGACCGTGGGACACAACATCTCGACCTACCGCGGCTACCCCCGCATCGTCGGCGAGACCGGCGGCAAGGACTTCGTGGTCGCCCACTCCTCCGCGGACCCCGACGTGCTGCGGGTGGCGCTGCTGCGTGGCGCGTTCGAGTACCAAGGGCAGAAGTGCTCCGCGGCCTCGCGTGCCTACGTGTCCCGGTCGGTGTGGGCGAAGATGAAGGACCGGTTCATCGCCGAGGTCGAGTCGATCTCCGTGGGCGACGTCACCGACTTCTCGCACTTCATGGGCGCGGTCATCGACGAGCGAGCGTTCGCCAAGCACAAGAAGGCGATCGCCCGGGCCAAGCGGTCGGCCAAGCTGGACATCCTGGCCGGCGGACAGACCGACGACTCGGTCGGCTACTTCGTGCGGCCGACCGTCGTCGAGGGCGGCGACCCGACCGACCAGATGTTCAACACCGAGTACTTCGGGCCGATCCTCGCGGTGCACGTGTTCGACGACGGCGACTTCGAGTCCGTGGTCACGCAGATGGAGAGCTTCGCGCCGTACGCCCTGACCGGCGCCGTGATCGCCCAGGACCGGGCCGCCGTCGCCTACGCCGACCACGCGCTGCGCTACGCCGCCGGCAACTTCTACGTCAACGACAAGCCCACCGGCGCCGTCGTCGGCCAGCAGCCGTTCGGCGGGGCCCGGGCCTCCGGCACCAACGACAAGGCCGGGTCGATGCAGAACCTGCTCCGCTGGACCTCCCAGCGGACGATCAAGGAGACGTTCGACCCCGCCAAGGACTACCGGTACCCCTACATGGACAGCGACTCCTGACCGCTTCGAGGCGGCTCGACGCTGACGGTTTACCAGGGGATGCAGGATGTCTTGCGCTCCCCACGGGTGATGGCCCATGGGGAGCGCAAGAACGCCATGGGGAGGACTGCCCAACGCCCTGCCTGCCATGGTGAACCCGGCGCCACGGTAGACGTGTGCGGATCCGGGTTCGACGAGCCGGGCTCCGGTCCGCCGCCTGGGCGGGTCGGGCGTGGCGGGGAACCGCCGGCCCGCCGGCACGTACGACGGCGTGGCGGCGTTACCGGTCCCCGGCGAGCCAGGCCCGCCCCACGCGCTCCTCGGCCTGCAGGGCCGCTCGGAACAGGTCGCCGACCAGGCCCTCGAGCCTGCCCCCGACCAGCGGGACGCGCACCGTGACCTCACCTTCGAAGGACTCGACCGTGGTGCTGTCGCCGGCGAGCCTGACAGTGCCGTCGAAGGTGCCGGGCTTGCCGGGGATCTCCAGGGTCAGCGACCCCCCCGAACCGTCCGCCCAGGTCTCGCGTTGCACGATCCGTATCTCGTCGCCGACGAACTTCCGCGCGAAGGACGGGATGCCGCGCGCCGGCTGGGTCTGGTCCACCACGACCGTCATCCCGGGCCCGGCCTCGTCGACCGAGACACGGTGCTGGGAGGCGTGCACCGCCTCGCACACCCGTTCGCGGAACGCCGGGTCGGCGACCATCGCACGGACCTCCTCCGGCGCCGCGTCATAGGTCAGCTCGTGGGTGAACCTCATGCGCGGTCACCGGCCAGCCAGCGGGCCCCGACTTCCTGCTCGGTGTCCATCCCGGCGACGAACAGCGTCTCGACCAGCCCCTCGAGCCGGCCGGCGACCAACGGGACCCTGATGGTGGCTGCCCCGTCGAAGCACTCCACCGTGCCGCGCCCACCGTCGGAGGCCAGGCTGATCGTGCCGCGGATGTGCCCCGGCCTGCCGGGGATCCTCACCTCGAGGTCGGCAGCGGCCGGCGACCTCCAGGTCTCGGTCTGCACCACCCGCGTCCGGTCCCCGACCACCTTGCGCGCGAAGGCCGGGATGCCCTGGGTGCGTTGGGTCATGTCGATGCGCACCCGCACGCCCTCGGGCGTCGGGTCGACGGAGACCTCCTGGCGCAGCACGCCCATCGCGGCGCAGACCTCCTCCCGGAACGACGGGTCGCACACCATGGCGTAGACCTCGTCGGGCGGCGCGTCGTACCTGAGCTCGTGTCGGATCCTCATGCACCCAGCCTTACCCCACCCGGGCGCTCGCTACCCTCGACAGGTGAGCAACGACACAGCGCCGGGTGGCCCCCGGGCTCCCGGCGACGGAACCGAGCCCGGTGTCGCCGGTGCGTGGGGCGGCACCGAGATCCAGTTCGGGGAGCAGGGTGCCCGGCTCACCTACGGCAGCTACCTCCGGCTCGATCAGCTGCTCTCGGCGCAACGGCTCGAGTCGCAGGTGCAGAGCGGGCGGCCGGCGCACGACGAGCTGCTGTTCATCACGATCCACCAGGTCTACGAGCTGTGGTTCCAGCAGCTCCTGCACGAGGCGACCGCGGCCCGGGACGCGATGCTCGACACCGGCGAGGACCCCCGGTCTGACGGCGACCGGGGCGGGCTGTGGTGGGCCCAGCACCTGCTGCAGCGCATGCACGTCATCGAGCGGGTGCTGGTGCAGCAGATCGACGTGCTGGAGACGATGACCCCCCAGGACTTCCTGCAGTTCCGGCAGGCGCTCGCCCCGGCGAGCGGCTTCCAGTCGGTGCAGTTCCGTGAGCTCGAGTTTCTCTCCGGCGCGCAGGACGCCTCGTTCGTACGTCGCTTCAAGGGTCTCACCGACGCCGAGCGGGAGCGGCTGCTCCGCAGGCTCGACGAGCCGACCCTGTGGGACGCATTCGTACGGGTCCTCGGGAGCCGCGACCTGCCGGTGGCTGACGACGACCAGGTCACCGACTCGTTGCGCCGCGTCGCACACGACCGGTCGACGTACGCCGACGTGTGGGCCGTCGCGGAGGCCCTGCTGCAGCACGACGAGCTCGCCGCAGCCTGGCGCGGGCGGCACGTGGTGATGGTCGAGCGGATGATCGGGACGAAGCAGGGCACCGGCGGCTCCTCGGGCGCGGACTACCTGCGCAGTCGCCTCGACCTCCGCTACTACCCGCTGCTGTGGGAGCTGCGCTCGGTGCTGTGAGGGCAGCACGACGGCCGAGAGCCCGATCCAGTGCCGCGGGGTTGGTGGCCCCCGCCGGGACGCTCTAGTGTCGGATGCGACGCACAACGTCGTGTCGTCGCCCGACCACAGAGGTTGATGCAGCGTGCCAACGATGCTGGACTACTCCAACAGCCGCCGCGACGAGCTACTCGACAGGGCGGCTGCGTTCGCTGCAGGACGCAAGGGGACCGCCGGACCTCCCGGTGAGCAGGCCGGTGAGCTGCTGCGCTACTTCTACCGCCACGTGGCCGTAGAAGACATCGACGACCGCAGCGAGGTCGACCTCTACGGCGCCGCGATGAGCCAGTACAAGCTGGCCGGCTACCGGCCGCAGGGCACCGCCAACATCCGGGTCTTCACTCCCACGGTCTCCGAGCACGGGTGGTCCGCGGGCGGACACACGGTGGTCGAGGTGGTCACCGACGACATGCCCTTCCTCGTCGACTCGGTCACCATGGAGCTCAACGAGCAGAACCGCGAGGTGCACATGGTGGTGCACCCGCAGATCCTGGTGCGTCGCGACGTCACCGGTGCGCTCCAGGAGGTGTTCACCGACAACGAGGCCGCCGACCGGATCGACCAGAAGGCCGCGTCCGGCACCGCCCACGACGTGTCGCGCGAGTCGTGGATGCACATCGAGATCGGTCGGGAGTCCAGCCCTGCCCAGCGCGAGGAGATCGAGCGGGCGCTCGCCAAGGTGCTGCTCGACGTGCGGGAGGCCGTCGAGGACTGGCCGAAGATGCACGCGAAGGCGCGCGAGATCATGGATCAGCTGGAGGAGCACCCGCCGCCGCTGCCCCCCGAGGAGGTCTCCGAAGGACGGGCGCTGCTGCAGTGGCTCTCCGACACGCACTTCACCTTCCTGGGCTACCGGGAGTACCGCCTCGAGGACGGCCCCCCCGAGGACGGGGCCGAGGCCGTCTACCTGCGGGCGGTCCCCGGCACCGGCTACGGCATCCTGCGCTCGGACCAGGACATGTCCTCGAGCTTCGGCAGGCTGCCGCCCCTGGTGGCCGAGCGGGCACGTGAGAAGACGCTCCTGGTGCTCGCCAAGGCCAACTCCAAGTCGACCGTGCACCGGCCGGTCTACCTCGACTACGTCGGGGTGAAGATGTTCGACGAGCAGGGCGAGGTCGTCGGCGAACGTCGGTTCCTGGGACTGTTCTCCTCGGCTGCCTACACCGAGTCCCTGACCCGCATCCCGGTGATCCGGGTGAAGGCCCAGCAGGTCATCGACCGGGCGGGCTTCGCGCCGCAGAGCCACACCGGCAAGGCGCTGATGGACGTCTTGGAGACCTACCCGCGCGACGAGCTGTTCCAGACCCCGATCGACGAGCTGGTCCCGATCGCCGAGGCCGTGCTGCACACCCGCGAGCGCCGCCAGCTGCGGCTGTTCGTGCGTCGAGACACCTACGGCCGCTACCTGTCCTGCCTGGTCTACCTTCCTCGCGACCGGTACACCACCGCCGTACGCGAGCGGATCGCCGAGATCCTCAAGCGCCGGCTGCACGGGGACTCCCTCGAGTACACCGCCCGGGTCAGCGAGTCGCTGCTCGCCCGTCTCCACTTCGTGATCCGGCCCAAGCCGGGTGAGCTGGTCGGCGACTTCGACCAGGCCGACCTCGAGCGCCGCCTCGCCGACGCCGCCCGCTCCTGGCGCGACGACTTCGTGGCGGCTGCGCACGCGGAGTACGGCGAGGAGGACGGCGCCCTGCTGGCCCGCAAGTACGCCGACTCGTTCCCCGAGGCCTACAAGGAGGACTACCCGCCGCGCACCGGGGCGGTGGACCTGGGCCGGCTGGAGGGCATTCCGGCCGACGGCGGGCTGGACCTGTCCTTCTACCAGCTGATGGACTCCCGCCAGGACGAGGCGCGGCTCAAGATCTTCCGGATCGGGTCGCCGCTCTCGCTCTCGGAGGTGCTGCCGATCCTGTCCTCGATGGGGGTCGAGGTGGTCGACGAGCGGCCGTACGCCCTGGTGGGGATGGACCGCGAGTCGTACATCTACGACTTCGGGCTGCGCTACTCCCGTGAGCTGCCGGCCGACAGCCGGGCGCTCTTCCAGGACGCCGTGAACGCGGTGTGGGAGGGCGACAACGAGGTCGACGGCTTCAACGCGCTGGTCCTCGCGGCGGGTCTGACCTGGCGACAGGCCACCGTCCTGCGGGCCTACGCGAAGTACATGCGCCAGGGCGGCACGCCGTTCGCCCAGGACTACATCGAGCACGCCCTCACCCAGAACGTGGAGATCACCCGGGGGCTCGTGGAGCTGTTCGAGGCCCGGTTCGACCCGGGTCGCGGGACGGACCAGGACGCGGCGGACGAGGCGCGGCTGGCCGCGGGCGCGGAGATCGAGCAGCGGATCCAGCACCAGCTCGACGACGTGGCGAGCCTCGACTCCGACCGCATCCTGCGGTCGTACCTGACCGTGATCAAGGCGACCCTGCGGACCAACTACTACCAGCCCGACGAGGACGGGCTGACCAAGTCCTACATGTCCTTCAAGCTGGACCCGAAGGCCATCCCGGACCTGCCGGATCCCCGGCCGAAGTACGAGATCTTCGTCTACTCCCCACGGGTGGAGGGGGTGCACCTGCGGTTCGGAGCGGTGGCGCGCGGCGGCCTGCGCTGGTCGGACCGTCGCGACGACTTCCGGACCGAGATCCTCGGCCTGGTCAAGGCCCAGATGGTGAAGAACACCGTGATCGTGCCGGTCGGCGCGAAGGGCGGCTTCTTCTGCAAGCAGCTGCCTCCCGTGGATCCCACCCAGCCCGGAGACCGGGAGGCCTGGATGGCCGAGGGGGTCGCATGCTACAAGACCTTCATCTGCGGTCTGCTCGACATCACCGACAACCTCACAGGTGACCGGACCGTGCCCCCGGACCGGGTGGTGCGCCACGACGGCGACGACTCCTACCTCGTGGTGGCCGCCGACAAGGGCACCGCGACGTTCTCCGACATCGCCAACGGGGTCGCCCAGGACTACGGGTTCTGGCTCGGGGACGCGTTCGCGTCCGGCGGGTCGGTGGGCTACGACCACAAGGCGATGGGGATCACCGCCCGCGGCGCCTGGGAGTCGGTTCGCCGGCACTTCCGCGAGATGGGCGTCGACTGCCAGACCCAGGAGTTCACCTGCGTCGGGATCGGCGACATGTCCGGTGACGTCTTCGGCAACGGGATGCTGCTGTCCACGACCACCCGGCTGGTCGCGGCCTTCGACCACCGACACATCTTCCTCGACCCGGACCCGTCCGCCGGCCCGTCGTACGAGGAGCGCAGGCGGCTCTTCGACCTGCCTCGCTCGAGCTGGGAGGACTACGACACGAGCCTCATCTCCGAGGGCGGGGGCGTCTACCCCCGGACCCTGAAGGCGATCCCGGTCAGCCCTCAGGTGCGCAAGGCGCTCTCCCTCGGCGACGACGTGACGACCCTGACGCCCAACGAGCTGATGCGGGCGATCCTGCTCGCCGAGGTGGACCTGCTGTGGAACGGCGGCATCGGCACCTACGTCAGGAGCGAGGCTGAGAGCGACGCCGAGGTGGGTGACAAGGCGAACGACCCCATCCGGGTCACCGGGCGCGAGCTTCGGTGCCGCTGCGTCGGCGAGGGCGGCAACCTCGGCCTCACCCAGCGGGGCCGGATCGAGTACGCGCGCGAGGGCTGCAACGGCGCCGGCGGCCGGATCAACACCGACTTCATCGACAACTCCGCGGGCGTCGACACCTCCGACCACGAGGTGAACATCAAGATCCTGCTGGACAAGGTGGTCGCCGAGGGGGACCTGACCATCAAGCAGCGCAACGACCTGCTCGCCTCGATGACCGAGGAGGTCGGGGACCTCGTGCTCGTGGACAACTTCGAGCAGAACAAGGCCCTCGCGAACGCCGCGATCCAGGCACCCCAGCTGCTGCACGTCCACGAGGACTGGATCCGCCGCCTCGAGCGGCAGGGACTGCTGGACCGGGCCCTGGAGGCGCTGCCAACCCGCAAGGTCGTCGCCGAGCGGCGCGAGCGCCACGAAGGGTTGACCGTCCCGGAGCTCTCGGTGCTGCTGGCCTACACCAAGATCGTGCTCGCCGACGAGCTCATCGACACCGATCTCGCCGAGGACCCGTTCCTTCGCACCGACCTGTTCAGCTACTTCCCTCAGCAGATGCGCCAGACCTACCGCGCCCAGATGGAGTCCCACCCGCTGCGCCGGGAGATCATCATCACCAGTGTCGTCAACGACCTGGTCAACGGTGCCGGGATGACGTTCTTCCACCGGCTCTCGGAGGAGACCGCGGCGTCCGCGCAGGAGCTGGTGCGCGCCAACTTCGTCGCCAGGGAGATCTTCGGGTCCCGCGTGCTGGTCGACGAGATCAACTCCCACGACAACGCGATCGACGCGGCCGTGGCGACCCGGATGCGCCTGGAGATGCGCACCCTCGTGGAGCGGGCGTCCCGCTGGCTGATCAACAACCGGCGCCCGCCGATCGACAGCGAAGCGACAGTCGAGTTCTTCGGGGTCGTGGCCCAGCAGGTGATGGCCGCGCTGCCCGAGCTGCTCACCGGCCGCGAAGGTGACGCGATGCGCGCGCGCTGCGAGAACCTGGTTCGACGCGGGGTGCCCGAGGAGCTGGCCCTCAAGGTCGCCGTCCTGCCACCGGCGTACACCGTGCTCAACATCGTGGAGACCGCGAAACGGGACGAGGTCGACCCCATCGAGGTCGCGCGCGTCCACTTCGCGCTCGGCGAGCGGCTCGGGCTGTCCATGCTGGTCGCGCGGATCCTGGCGCTGCCCCGTGACGACCGGTGGCAGACCATGGCGCGCGCTGCCCTGCGCGACGACCTGCACGCGGTGCACGCCCGGCTCACGGCCGAGGTGCTGGCCGGCACCCCCGCGGACCAGCCCGTGCCGGTGCGGATCGCGGACTGGGAGGAGCAGGACACCGTCGTGGTGTCGCGTGCCGTGGGCACCCTCGAGGAGATCTGCTCCGACGAGCAGGCCGACCTGGCCCGGCTCTCGGTCGGCCTGCGCGTGGTGCGGACCCTGCTCGTCGGCAGGTGATGCGCGACGTGGCCGCGGCCACGTCGGGGTCACCCGCGTCGAGGTCGCCTGACCGCCGTCCCGAGCGGACGGCCCGAGCCGACGGCCCGAGCCGAGGGCCGGAGCGGAGGGCCGGAGCGGAGGGCCGGAGCCGAGGGCCTGACCCGGGGTCGCCGGCGCACAGGTGACGTCCGGGTCAGCGGTTCGGCAGACTCGGCCGGGTGAGCGACCCCTCTGCAGCCCCGGTCCTGACCGCAGCCGAGCGCTCGGTCCTGCAGCACCTCGACGAGCGGGCTCTGGTCGACTCGCTGGGGGAGCTGGTGAGGATCCCGAGCCTCGGTGGCTCGGCCGCCGAGATCGAGGTGCAGGAGTTCGCCGCCCGTCTGCTGCGCGACCTGGACGCCGACGTCGATCGCTGGGACCTGGACCTCGACGAGTTGTCCGCGGACCCCTGGTTCCCGGGTGTGGAGGTGCACCGCGAGGCGGCCGTGGGCGTCGTCGGGACGGTGCGCGGTCGCGGTGAGCAGATGCCCGGGCTGGTGCTGCAAGGGCACCTGGACGTCGTACCCGCTGGTGCGCCGGAGAGGTGGCTGGGGATGGACCCGTACTCGGCCGAGCTCAGGGACGGGTCGTTGTACGGCCGTGGCGCCTGCGACATGAAGGCCGGGGTGGCGGCCAACCTGGCGGTGGTGCGCACCCTGCGCTCGGCCGGCCTCACCCTGGAGCGACCGCTGGCGGTGCACTGCGTGGTGGGTGAGGAGGACGGCGGGCTGGGCGCCTTCGCGACCTTGCGCCGGGGCCACATCGGAGAGGCCGCGGTCATCACCGAGCCGACCGGCGGCACGATCGTGACCGCAACAGCGGGTGCTCTGACGTTCCGGATCGAGGTGTCCGGCCGGTCCGCGCACGGCTCCATGCGCAACGAGGGGGTCAGCGCCTTCGAGGCGTTCCTCCCGCTGCACGCGGCGCTGATGGACTTCGAGGCCGAGCGCAACCGCGACCCCGGCCCGTCGTTCGTGGGGTCGATCCCCTACGCGCTGTCCTTCGGCGTGATCCGGGCAGGGGAGTGGTCCAGCACCGTGCCGGACCGGCTGGTGGCGGAGGGCCGCTTGGGAGTCCAGATCGACGAGGACCCGCGGCTGGCTCGAGCGCACTTCGAGGACGTCGTCACCGCGGTAGCGGTCACGGACCCGTGGCTGCGGGACAACCGGCCGGTGGTCACCTGGCCCGGAGGCCAGTTCGCCAGCGGCAGCACGGACGTGAACCAGCCCATCGTCGCAGACATGTCGGCTGCCGTCGCCGCTACCACGGGCGAGCATCCGTCCCTGGCCTCGGGCGTCTACGGCAGCGACCTGCGGCTCTACACCGGCATCGGCGGGATCCCGACCCTGCACTACGGTCCGGGTGAGATGAGGGACGCGCACACGCCCTTGGAGAAGGTCAGCCTCGACGAGCTCGTGCGCGTGACTCGCGCCCTCATCGTCCTGGCCGTGCGTCGGTGTGGGGGAGCCCCCTGACCGACCTCGTCGAGCGTCGTGGGCTGGGAGTCGCGGTGGTGCACTGCCGACGCGGACGGGCCGGGTCGACCGAGACCCGACGCCCCGGGTCAGCTCGCCTTTCTCGCTGCCGTCTTCTTGGCGGTCCTCTTGGCGGTCCTTGCCTTCGCGTCCGACTTCTGCCCGACCTCCTTCTGCCCGACCTCCTTCTGGGCGACGGACTTGCGCGAAGGGGGCTTCGTGGCGTCGGACTTCTTCGCCGGGGCCTTGTTGGCGACGGACGTCCGTGATGGGGACTTCTTCGCCGGGGACTTCCTGGCCGCCGACCTCGCGGGTTGGTGCTCGGAGGTCTCGTCCTGCTCGTCGTCGGCCTCGCTCGAGGCGACGTCCGCACCGGCCGGCGTCTCCCCCCGCGCGGACTTCGCAGCGTCGACCGACCGCTGAAGTGCGGCCAGCAGGTCGACGACCTCTCCCGTGGACTTCTTCGGCTCCTCGGGCGCCTGGACCTCGCCGCCCTCGAGCTTGGCCTGGACGAGCGCCTCCACGGCCTTCTGGTAGTCGTCCTCGTAGTCGTCCGCGTCGTAGTCCCCGGCCAGCGTCTCCACGAGCAGCTTGGCCATCTTGAGCTCGTTGGGCTTCGCGGCGTGCTCGGTCGCGCTGAGCCCGGCGAAGTCGGGTTTGCGTACCTCGTCAGGCCACAGCATCGTCTGCATCACGATCACGTCGTCGCGCACCCGCAGCACGGCGGTCGTCATCCGGGTCCTGATCGAGACCGTCACGACGGCGACCCTGTCGGCCTCCTTGAGTGCCTCCCGGAGCAGGGCGTAGGGCTTGGCAGCGGCCTTGTCCGGCTCGAGGAAGTAGGACTTCTCGAGCCACATCGGGTCGATCTGCTCTCTCGGCACGAACTTCTCCACCGAGATCTCACGGCTGCTGCTGGCTGGGAGCTCGGCCAGGTCGTCGTCGTCGAGCACCACCATCTGACCGTCCTCGGTCTCGTAGCCCTTGGCGATGTCGGCATAGGCCACCTCCTCGCCGTCGATGCTGCAGACCCGCTGGTACTTGATCCGACCGCCGTCCTTCGCGTGCACCTGGCGGAACGAGATGTCGTGGCTCTCCGTCGCGGCGTACAGCTTGACCGGCACACTGACCAGGCCGAAGGACACAGCGCCCTTCCAGATGGCACGCATGGGTGGCTCCGTTCGTCTGTCCGACATGGCGGTGTCTGTCCAAGTACCCATCATGGCGCACTCCTACGACAGTCAGCCAGGATGGAGGCCATGCGCCCGATGCTCGCCACCAAGGGGTCCGTCGTCCCCGGCGGGGGAGAGTGGCTGCACGAGGTGAAGTGGGACGGGGTCCGGGTCCTCGTGCGGGTCGATGGCAGGAGCGGCGTACGGCTGTCCTCCCGCAACGAGAACGACGTGACGGCGGCTTATCCCGAGCTCCAGGCCCTGGCGGGGTCGGGGCTCGACGTGCTGCTCGACGGCGAGGTCGTCGCGCTCCTCGACGGGGTGCCCACGTTCGCCGCGATCGCCGACCGGATGCACGTGCGGGACGTACGACGGGCGGAACAGCTGTCGAAGGCCAACCCGGTGACCCTCATCGTCTTCGACCTCCTCCGGATCGACGGACGGGACGTGATGGGCCGGCCGCTCACCGAACGACGCAGTCGACTCGAGGCGCTCGGCGTCGAGGGACCGAGCTGGCAGGTCCCGGCGACGTACGACGACGGGCGGATGCTGTTCGAGGCGACCAGGGGGCAGCGGCTCGAGGGTGTCGTGAGCAAGAAGCGCGGGTCGCTCTACGTCCCGGGGCGCCGCTCGGCCGACTGGTTGAAGTTTCCCCACCGGCCCACGCGCAGCTACGTCGTCGGTGGCTGGCGGCTCGAGACCGACAGCGAGTCACGACTCGGTGCGGTGCTGGTCGGCCAGCCGACCGACGAGGGGCTGTCCTACCGTGGGCGGGTCGGCAGCGGGATCGCGGGGAAGGTCGGTCAGCGGCTCGTCGACGTGCTGGCGCCGCTCGCGACGCAGCGCTCACCCTTCTGCGACGAGGTTCCCCGCGTCGACGCGAAGGGCACGACGTGGGTCCGGCCCGAGGTGGTGGTGGAGATCGCCTCCCTCGGCCTGACGCCCGGGCAGCGCCTGCGACAGCCGAGCTACCTCGGGGTGCGCACGGACCTCGACCCGGCCGACCTCGAGGACGGCGATGGTTGAGTCGCCGGACGTGCACGTCGAGGTCGACGGCCGCAGCCTGAAGATCAGCAACCTCGCAAAGGTGATGTACCCCTCGACCGGCACCACCAAGGGTGAGGTGCTCAACTACTACGCCCGGGTCGCGCCGGTGATGCTGCCGCACCTCGTGGACCGGGCGGTCACCCGGATCCGCTGGCCGCACGGCACCGCCGACATGCAGTTCTTCGAGAAGAACCTGCCCAGCGGCGCACCCTCCTGGCTGCGCACCGTCACGGTCCCCTCCACCGGGTCCCGTGGCGGCGGCGACAGGATCGTGTTCCCGGTCATCGAGGGCCTCGCCGACCTGACCTACTTCGCCAACCTCGCGTCCCTCGAGCTGCACGTGCACCAGTGGACGGTGGGGCGCAACGGCCGGCCCAAGAACCCGAACCGGATGGTCATCGACCTCGACCCCGGCGCCCCTGCCGGGCTCCGGGAGTGCTGCCAGGTCGCCCTGCTCGTCCGGGACAGGCTCGCGGACCGTGGCTTCTCGGCAGCGCCGGTCACCTCGGGCAGCAAGGGCCTGCACATGTACGCCGCGCTGCCCGGCCGCCTCAACGCCGACGAGGTGCGCGACCGGGCCCAGAAGATCGCCCAGGAGCTCACCCGCGCGCACTCGGACCTGGTTCTGTGGAAGATGACGAAGTCCCTGCGTCCCGGCAAGGTGTTCCTGGACTGGAGCCAGAACACCGGTGCGAAGACCACCATCTCCCCCTACTCCCTCCGCGGAAGGGACCGACCCTACGTGGCGGCCCCGCGGACCTGGGAGGAGATCGAGGAGGGGGCCGAGGACGGGCTGGGTCAGCTGCAGCTCGACGAGGTCCTCGCGCGCGTCGGCACCCACGGAGACATCTTCGGCTCACTGCTCGGGGCGACCTCAACCGGCTGACGAACGAATCCCGCCGCTCCCGAGAGACGGCGGGGTCCGCCTGAGGCGACAGCCCGACGAGGACATCGTTCCCGTGCGGGCAGGCATGAAACGCCATGGCGCTCGCCCCGCCCCGATGGTGGCGGCTGGCCAGTCCCTCCAGCCCCACCCGACCCCTGCCGTCGCAGATTGTCCACAGATTGTCCTGCACCCTTCCAAACGCGGGCAAGTGCGGGCGATACTCCGCAAACACCCGCAACCCCCACAGAGGGAGCGACACGGAAGGGACGAGCGCCGGATGAGCCTGACGTACGCGGACGCGGCCGACGAGCTGATGGAGCAGCTCGACGGGCAGCTGCGTGCGGCTGTCCGTGCGGAAGGGGTCGATCCGCAGCGGGACGCCGTTCTGGTCCGACGTCTGGCCACCCGGGTCGTCGCGGACCACGACCATCGCAGCCTGACCGGCGTCGTCGCGCCGGTCGAGGAGCACGACACGGTGGTCGAGGAGTTGGTGGCCCGGATCGCCGGCTTCGGCGCACTGCAGCGCTACCTCGACGACCCGACGGTGGAGGAGGTGTGGATCAACGAACCGAGCCGGGTCTTCGTCGCCCGTTCGGGACGGCACGAGCTGACCTCGACCCTGTTGACGACCGCGCAGGTGCAGGAGCTCGTCGAGCGGATGCTCAAGTCCAGCGGGCGCCGCATCGACCTCTCGCAGCCGTTCGTGGACGCGGTGCTCCCCGGCGGTCACCGGCTCCATGTCGTCTTGGAGGGCATCTCGCGTGACTTCTCGGCGGTGAACATCAGAAAGTTCGTCGTGCGCGCCGCCCGGATGCACGACCTGGTCGGGCTGGGCAGCCTGACCGAGCCGGCGGCAGCGTTCCTGGACGCATCGGTGCGGGCCGGTCTGAACATCCTCGTCTCGGGGTCCACGCAGGCCGGCAAGACCACCCTGCTGAACTGCCTCGCCGCGAGCATCCCCGGTCGCGACCGGGTGGTGTCGGTGGAGGAGGTCTTCGAGCTCCGCTTCGCCCACCCGGACTGGGTCGCGATGCAGACCCGTCAGCGAGGACTGGAGGGGACCGGGGAGATTCGGCTGCGGGACCTGGTGAGGGAGAGCCTGCGGATGCGGCCCTCGCGGATCATCGTGGGCGAGGTGCGTGGCGAGGAGTGCCTGGACCTGCTCCTGGCGCTGAACGCCGGGCTGCCGGGGATGGCCTCCCTGCACGCGAACACTGCCCGCGAGGCGCTGGTCAAGCTCTGCACGCTGCCGTTGCTGGCCGGAGAGAACATCTCGGCCCGGTTCGTGGTGCCGACGGTGGCATCGTCGATCGACCTCGTGGTGCACCTGGGCATCGGTCAGGACGGCGTACGTCGGGTGGAGGAGGTCGTGGGTGTGCCCGGGCGGGTCGAGAACGACGTGATCGAGACCGAGCCGCTGTTCGTGCGCGAGCGGGACAGGCTGGTGCGCACGAAGGGGATGCCGGCCCGGCCGGACCGCTACGAGCGGGTCGGCATCGACGTGCGGGCCGTGTTGAACGGGGACACCTGAGATGGGCGCGGTGCTCGGGCTGGGAGTCGGGGTGGGTCTGGTGCTGGTCTGGCTGTCGTTCAGCTCGCCGCCTCCGGTGCGGGCCGTCCCCGCACGGGTGGGGGCCACCCGGAGGCTGCTGGACCGGGCCGGGCTGACGGGGGCCACGGTGGCCGGGTTGTGGGCGGTGTGCGGGGCCAGCGCCGCCGTGGCCTTCGTCTCCGTGTCGGTCCTCTCCCACACGACGCCGGTGGCCGTGGCGTTCGGGCTGGTGAGCGGCTACCTGCCGATGGCGACGCTCACCGGTCGGGCGCGCCGCCGGCAGCGGGAGCTGGCCGAGGTGTGGCCGGAGGCGGTCGACAACCTCGCCTCGGCGGTACGCGCAGGGCTGTCGCTGCCCGAGGCGCTGATCGGGCTCGGGCACCGAGGCCCCGAGCCGTTGCGGGAGCCGTTCGTGGCGTTCGGGATCGACTACCAGGTGACCGGTCGGTTCACCGACAGCCTGGACCGGCTCAAGCAGCGACTGGCCGACCCGGTGGGGGACCGTGTCGTGGAAGGTCTGCGGATCGCCCGGGAGGTCGGGGGTGGCGAGCTGGGGAGCCTGCTGCGCAACCTGTCGGGGTTCCTCCGCGAGGATGCCCGGACCCGTTCGGAGCTCGAGTCACGGCAGGCATGGACCGTGAACGGGGCGAGGCTGGCCGTTGCCGCGCCGTGGATGGTGCTCCTGCTGCTGTGCTTCCAGCGTGAGGTGATCGCACGCTACGCGTCGCCTGCCGGAGTCGTGGTGCTGGTCGTGGGTGCAGCGCTATCCCTGGTGGCCTACCGGTTGATGCTGCGCATCGGCCGGCTCCCCGACGAGCGACGGGTGCTCTCGTGACACCGCAGTGGTGGGGAGCTCTGCTGGGTGCCGGGACGGGTGGTGGCGTCGTCCTGGTGGTGGCGCGGGTGGTGGCGCTGCGACGCCCGCTGATCGCCGTACGCGTCCTGCCGTATGTCCGAGACCTGCCGCACGCGGGCCGGCTCGTGCTTGCGGCCGCGCCGACCGGGGCGTTCCGGGCGCTGGTGGGGCCGCTGCTCGGCTCCACAGCGGACTCCCTTGCGCGCGTCCTGGGTGGCAACGCCTCGATACGCCGCCGGATCGAGCGGGCGAACCTGCCGATCACCGTCCAGGACTTCCGGGTCGAGCAGGTGCTGTGGGGGCTGCTGGCCTTCGCGGCCGCTGCGGGCCTCTCGCTCGCGGTGGCGGTGCGCTCACCGGGACGCACGCTGCCGCTGCTCGTGCTGTGCGTCGTGGCGTTCGTGCTCGGCGTGCTGCTCCGCGAGAACCGCCTCAGCGCCCAGGTGACCGAGCGCGAGCGTCGGATCCTGCTCGAGTTCCCGACCATCGCGGAGCTGCTGGCCCTTGCGGTCGGCGCGGGGGAGGGTCCCGTGTCCGCGCTGGACCGGGTGGTCGCCCGTTCCCGCGGCGAGCTGTCGGGCGACCTCGGGGAGGTGCTCGCCGACATCCGCACCGGAGCCACGGTGACCGCCGCGCTCGACGCCCTGGCCCGCCGCTCCGGGCTGCCGGTGGTGTCCCGGTTCGCCGAGGGGATGGCCGTCGCGATCGAGCGGGGTACGCCGCTCTCCGGTGTGCTGCACGCCCAAGCCGCCGACGTCCGTGAGGCCGGGCGACGGGCGCTGATCGAGTCCGGTGCCCGCAAGGAGATCGCGATGATGGTGCCGGTCGTGTTCCTCGTGCTTCCGGTCACCGTCGTGTTCGCGTTCTGGCCAGGCGTCATCGGCCTGAACCTCGTGACCCCATGAGCTTCCGCACCGACCCGCACACCGCATAGACAGGAACCCGATGACCGAGATGCTGCTCCTCCTGCTCTCCTGGAAGCCCGCGGACCGCCGCCGTGACGAGCGCGGTGACGTGCCCGGCTGGGTCCTGGTGACCGTGATGACCGCGGGCCTGGTGGCGGCTCTGTGGGCGATCGCCGGGCCGCAGCTGAGCCAGATGCTGCGTGACGCGTTGAGCTCCGTGCGCGGCTGAACGTGCCGACCCGACGTCGCGGGGACCGGGGGGCGGCAGTGGTCGACTTCGTGCTGGTTCTGGTCGTCCTGGTCCCGCTGTTCCTGGGCATCGTCCAGGTGGCCCTGGTCCTGCACGTGCGCAACACGCTGACCGCTGCGGCCTCGGAGGGAGCGCGCTACGCCGCGACGGTGGACCGGCCGGTGGCGGCGGGGGCCGCTCGGACCCGGGAGCAGATCTCGGGTGCTCTCGCGGCGCGTTTCGCAGGCCGGGTCAGCGCCCGTTCCGCGACGGTGGCGGGGGCGCCGGGGGTGGAGGTCGACGTCACGGCGGACGTGCCGCCGTTGGGCATCTGGGGCCCCGGGGTGCGGCTGCACGTGTCCGGTCACGCCGTCGAAGAGGCCCCGCCATGAGCCGGTGGACCAGCCGGAATGAGCGGGGCACCGCTCTGGTGGAGGTGACCTGGCTGTCGATCCTGCTCCTGGTGCCCCTGCTGTACGTCGTCCTGGCGGTGTTCGACGTGCAGCGTTCGGCGTTCGCGCTCGACGCGGCGACCCGGGCCGCGGGCCGTGCCTACACCCTGTCACCGTCCCAGGGAGAGGCAGTCGCCCGGGCCCGGTCGGCCGCCGCCGTGGCCATGGCGGACCAGGGGCTGGACCTGGGGGCCGCCTCGGTGGTCGTGAGCTGCCGGCCGGACCCACGAGCCTGCCTGTCCCCGGGCTCGGTGGTGCAGGTGAGGATGACCCTCGCGGTGGACCTGCCCCTGATGCCGGACGCACTGGGCGCGCAGACCCCGAGCATCCGGGTGGACGCCGAGCAGTCGGTGCCCTACGGGACGTTCCGGGAGCGTCGCCCGTGAGCCGGCCGACGGCCCATTCTGACGGCCACGCACCAGGCGCCCACCCGGCAGCCGCCCCCCTGCAGCGCACCGGGCGCGAATGCACGCACTCCGAGCGAGGCCAGACGACCCTTCTCATCATCGGGTTCGCTGTGGTCGCGATCATGATGCTCGCCGTGGCCGTGGACGCCTCAGCTGCCTACCTGCGTCGCTCCGGGCTGGACTCGCTGGCCGACGGTGCGGTGCTGGCCGCCGCGGACGGCATCGAGAGCCGGCAGGTCTACGAGGGCGGCCTCGGCCGGCGCGCGACGATCGACCCGCAGGCCGCCCGGCGCAACGTCGTCGAGTACCTGCGCTCGACGAGCGCGGCACGTCGCTACCCCGGGCTGAGCTGCGTCGTCGAGGTCGGCACCGACCGGGTCGTCGTACGCCTCGCCTCGCCGCTGGACCTGCCGATCACCCCACCGGGCTGGGAGACCCGGCCGACGATCTCCGGGACGGCTGCGTCGTTCGTCACGGTGAGCCAGTGACCACGACCCGCGGTCGGCCTCAGGCAGGCAGCATCCCGACGATCGGGAACGCGTTCTCCAGGCTGGTGAGCCGCAGCAGGGTCAGGACGCTGCGGTGCGGGGAGCGCAGGGTGAGGACACCACCGCGCCTTCGGAGCTCGCGACGGGTGCGCAGGAGCGTCCCCAGGGCGGCGCAGTCCATGAACGTCACTGCACTCAGGTCCAGGGTGAGGTCCGGCGAGGTCTCGGCAGCCTGGCTGGTGGCCTCGCCCAGCCAGCAGGTCGCGGAGATGTCCAGCTCCCCGGCGGCGACCAGCACCGAGCTGCACTCACCGAGGGTGATGAAAGGGTCGACGATCATGGGAGATGCTCCTGCAGGGTCTCAAGCCGGGCCCCCGGGCCACGCGGCGAGGCTGCTGCTGCTGAACCCCTCGTCGAGGGCCACCTTACACCGTAAGTGAGTCAGCGTGCGAACCCGCCACGGAGAGCTCGTCACCAAGGGGTGATGACGGCAGTGGACCGGTCCTGCCGTATCCGCCATCGGGCTCTGGGTCCTTGTGGCGCGAACGGAGAAGTGGTTCACTGAGGGGGCAAGTCGTAGTGGTCAAGCAACCGCCTCTACTTTCGTGAAGCTCCACGGAAAGTGGCGTCGCATGACTATGTCCGAACAGGTGACCAGCATCTCTGGTCCCCGCATCCGACCCACGACTCGATCGTTCCCGGAGCCGGACCGAGGGGCGACCACCGCCCGGCTCCTCGACGAACTCCATCGCACCGAGGACGAGAACGAGCGCAAGGCGTTGCGTGCCGAGGTCGTCGTCCTCAACATGGGTGTGGCCCGGGCCATCGCGCATCGCTACCGTCAGCGCGGGCTGGCTGAGGACGACCTGGTGCAGGCCGCCTACGTCGGCCTGGTGAAGGCCGTGAACGGCTTCGACCCCTCCCACGAGCGCGACTTCCTCTCCTACGCCGTCCCGACGGTGACCGGAGAGGTCAAGCGCTACTTCCGGGACTTCGGGTGGGCCGTGCGGCCGCCGCGCCGCGTCCAGGAGCTGCAGGGCAGCATCGCCAAGCTGTCCAGCGAGCTGACCCAGAAGCTCGGACGGTCGCCACGGCCCAGCGAGGTCGCGCACCACCTGGGCATCGACGTCGAGTCGGTCATCGAGGCGCTCGCCGCCGACGGCGCCTTCACACCGGCCTCCCTCGACGTACCGGTCGGCGAGGACGGGTCGGCAACCCTCGGGGACCTGATGCCCGAGGACGACCTGGACTTCGCCAGTGCGGAGGCCCGCGTGGTGCTCGGTCCGGCGGTGCGGGCGCTGGCCCCGCGGGACCGACGGATCCTCGAGCTGCGGTTCTTCCAGGGCTGGACCCAGGAGCAGATCGCCCAGGACATCGGCGTCACCCAGATGCAGGTCTCCAGGCTGCTGTCGCGGATCCTCAAGGACCTGCGCGCCGAGCTGGCCTGACAGGCACGGGGGTGGCCGGGCTCAGCCGGTGGGCCGGCCGGACCGGGGTGCCCGCGAGGGCACCCCGGCCCACAGCCCCCCGAAGAACATCAGGGACACCACACCGGCGATCGACGCCACCGTGCGGTCGGTGACCAGGTCGAACACCAGCCACACCACCCCCGAGGTGGTCAACGCCAGCGACAGCAGACCGGCGAGCGCGGCTCGGTTCGCGGCCGTGACCAGCCACGGCCGCTCGCCGTGCCGGAACAGGATCCGGTGGAAGGCCACCGGTGCGATGATCAGGCCGGTCGCCACCACCGACCCGCTCAGGATCAACAGGTAGGCAGTCCGCTGGACGCCGTCGAGCACCTTGAACCGCTGGGAGAACGGCAGGGTCAGCAGGAACCCGGTGAGGATCTGCACCCCGGTCTGGGTGACGCGGAGCTCCTGCAGGAGCTCGTTGAGGTTGCGGGTCAGCCGCTGTGACTCGGACTCGGTCTCCTCCCCCCGGCTCTCACCACCCATCGGCTTGTTCTCACCGCCCATCGGGGCAGACTACTGCCGCTCGGTGCGGCTCGGGCCCGGTGCCGGGTCGCGTAGTGTTGCCTGACGTGGCAGGCCCAGATCTCGAGACCCAGATCAAGACGCTCCAGGCGACGATGCACACCATCGAGCAGGTGCTCGACCTCGCCGCGATGCGGGCCGAGATCGCCGCCCTCAGCAAGGAGGTGGCCGCTCCCGACCTGTGGGACGACCAGGCCAACGCCCAGCGGGTCACCGGCCGGCTCTCCATCCTCCAGGGGGACCTGGACCGGTTCACCAACCTCCAGGACCGCCTCGACGACCTCGGGGTGCTGCTCGAGCTCGCGCAGGAGGAGAGCGACCCCGACACCCAGGCCGAGGCAGAGGCCGAGCTGCGCCGGATCCACAAGGCGGTGGAGGCGCTCGAGGTCCGCACCCTGCTCTCCGGCGAGTACGACGTCCGCGACGCCCTGCTGACCATCCGCTCCGGGGCCGGCGGGGTCGACGCCGCCGACTTCGCCGAGATGCTGATGCGGATGTACACCCGCTGGGCCGAGCGCAACAAGTTCCCCGTCGAGGTCTTCGACACCTCCTACGCCGAGGAGGCCGGCCTCAAGTCGGCGACGTTCGCCATTCACGCGCCGTACGCGTTCGGGACGCTGTCGGTCGAGGCCGGCACCCACCGGCTGGTGCGGATCAGCCCCTTCGACAACCAGGGCCGACGGCAGACGTCGTTCGCCGCCGTCGAGGTGGTGCCGCTGCTCGAGCAGACCGACGAGATCGACGTCCCGGACGAGGAGGTCAGGGTGGACGTGTTCAGGTCCTCGGGACCGGGCGGCCAGTCGGTCAACACCACGGACTCCGCGGTCCGGCTCACCCACCTCCCCACCGGCATCGTGGTCAGCTGTCAGAACGAGAAGTCCCAGCTGCAGAACAAGGCGAGCGCCATGGTGATCCTCAAGGCCAAGCTGCTGGCGCTCAAGAAGGCCGAGGAGCGCGCGGAGCTCGACGTGCTGCGCGGCGACGTGCAGGGCTCCTGGGGCGACCAGATGCGCAACTACGTCCTGCACCCCTACCAGCTGGTCAAGGACCTGCGCACCGACTACGAGACGGGCAACCCGCAGGCGGTCTTCGACGGCGAGATCGACGCGTTCCTCGAGGCCGGGATCCGCTGGCGTCGCGGGGCCGACACCGCCGCGTCGGTCTGATCCGGGCGCACACCGGTGTCGCCGGTTCGGTTCGCTCAGGTTCGTCGCCTACACTCACTCGTTGGTCGGATGCCGCGACGCCCCCATGCGGGATGGGTGTCGCCTCGGCATGGTTTTTCCTCTGTCCCCGAGCCCGGCCGGAACGCACACCTGTGATCCGATTCGAGAACGTCTCCAAGCAGTACGGCGCGTCCGCCCGTCCCGCGCTCGACAACGTCACCGTCGCGGTCGAGCCCGGGGAGTTCGTCTTCCTGGTGGGCGCCTCCGGCTCCGGCAAGTCGACCTTCCTGCGGCTGGTGCTGCGCGAGGCGCGCCCGACCCACGGCCGGGTCTTCGTCGCGGGCAAGGAGATCAACCGGCTCTCCGGCTGGAAGGTGCCTGCGCTGCGCCGTACCATCGGCACGGTCTTCCAGGACTTCCGGCTGCTGCCCAACAAGACGGTGTTCGAGAACGTCGCGTTCGCCCTCCAGGTGATCGGCAAGCCCCGCTCGCACGTCAACCAGGTGGTGCCGGAGACCCTCGAGCTGGTCGGTCTGGAGGG
>JAICWH010000008.1 GCA_025934895.1 Nocardioidaceae bacterium | reverse complement strand
GCGCCCCTGCCCGGGACGGTCGCCCCAGACGCTAGCGGCTGCCGGCGGCCGGCTCGGAACCGGCTCCTCGGCCGGCGGGAGGGCTCAGTCGTCCTCGAGACGGAACCCGAGCTTCAGCCCGACCTGGAAGTGCTCCACCTCACCGTCCTTGACCTGGCCTCGCACCTGGGTCATCTCGAACCAGTCCAGGTGCCGCAACGTGCGCGAGGCCCGGGAGATGCCGTTGCGGATGGCGTCCTCGATGCCGTCCGGTGACGTGCCGACGACCTCGGTGACCCGGTAGACACGGTTCGACATGAGAGCTCCTCGTGGTGGTAGGGGATCCTTCGCTCCGCTGTGATGCTAAGGGGATGCGACGTACGGTAGAAGCATGGCCAGGAAGCCGGCGCCGGTCCGGATCACCACCGCGACGCGGAGCCACAAGCAGGACGTCGCGCTACGGCAGAAGCGCTACCTCATCTCGATGGGGATCCGCACGCTCTGCTTCGTGCTGGCCATCTTCTCCATGGGTCACTGGTGGCTGTGGGTGTTCGTGGGCGCGTCGTTCTTCCTGCCCACCATCGCCGTGGTGGTCGCCAACGCGAACTCAGCGCCGGACACGGGGGGGCCCGCCTACTTCGACCCGGACATCGCCGCGCGTGCCATCAGCCCTCACCAGGGCGGACAGCCGCCGCTCTGAGCACCGCTCCGAAGACCTGGCGCCGGCCGCCGGAGGAATCTGACACGCTGTTGGATCTGCCGCGGTCCGCGTGCAAGACTCGGCCCGAGCGGATCCCGTCTCCCCCGTCTGGGTCCGCTTCCCGTACGGCGTCGGACGACTCCCCCCGTGGTCGTCCGGCGCCGTTCCTACCTCCCGGGGCCGCCTCCGGTCGGATCAGCAGGAGCCGGGCCGCGTGAGCGACGCGACGCCCGGACCTGGACCGGCCGGCCCGCTGGTCTGCTCCGCCAGGGGGTGCCGGTCCGAGGCGGTCTGGTCGCTGCTGTGGAACAACCCGAAGCTGCACGCGCCGGACCGCCGCAAGTCCTGGCTGGCCTGCGAGGAGCACCGGCAGACCCTGGCCGACTTCCTCGAAGCACGAGGCTTCCTGCGCGCCGTCGAGGCGCTCGACGTACCACCCCCGCAGGCATCGGGCGACTAGCGCAAAACCGCGCATCAGCGCCCATAGGTGCCTGATACTGGTGGGGTCACCAAGACCGGAGGACGAATGGCTCGACGCCCCGCCGCGCTGTTCGCCTCGCGCAGCAGCTGGTTCGACCTCGGCGTGTTCGGCGTGGGGCTGGCGATGGTCGCCTACTACAGCGTCGTCCTGGTCAGTGACGGCCCGAGCGCCGGCTGGTTGTTCGTCCTGACCGTCCCCCTCGTCGCGGTCATCGCCCGGTTCCCCGTGGTGCTGGACCGGGCCGACGGCGGCATCGAGGTCGGCTTCGAGTCCGCCATCTTGATGTTCCTTCTCTGCACCGTGACTCCACAAGAGGCGCTCGTCCTGTGGTCGCTGAGCGTGACCGTCAGCCAGCTGAGCACCGCGAGGAGGGCGATGGCGAAGCTGTTCAACATCGGCATCGGTGTCCTCGGCGCAGCGGTCGCAGCGACCGTCTTCACCTGGATCCGCGGCCCCGGCCCGTCGGGGGCGCGGCCCGGGTCGGAGCTGATCGCGGTCGCCGTGGCTGCCGCGTGCTACTTCACCACCGACTTCGTGCTGTCGGCGGTGTCGGTGGCGCTCGAGACGAGCACCCGCGTCCAGGAGCACCTCCTCCAGCGCGGCACCCTGTTCGCGGTCGCGGCCTTCGTGCCCTTCGACTCCCTCGGCTACCTCGGTGCGGTCCTCAGCCGCCGCCCACCCTGGTGGACCCTGCTGCTGCTGGCCGTGCCGCTCGGGCTGCTGCTGTTCGCCACCCGGGCGAGCACCCGGGGTGCCGAGAACGCCCGGCGCCTCTCGGTGCTCTTCGACGCTGCGGTCCGGGCCCAGACGCTCTCGGACACCCGGCAGGTCGTGGACGCGGTGGTCGACGACGTACGCCGGCTGCTGCGGATGACCCAGGTCGAGGTCCGCGCCACCCCGCCGGGCGCCAACGAGCTCGGCGCGCAGCTGCACGACGGCCAGCGCGACCGGTGGATCGTCGCACCGGCACGGCACCGGGCGCGCTCGACGACGACGGCCGACGAGCAGGCGCTCAAGGCCATGGTGGCGGTCTCCTCGGACGCCTTCTCCCGGCTGCGGATGACCGAGGACATGACGCACCTGGCCCGACACGACCTGCTCACCAACCTCCCCAACCGCGGGCTGCTCCTGGACCGGGTCGAGCACGCACTGGCGATGTCGCGGCGCCGGGGGACGCGCATCGCCTTCCTGTTCGTGGACCTGGACGGGTTCAAACCGGTCAACGACCGGTTCGGGCACGCCGCCGGGGACGCCGTGCTGGTCGACGTGGCCCGACGGCTCAGCGACTGTGTCCGGCAGAGCGACACGGTCGCACGGCTCGGCGGCGACGAGTTCGCGCTGCTCCTCGAGGACGTCAACGTGACCGACGTGGCCTCTGCCTGCGACCGGATCCTGGCCTCCCTGGGCCGCGGTGCACAGGTCGCCGGCCACCAGCTGTCCCTGTCCGCGAGCATCGGAGTCGCCTTCGGCGACAGCGGCGAGACGGCCGACAGCATGCTGCGCAACTCCGACCTCGCGATGTACGAGGCCAAGTCCCGCGGGAAGAACCAGTACGTCGAGTACGAGCGTGCCATCGGGCGCTCGCGGCTGCAGCGCCTCGAGCTCGTCGAGTCGCTGCGGGCCTCGGTGTCCGCCGGCGACCTGAGCCTGGTCTACCAGCCGATCGTCCGGGTCTCGACCGGGCGGATCACCGGCGTCGAGGCGCTGGCCCGGTGGCGGTCCAACGGTGTCGACGTCCCGCCGGACGTGTTCATCAGGATCGCCGAGGACACCGGCCTGGTCGTGGCGCTGGGAGACGTGGTTCTGGCCCACGCCGCCCGCGACGCACCGGCCATCCTCGCCGCCAGCGGCGGAGACGTGAACGTCTCGGTGAACGTCTCGGCCAAGCAGATGCGCGAGCCCGACTTCGTCGCGAAGATCGAGCGCGTGCTGGCTCTGATGGGCGGGGCAGGCCTGGTGCTCGAGATCACCGAGCGGGACAGCATCGCCAACGACACCGCGTCCCTGAAGGCCATGCAGACCCTGTCCGACCGGGGGGTGCCGTTCGCGATCGACGACTTCGGCATCGGGTTCTCCACCATCGGCTACCTGCAGCAGATGCCGGTGCGGATCATCAAGAGCGACCTGTCCTTCTCCGAGGGCATCGACCGTGACGAGCGCTCGTGCGCCCTGCTCTGCTCCATCACGATGATGGGTCAGGCACTCGGCCTCGACGTCGTCGTGGAGGGCATCGAGCGAGCCAGCCAGCTCGAGCACCTCCGCGACCATGTGCACGCGCCGTACGCCCAGGGCTATCTCCTGCACCGGCCGATGCCGCTGGACCAGCTGCTCACGGTGCTCGCCGACAACCGCGCGGTCGCCAACCCGGTCGTGGCCGGGGCGCCGCGGACCTGAGCCGCCGACCGGACCAGCCTGGCCGGGAGGTCAGCCGCCGATGGCGGACATCGGCCGGACCGGCTGCAGGAACGAGAGGTCGTCGATGCCGTGACCGGCTCGCTTGCCGAACATGGCCACCCGCCAGCGGTCCGCGATCTCGTTGTCGTCCGCGCCGTCGCGCAACGCGGCCCGCAGGTCGCTCTCCTGGCGTGCGAACAGGCAGTTGCGAACCTGCCCGTCGGCGGTCAGCCGCACCCGGTCGCAGTCTCCGCAGAACGGCCGGGTGACCGAGGCGATCACGCCGACGGTGCCGACTCCACCGTCGACGGTGAACAGCTCCGCAGGGGCACTGCCGCGGGGCTCCTCCGCGGGCTCGAGCAGGAACTCGGCGTTCAGCGAGGCGAAGATCTCCTCGGCGGTGATCATGCTCTCGCGGCTCCACTGGTGCTGGGCGTCGAGCGGCATCTGCTCGATGAAGCGGAGCTGGTAGCCGCGGGCCAGGCACCACCGCAGCAGCTCGGGCGCCTGGTCGTCGTTGACTCCACGCATCAGGACGGCGTTGACCTTGACCGGTCCGAGCCCGGCGGCGGAGGCGGCCGCCAGACCGGCGACCACGTCGGGCAGCCGGTCGCGGCGGGTGATGGTCGCGAAGTCCTCCCGGCGCACCGTGTCCAGGCTGACGTTCACCCGGTCCAGGCCCGCCTCGGCCAGCGTCGCGGCGGTCCGGCTCAGGCCCAGCCCGTTGGTGGTGATCGACGTCTGCGGCCTCGGTCGCAGGGCCGTCGTACGACGGACGATGTCGGGCAGGCCACGACGCAGCAACGGCTCGCCGCCGGTGAACCGGACCTCGCGCACGCCGAGCCGCTCGACGGCGACCGTGATCAGCCGGACGACCTCGTCGTCGGTGAGCACCTCCTCACCGGGCAGCCAGTCCAGCCCCTCCGCCGGCATGCAGTAGGAGCAGCGCAGGTTGCATCGGTCGGTCAGCGACACGCGCAGGTCGGTCGCCACCCGGCCGAACGTGTCGAGGAGGGGTCCGGTGCTCATCGGACAAGTCTAGACGATTCGCCTGGTGCCGGCATGCCGCCCGTCGGACGCGGCGGGGGCTGTCGGGGGCCGGGCTAGGCTCGCGCCCGTGAGGTTCATGTTCACCCGGCGCTGGGCGCTGTTCGCCGTCACCGTGGTGGTGCTGGCCTACGGCTGCCTCCTGCTCGGGCAGTGGCAGTTCCACCGGCTGCGCGAGCGGGAGAGCACCAACGCGCGGACGGAGGCGAACCTGGCCGCTCCACCCACACGGGTCGACCGGGTGCTGCAGCCCGGACGGGAGGCCCCCGCGGGCGACGAGTGGCGCCGGGTGACGGCCACCGGCCGCTACCTGGGCGACCAGTCGGTGGTGATCCGCTACCAGACCCGCAACGGCTCCTCGGGGGTGGACGTCGTGACCCCGCTGCGCACCGAGGGCGGACCGCTCCTCCTCGTGGACCGCGGCTGGCTGAAGACCGAGAACGTCGGCGCGAACCACGTCGACGCGCCGGCGCCGCCCGCAGGCCGGGTGACCGTCGTCGGCTGGGTGCGCGTCGACGCGACCGGGGACGCCGCGACGGTGACCGATGGCTCCGCGCGGGCCATCTCGAGCAGCCAGATCGCCCGCTCGTTGACCGGGCCGGTCTACGGAGGCTTCGTGGACGCCGAGAAGGAGACCCCCACCGCGCGGACCGCCCTGGTGCCGGCCGAGCTCCCGGACCTCGGCAACGGACCGCACTTCTTCTACGGCGTGCAGTGGTGGTTCTTCGGGGTGCTGGCGGTGTTCGGCTTCCTCTACCTGGCCTACGACGAGCGCCGCAGGCTGCGTGCCCCTCCTGCGGAGAGCGAGGGGTCACAGCGACCGCAGCATGCCACCATCGACCGGGAGCATCGCGCCGGTGATGAAGCTCGCAGCGGGTGAGAGCAGGAACGCCGCGGCCGCGGCGAACTCCTCGGGCCGTCCGTAGCGCCGCAACGCGATGGTGCGGGAGACCTGCTCCTTGGCGGCTGCAGCGTCACCGGTCTGCTCGTCGAGGTAGCGGACCCGCTCGGTCTCCACGCGACCGGGCAGCAGGCCGTTGACCCGCACCCCGCGAGGGCCCAGCTCGTCGGCGAGGTTCTTGGCGACCATCGCCAGTCCGGGCCGCAGTCCGTTGGAGATGGCGAGGCCGCTGATCGGGGCCTTGACCGAGGAGGAGAGCACGTAGGCCAGGGCGCCGCCATCGCCGAGCTCGCGTCCGATGTCCCGCCCGAGCCGCAGACCGCCGAGGAACACCGACTCGACGGCGGCGGACCAGTCCTCGTCCGCGGTGTCCAGGACGGTGCCTGCCTTGGGCCCACCGACCGAGATCAGCGCCCCGTCCAGGCGGCCGTAGGTCCCCCGAGCGGCGGCAACCAGTGCGGCGGGGGTGTCGGGGGCCGCGTTGTCGGCCACGACCCCCGTGGCAGCCGGCCCCAGCGCCGACGCGGCAGCGTCGACCGACTCCTGGTGCCGACCGGACAGGACCACCTTCGCGCCGTCGGCAACCAGGGCCTCGGCGGTGGCGCGGCCCAGTCCCCCCGACCCGCCGGTGACGATGTAGACGCGACCGCCGAGTCCCAGATCCATCCGCTCACCCTAGCGACGCGGCGACGGCTCTCCTCAGCCGGTGCGGACCGCGAACTGGGTCTCGTAGAGGTCCGCGTAGAGACCACCCTGCGTGAGCAGGTCGGCGTGGGTCCCGGACTGCACGACGCGCCCGTCGTCGACCACGAGGATCAGGTCGGCGTTGCGCACCGTCGAGAGCCGGTGCGCGATCACCAGCGACGTACGGCCCTCGAGTGCCTGGTCCAGGGCACGCTGGACCGCCACCTCAGACTCGGAGTCCAGGTGCGCCGTGGCCTCGTCGAGCACGACGATGGACGGAGCCTTGAGGAGCAGCCGCGCGATCGCCAGCCGCTGTCGCTCTCCGCCGGAGAGCCGGTAGCCCCGGTCACCGACCACGGTGTCCAGGCCGTCGGGAAGGGCGCGCATCAGGGTGCCGATCTGGGCGGCGTCGAGCGCCTGCCAGATCTGCTCGTCAGTGGCGTCGGGGCGGGCGTACTGCAGGTTGGCGCGGATCGTGTCGTGGAACATGTGCGCGTCCTGGGTGACGTAGCCGACCGCGTCCTCCAGCGACTGGAGCGTCACGTCGCGGACGTCGTGGCCCTCTACCCGTACGACGCCCGAGGTCACGTCGTAGAGCCGGGCCACCAGGTGCGTGATGGTCGTCTTGCCGGCGCCCGAGGGGCCTACCAGTGCCACCATCTGGCCGGGCAGCGCGGTGAACGTGACGTCGTTGAGCACCATGCCGTTGTCACGGGACTCCACCCGGGCCACCGTCTCGAGGCTGGCCAGGGACACCTCGTCGGCGCGCGGGTAGCGGAACGCGACGTGATCGAACTCGACCTTGGCCGCTGTCGGCGGCAGCGCCACGGCCTGCGGGTCCTCGCTGATCATCGACGGCAGGTCCAGGACCTCGAAGACCCGCTCGAAGCTGACCAGGGCGGTCATCACGTCGATGCGGACGTTGGAGAGTCCCTGCAGCGGACCGAGGAGCCTGAGCAGCAGCGTTGCCAGGGCCAACAGGGTGCCCACGGTGAGGGTGTGGTGGATCACCAGGGCGCCGCCGACGCCGTACACCAGCGCGGTCGCGAGCGCCGGGATCAGCATCAGGGTGGCACTGAACACCCGGGTGATCAGGGCGATCCGGATGCCGAGGTCGCGGACGTAGCCCGCCTTGGCGCTGAACTGGGCGTCCTCCTCGGCGCGGCGGCCGAAGAGCTTGAGGAGCATGGCGCCGCCGACGTTGAACCGCTCGGTCATCGAGTTGCCGAGATCGGCGTTGCCCTGCATCTGGTCCCGGGTGAGGCCCGCCAGCTGGCGGCCGACCCAGTGGGAGGCGACGAGCAGGAGCGGGAAGGTCAGCAGGCACAGGAAGGTGACCTGCCAGCTCAGCGCGATCATCGCGATGCCGACGACGACGACGCTGATCATGTTGGACACGGTGCTCGACAGCACCGAGGTGAACGCACGCTGCGCGCCGATCACGTCGTTGTTGAGGCGTGAGACGAGCGCGCCCGTCTGGGTGCGGGTGAAGAAGGCGAGCGACATCCGCTGGACGTGCGCGAAGACGCTGGTGCGCAGGTCGTAGATCAGGCCCTCGCCGATGCGGGAGGACAGCCACCCCATCCCCAGTGCGAGGCCCGCGTCCAGGACCGCTACGGCCGCGGCGGCCAGGGCGAGGATGACGACGAGCCGGGTGTCCTGGCGCAGGATGCCGTCGTCCACGATCGACTTGACCAGCAGTGGCGTGACCACGACGAGGGCTGCGTCGATGATGGTCAGCAGCAGGAAGATGCCGATGGAGGGCCGGTGCGGCTTCGCGAAGCCGACGACCCGCTTGACGGTCTCGCGGCTCACCTTCTGGGAGGCGACGCTGCGGTCGGTGCGCATGTGCCGCCAGACCGGTCCCATGCCCGAGCCCATGGACATCGGCTCACCCCCTCTCCCTCGGTCGTCCCGTCACTGGCCCCCTGGTGTGGCCAGCTCGCGGAACCGTCGTACCTGCGCCTCGCGCTCGGCCAGCCGCTGGTCGTCGAGACAGAGCCGCGAGGCACTCTGCAGCAGCGCCTTGGTCTCCTCCACCGCGCCTCGGACCGGCTGCGTCAGGGCTGCGACCAGGTCGGTCACCGCGTCGTCGAGCTCCTCGGGCGGTACGACGATCGTCGCCAGCCCGATCTCGGCGGCCTCCTCGGCCGACACCCACCGGGTGGTGGCGCAGATCTCCAGCGCTCGCGAGTAGCCAACAAGGTCGACGAGCTGTTTTGTTCCCGTCAGGTCCGGTACGAGTCCGAGCATCGGCTCGCGCATCGAGAACCGAGCGTCGGTGGCCAGCACCCGGAGGTCGCAGGCCAGCGCCAGCTGGAAGCCGGCGCCCACCGCCGCCCCACGAACAGCCGCGACAGTGATGACGTCAGGTCGGCGCAACCAGGTGAACGCCTCCTGCCAGGTGCCGATGCGCGCTGCCAGCTCGTCGTCGGGCAGGTCGAGCAGGGCGAGCAGCGGCGGCTCGCCGGGCAGGCCGCCGGGCTCCAGCATCCGGCGGTCCAGGCCCGAGGAGAAGGTCTCGCCGGCTCCCCTGACGACGACGACGCGCACCTCGGGCCCGAGCGAGTCCCCGATCGAGCGTAGGGCGTGCCAGGTGGCCGGTGTCTGCGAGTTCCTGGTCGAGGGGCGGTCCAGGGTGACAGTGACGACCTGGCCGTCCTGGTGCAGCCGCAGGCCCCCCGCCTCCAGCGCCTCCGCTGCGACGCCTCCGCTGCCCGCAGAGCCGGCCTTCCCGTCCGCGGAGCTGCCCGGCGAGCGGTGGGTGGTGACCATGTCCAGGAGCCTAGTGTCCCCCACCCCCCGATGTCGGAGGTCTCAGCCTGCCGACCCGGCGCATCCGCAGGGCTGTTGGGTGCCGACCCGGCGCAACCGCAGGGCTGATCGGTGCCGACTCGGCGCATCCGCAGGGCTGATCGGTGCCGACCCGGCCCATCCGCAGGGCTGATCGGTGCCGTTGTGGACGCCCGTCGGTCGACCGCGACGCACCGCTCGAGCAGGACGCCGGCCGACTGAGCACGAGGCGGCGTTGGGGGATGGTGAGCCGCCGACGACCCTTGACGCCTGCACCGGTCCAGCCGCCGTACCTGTCACACGAATTCGAACGGATCACGTCTCATCAGGTCGTTGCGACCGATGACGGCGACTCTGATCGTCGGTACTTTCCCTTGGTGAGTCGGCGCGATCGGGACCTGCGCAGGGGGACTCCACTGGCGACGGCGTGAGCCGCACCCCTGCGGACCAGCCGGGTCGGCACCCTCCGGCCCTGCGGACGCGCCGGGTCGGCGAAGCAGGGGCAGGGGCAGCGGAAGGGGCAGGGGCAGTTCAGGCCAGGGCGACCAGCTCGGCGTAGTCGGCGCTCCACAGGTCCTCGACGCCGTCGGGGAGGATGAGCACCCGGTCCGGCTCCAGGGCGGCGACGGCGCCCTCGTCGTGGGTGACCAGGATGATGGCGCCCTCGTAGCTGCGGATCGCCCCGAGCACCTCCTCGCGGGAGGCGGGGTCCAGGTTGTTGGTCGGCTCGTCGAGCAGCAGGACGTTGGCGCTGGAGACCACCAGGATGGCCAGCGCGAGCCGGGTCTTCTCCCCACCGGAGAGCACCGCAGCCGGCTTGGTCGCGTCGTCACCGCTGAACAGGAACGAGCCGAGCACGCTGCGAGCCTCGGTGTCGGTGAGCTGCGGGGCCGCGTGCCGCATGTTGTCCAGGACGGTCAGGCCGGTGTCCAGGGTCTCGTGCTCCTGCGCGTAGTAGCCGAGCCTGAGGCCGTGCCCCGGCCGCACCTCACCGGTGTCCGGCGCGTCGACCCCGCCGAGGATCCGGAGCAGCGTGGTCTTGCCCGCGCCGTTGAGCCCGAGTACGACGACCCGGCTGCCCTTGTCCACGGCGAGGTCCACGTCGGTGAACACCTCAAGCGACCCGTAGGACTTCGACAGCTCCGCGGCCGTCAACGGCGTCCTGCCGCATGGGGCCGGCGCCGGGAACTTGATCTTGGCCACCCGGTCGTTGCGCCGCTCCCCCTCGAGCCCGGACATCATCTTCTCGGCGCGCTTGAGCATCGACTGGGCCGCCTGCGCCTTGGTGGCCTTGGCACGCATCCGGTTCGCCTGCTCGGTCAGCGTCCGGGCCTTGTTCTCGGTGTTCATCCGCTCGCGCTTGCGCCGCTTCTCGTCGGTCTCGCGCTGGGCGATGTAGGACGCCCAGCCCATGTTGTAGACGTCGATCTCGGCCCGGTTGGCATCCAGGTGCAGCACCTTGTTGACGCAGGTCTCCAGCAGTCCCACGTCGTGGCTGATCACGATCAGGCCGCCCTTGAAGGAGCGCAGGAACTCCCGCAGCCAGCCGATCGAGTCGGCGTCGAGGTGGTTGGTCGGCTCGTCGAGCAGCAGCGTCTCGGCCGCGGAGAAGAGGATGCGGGCCAGCTCGACGCGCCGCCGCTGCCCCCCGGAGAGGGTGCGCAGCGGCTGGCCGAGGGTGCGCTCGGTGATGTTCAGGCTGGAGGCGATCTGCCGGGCCTCCGCCTCTGCGGCATAGCCCCCACCGGCGTGCAACGCCGCGTCCGCCTTCTCGTAGCGTCGCATCCCGCGGTGCTGCACGTCCGGGTCCGTCGAGGACATCTCGTGCTCGGCCTCGCGCAACCGTCGTACGACGTCGTCGAGCCCTCGCGCGGACAGGATGCGGTGCACCGCGAGCACCTCGGGGTCGCCGGTGCGCGGGTCCTGGGGCAGGTAGCCGACACTGCCTGTCCGGGTGACCGAGCCCGCGGCCGGGAGCGCCTCCCCGGCCAGGATGCGGGTCAGGGTGGTCTTGCCGGCGCCGTTGCGGCCGACGAGGCCGACCTTGTCCCCGGCCCCGACGCGGAACGAGACGTCCTCCATCAGCAGGCGCGCGCCAGCGCGGACCTCAAGGTGGTGTGCGGTGATCACAGGAGCCTCAACCTCGACGAGCTGGGAAACATTTCGGACGCAGAGCGGCGTCCGGGCTCAGTCGGTGGCGCACCTCATGGGCATAGTCTACGCAACCGGGGGCAACGACGGTGAATGCGCTACAACCCACGAGCCCGCCTCGACACCAGCCAGGTCGGGAACCGCCGAGGCGGCGGTGGCGGCGGGTTCGGTGGCGGCGGTCTGCCGATGGGCGGCGGTCTGCGGGTCGGCGGCGGCCTCGGCGGCATCCTGCTGGTGATCATCTTCTTCGTCGTGCAGAGCCAGCTCGGCGGCGGCTCCTCCTCCCAGGACCCCGCGGCCGGGTCGCTGGACCAGTGCACGACCGGTGCGGCCGCCAACCAGGACTCGGACTGCGCCCTGGTGGCGAACGTGAACTCGATCCAGTCGTTCTGGGCCGCGGAGCTGCCTCGGCAGACCGGCCGGACCTACGCTCGCGCGCAGACCGAGATCTTCAGCGGCAGCGTGCAGACCGGGTGCGGCAACGCCTCCTCGCAGACCGGGCCGTTCTACTGCCCGGTCGACAAGCACGTCTACCTGGACACGAGCTTCTTCCGGGACATGCTGCAGGGGCAGCTCGGCGCCAAGGGCGGGCCGTTCTCGTCTGCCTACGTCGTCGCCCACGAGTACGGCCACCACGTCCAGGACCTGCTCGGCACGATGTCCAGGGTCCGCACCCAGCAGGGCGCGACCAGCGACTCGGTGCGCCTGGAGCTGCAGGCCGACTGCTTCGCCGGCATCTGGACCAAGCACGCCACGACTGCTGAGGACAGCACCGGTCAGCCCTACATCTCCGACCTCACGCAGGACGACATCAACCGGGCCCTCGACGCGGCGGCCGCCGTCGGCGACGACCGGATCCAGAGCCGCTCGGGCCGGGTCGACCCGGAGACCTGGACCCACGGGTCCGCCGCCGAGCGACAGCGGTGGTTCACCACGGGCCTGCAGCAGGGCACCATCAGGGCCTGCGACACCTTCGGAGCCCGGCAGCTCTAGACTCCCTCGCATGCCGGCCCCCCGATCCACCTCGCGTGACCTCGCGCTGATCGCGACCTTCACCGGGGTCGTCGCCGCCCTCGGCCTGGTCCCCGCGTTCCTGCCCCCGGGGTTCACCGTCCCGATCACCGCGCAGTCCCTCGGCGTCATCCTCGCCGGCGCCGTGATAGGCGCGCGCCGCGGCGCCCTGTCAGTGGTCCTGCTGCTGGTACTGGTCGCCGTGGGTCTCCCGCTGCTCGCCGGACCCCGCGGCGGCCTCGGCGTGTTCGCCAGCCCGTCGGTCGGCTTCCTGGTCGGCTGGCCCGTCGCGGCGTACGTCGTCGGCTGGCTGACCGAGCGGGGCGGCGCGACCTACCGGGTGAGCTGGGGCCTGGTGGCCAACGTCGTCGGCGGCATCATCGTGCTCTACGCGTTCGGCATCGCCGGAGTGGCCGCGGTCACCGGTGTGTCGGTGGAGGCGGCCCTGGTGGCGACGTGGGTCTACCTCCCCGGGGACGCGGTCAAGGTGGTCGTGGCCGCAGTCGTCGCGCGCGGAGTGCACGCGGCCTACCCGGGACTGCTGGGCAGCGGTAGGCGGAGCGCACGGGAGCGCAGCACTGTCTGAGCCCCCGCGCCGGGTCTCCTCCGTCGCCGGCTTCCTGGCCGCCCGGGCGGACGGCGTCCCGGTCGCCCTCCCCACGTCCGGCACCTCGGGCGCCGGCCGCTGGGTGACGCGCACGACGGAGTCGTGGACCTCCTCGTTCCCGGCGGTCACCGAGCTGACCCGTCTCTCCTCGTCGTCGCTGGTCTGGGTGCCCGGCCCGCTGAGCGCGACCATGAACCTGTTCGCGGCGGTGCACACCGTCTCCGTCTCGGCCGTCCTCGTCGACGACGCCGGCTCCGCGACGCATGCTCACCTGACCCCCTCGACGCTGACCCGGGCCCTCGACGAGGACCTGCCGCTGGAGGGCACCACCGTCGTGGTGGCCGGCGACCGGCTGTCCCCGGCCCTGCACGACCGCGCGGCGGCGGCCGGAGCCCGGGTGCACCACTACTACGGGGCGGCCGAGCTCTCGTTCGTCGCCTGGGGGTCGCACGTCGAGGACCTCCGCGCCTTCCCCGGGGTCGAGGTGGCGGTCCGCGGCGGGGAGGTGTGGGCGCGCTCGCCGTACCTCTGCGCCGGGTACGACGGACCGCCCGGCCCCCTGCGCCGGAGCGGGGACGGTTTCGCCACCGTCGGCGACACCGGCGTGCTCCGGGACGGCCGGCTGACCGTGACCGGGCGCCCGGGTGCGGTCACCGTCGGCGGCAGCACCGTCTGCCTCGCGGAGGTGGAGAGCGCGCTGGCCGCCCGCGCCGCGGGCCAGGTCAGCGTGGTCGGGCTCCCCCACCAGACCTGGGGGATGCTGCTGGCCGTCGTGCTGACCAGCGCGTCCGACCACCCGGAGCTGGTCGCCGTGGCCAAGGACGAGCTGGCTCGAGCCGCTCGCCCCCGGCTCTGGTTCCACCTGGACCCGCTTCCGCAGACCGCAGCGGGCAAGGTGGACCGCCAGGCGCTGGTCTCACTGCTGTCCGGGGACGGAGGCAGGGCGCGGCGGCTGGTCTAGCGTTCACGAGGTGAGCGCCAATCCCCGGTCCGAGGCACCCGTCGTGGTGGCGGCGCTCCGCGCGCCCATCGGCACCGCCGGAGGGGCCCTGGCGCGGGTGCCGGCGGCGGACCTCGCGGCGCCCGTCCTCTCGGCGGTGGGCGGCGAGCTGCCCGACGAGCCGCTGCGGGACGTGGTGCTGGGCAACTGCATGGGCCCGGGTGGCAACGTGGCCAGGGTCGCCGCCCTGACCGCGGGTCTGCCGGTCGACGTACCGGCTCTGACCGTGGACCGGCAGTGCGGTTCCGGCCTCGCCGCCGTGGAGGTCGGCGTCGCCCTCCTGCGGGGCTCCTCGGGCGTCGTCCTCGCCGGCGGTGTCGAGTCGGTCTCGACCGCTCCGCTGCGGTTCTGGCCCGGCGACCCGCCGGTTCGCTACGACCGGGCGCCGTTCGCACCGGCCGGGATCGGCGACCCGGACATGGGCTACGCCGCCGACCTGCTGGCGGAGAAGGCCGGGGTGTCCCGGGCCCGCCAGGACGCCTATGCCGCGCGCTCGCACGCGCTCGCCGTGGCAACGCGGAACGCGGGCGGCTTCGACACCGAGGTGGTCCCCGTTCACGGGGTGTCCCGCGACGAGCGGCCCCGTGTCGGACTCGGCCTCGAGCGGCTGGGCCGCCTGCGGCCGGCCTTCCGGGCCGCGGCGGAGGGCGGGACCGTCACGGCCGGCAACGCCTGCGGGGTCAACGACGGCGCGGCGGTGGTCGCCCTGGTCGACGCGCAAACGCACCGGCGGCTCGACGTACCCGGCCTGCGGGTGCTCGCCGCGGCCACCGCCGGCGTCGACCCGAACCTCCCCGGCCTGGGCGTGGTGCCGGCCACCGAGCAGGCACTGGCCGCGGCCGGGCTGAGCCTGGCCGACCTCGACGTCATCGAGGTCAACGAGGCGTTCGCCGGCCAGGTGCTCGCCTGCTGCGACGCACTGTCGCTCGACCCCGAGCGGGTCTGCGTGGAGGGCGGCGCGCTGGCGCTCGGCCACCCGTGGGGGGCGTCGGGCGCGGTGCTTCTGGTCCGGCTGTTCTCGCAGCTGGTGCGCGCCGACGGCGGCCGGTACGGGTTGGCGGCCATCGCGGTCGGCGGCGGCCAGGGGGTTGCCATGGTGGTCGAGCGATGCCGGTGATCGAGGCGGTCGGGGTCAGCCACCGCTACGGCGAGCGGACCGTGCTCTCGGAGGTCACCGTCCGGCTCGAGGAGCAGCGCGTGGGCGTCGTGGGAGCCAACGGCTCCGGCAAGTCGACCTTCGCCCGGCTGCTCAACGGCCTGGTGCTCCCCAGCGCGGGACGGGTCACGGTGGACGGTCTGGACACGCGGTCGCAGGGTCGTGAGGTGCGCCGCCGGGTCGGCTTCTGCTTCACCGACCCGGACGCCCAGATCGTGATGCCGACCGTGGCGGAGGACGTCGCGTTCGGGCTGCGGCGTCGAGGGATGGCCAAGGCCGACGCCCGCTCCCGCGTCGAGAAGACCCTGGTCGCCTACGGACTGGGCGGCTACCAGGACCATCCCGCGCACCTGCTGTCCGGCGGCCAGAAGCAGATGCTGGCGCTGGCCTCGGTCCTGGTGACCGAACCGGCGTTGCTGGTGATGGACGAGCCGACGACCCTGCTCGACCTCAGGAACGCCCAGCTGGTCGCCCGCGTCGTCGCAGGGCTCCCGCAGCAGGTGCTCCTGGTCACCCACCACCTCGACCTCCTCGACGGCTTCGACCGGGTGCTGGTCTTCGACGAGGGACGGCTGGTGCTCGACGACGCGCCCGCCGCAGCAGTGCGGCACTACCGGACGCTGATGACGTGACCAGCACGATCGGCCTCTACGTCCCCGGGTCCTCGGTGCTGCACCGGCTGCCGGCCGGGACCAAGCTGCTCGCCATGGTCGCTGTCGGCGTGCTCTCGGTGTTCCTCGACCGTCCGTGGCAGGTCGCCGCCGCACTCGCGGCGGTGCTCGCCGGGTACCCCGTCGCCGGTCTCCCCGTGCGTGTCGCGCTGGGCCAGCTCCGCCCCCTGGTCTGGATCCTCGGCTTCACGGCGGTCTTCCACGTGGTGGTCAACGGCTGGGAGCGGGCCGGCGTCGTGGTCGGGGTGCTGGCCGCGCTGGTGCTGCTCGCGTCCCTGGTCACCCTCACCACGCGTACGACGGACCTGGTCGACGCCGTGGTCACCGGCTGCCGGCCGTTGCGGGTGCTGCGGGTCGACCCCGAGCGGATCGGGCTGCTGATCGCCCTGGGCATCCGGTGCGTGCCGGTCGTGGCGGGGCTCGCCGAGGAGGTCCGTGACGCGCAGCTGGCCCGGGGCCTGGGCGCGAGCCCGCGCGCGTTCGCCGTACCCCTCATCGTCCGGTCGCTGCGGCACGCGGATGCCCTCGGCGAGGCGCTGACCGCCCGCGGCCTCGACGACTGAGGCCTGGGCGGCTCAGGCCCCCGGGCGGCTCAGGCACCTCGGCGTCTCAGGCCCCCGGCCGTCTCAGGCCCCGGGCGTCTCAGGGCGACCGGCCGACCAGCACGGTCGCGTCCAGCTCCCGCGAGGTGACCACACGGGGAGCCAGCCGGTGGTCCGCGAAGACCTCGGCCAGGACCGGTGCCTGCGGCTGGCTCGTCTCGACCAGCAGCGAGCCGCCGGCCGTGAGCCACGAGGAAGCCGCAGCCGCCACGCGCCGCGCGACGTCGAGCCCGTCAGGGCCACCGTCGAGGGCGACCATCGGCTCGTGGTCGCGGGCCTCGGGAGGCATGGTGGCGATCGCCCCGGTCGGGACGTAGGGGGTGTTGGCCGTCAGCACGTCGACCCGGCCCCTCAGCCGCGCCGGCAGGGCGTCGAAGAGGTCCCCGTGGTGGACCCGCCCAGCGGGCAGGTTGCGGCGGGCGCACGCCACTGCCGCCGGGTCGATGTCGCACGCATGCACCTCGAGGCCGGCCAGCGCGTCCAGCAACGCCGCCGCCACCGCTCCGCAGCCGCAGCACAGGTCGACGGCGACCGGGTGCCCGAGCCCGTCCAGCACGGCGGCCGCCTCACGCACCATCAGCTCCGTGCGGCGCCGCGGCACGAAGACGCCGGGTGCGACGACGACCCGCAGGCCGCAGAACTCCGCCCAGCCGACCACCTGCTCCAGCGGCTCTCCGGCTACCCGCCGAGCCACCATCGCCGCCAACTCGTCGGGGGAGCGGGCCTCCTCCACGAGGAGCGTCGCCTCGTCCTCGGCGAACACGCAGCCCGCGGCCCGCAGCCGGGTGACCAGCTGGGGCGGCGGAGCGGGCCGCTCGGACACCCGAGGACCCTAACCGGCGACGGTAGCGCGGATTCGACCGGCGACCTGATACAAAGACTCGGGTCCGGGGTAGGACCCCGGTCGAGCCCTGAGCCCGTCGAGCAGATGCGAGGACGTCGATGACCGGACCCACCACGCTCCAAAAAGGCCTGAAGCAGCGTCACCTGACCATGATCGCGATCGGTGGAGTCATCGGCGCGGGGCTGTTCGTCGGGTCCGGGGTGGTCATCAGCCAGACCGGCCCCGCCGCCTTCCTCAGCTACCTCATCACCGGCGTGCTGATCGTGCTGGTGATGCGGATGCTCGGCGAGATGGCCACCGCCAACCCGTCGACCGGCTCCTTCGCCGACTACGCGCGGATGGCGCTCGGCGGCTGGGCGGGCTTCTCGGTCGCCTGGCTGTACTGGTACTTCTGGGTGATCGTCGTCGGCTTCGAGGCTGTGGCCGGCGCGAAGATCCTCACCTTCTGGATCGACGCTCCGCTGTGGCTCCTCTCCCTCATCCTGATGACGCTGATGACGGCCACCAACCTCATCTCCGTCGGCTCCTACGGCGAGTTCGAGTACTGGTTCGCTGGCATCAAGGTCTTCGCGATCATGGCCTTCCTGGTGCTCGGCACCCTCTACGTCATCGGGCTGTGGCCGAACCACGGCTTCGACGTGAGCAACATGACCAGCCACGGCGGGTTCCTGCCGCACGGTGCCAGCGCGATCTTCTCCAGCATCGTCGTCGTGGTCTTCTCGATGGTCGGTGCCGAGATCGCCACGGTGGCGGCGGCGGAGTCCCACGACCCGGAGAAGGCGATCGCCAAAGCCACGCAGTCGGTGATCTTCCGCGTCGCCACGTTCTTCGTGGGCTCGATGATCCTGCTGGTCTGCATCGTCCCGTGGAACGACAGCCAGCTCGGCGCATCGCCGTACGTCGCCGCGTTCAAGCAGATGGGGATCCCCTACGCCGACCACATCATGAACGCGGTCGTGCTGACCGCCGTGCTCTCCTGCCTCAACTCGGGGCTCTACACCGCCTCCCGGATGCTGTTCGTGCTCGCCGCCCGGCGGGAGGCCCCGATGCGGCTGATCACCGTCAACTCCCGCGGCGTGCCGGTCTGGGCGATCCTGGCCTCCACCGTGATCGGGTTCCTCAGCGTGATCGCGGCCTACGTCTCTCCGGACACCGTGTTCCTGCTGCTGCTGAACTCCTCGGGGGCGGTGATCCTGTTCGTCTACCTGCTGATCGCCGCCTCGGAGTTCGTCCTGCGGCGGCGCACGCCGAACCCCGACCTCAAGGTCAAGATGTGGTTCTTCCCGGTGCTCACCATCCTCGCCGGCGCCGGCATCCTCGAGGTGCTGGTGCAGATGGGCCTGACCCACGACACCCGGTCGCAGCTGCTGCTCAGCCTGCTGTCCTGGGCCGTGGTGCTGGTGCTCTACTTCGTCACCCGCGCGCGTGGCGGCTCCGTCAGTGCCGACGAGCTGGTCTCCTCCGCTACGGACACGCCGGTGCACCGCGTCGTCGTGCTCGCCAACCAGACGATGGGTGAGAGCGAGCTGCACGACGCCCTGCAGGGGCTGAGCGGCAGCGAGCAGGCCGAGTACCTCGTCGTCGTACCGGCCAACCCGGTCGACACCGGTCAGGCCGACCGCGAAGGTGCAGCGTTCGTGTGGCAGGCGACCACAGAGGCGGCTCAGCAGCGGCTGGACCAGACCCTCGGCGACCTGCAGTCCCTCGGCCTCACGGTTCGCGGCGAGCTCGGCGACTACCGGCCTCCGGTGGCGCTCGACAAGGCGATGCGCGAGTTCAGGCCCGACCACGTCGTGATCGCCACCCAGCCCGAGGACCGGTCCACCTGGCTCCGCCACAACGTGGTGGCCGACGCGCGCGCGAAGTACGACGTCCCGGTGCAGCACGTCGTGGTGCACTCGCCGGTGCCACAGCGATGACCGACGCACCGCAGCTGCCGTCCGACGTGGCAGTCCTTCCGAGCGGCGCACGGATGCCGCTGCTCGGGTTCGGCACCTGGCAGATCAAGGGCGCGGACGCCGTGCGTGCCACCTCGACGGCGCTGGAGGCGGGCTACCGGCATCTCGACACGGCGATGATCTACGGCAACGAGGGCCAGGTGGGGCAGGCGCTCAGGGAGAGCGCGGTCCCGCGCGAGGAGGTGTTCGTCACCACCAAGTGCCCACCCAACCGGGCGGGGCGCGAGCTGGACACGCTCAAGCAGAGCCTGGACCTGCTCGACACCGACCGCGTGGACCTGTGGCTGGTGCACTGGCCCGCAGGGGGACCTGCCGACGTCGACATCTGGCGGGCGTTCACCGAGGCCCGCGAGTCGGGTCTGGTGCGCGACATCGGCGTCAGCAACTTCGACGTGAACCTCATCGACGAGGTGACCTCGGCAACCGGCACCCCGCCTGCGGTCAACCAGGTCAGGTGGAGCCCGTTGCTCTTCGACGCCGCAGTCCTCGACGGGCACCGGTCACGGGGCGTGGTCCTCGAGGGCTACAGCGGGTTGCGGGGGGGCGCCGTGGAGGATCCGACGATCACGGGGATCGCGAAGCGGCTGGGGCGCACACCGGCCCAAGTGATCATCCGCTGGCACCTCCAGCAGGGGGTGGTGGTGATCCCCAAGTCGAGCAGGGCGGAGCGGATCCGGGCCAACGCCGACGTCGGGGGCTTCGAGCTGGCGCCCGAGGACATGGCCGCGCTCGACGGGCTGGGGCAGGCGTCATGACCCTGCGGACCACCGCCCTCGCCACTCTCGTCGCCCTGGCCGTCTCCGCTGCCCTCCTTCTGCTGCGGAAGCGGCGCCCCGCGACGGTGCCACCGCAGGGGCGGCGCCGCCGTGTTCCCGGACGCCGGACCGGTGACTCGGTGCTCGAGGACCTGACCGGTCGACCGGTCCCCCGCTCGGTCACCGCCGTGTCTCCGCCTCCGCACGTCGAGCAGCTACCCGGTCCGACCGCCCCGGCCTGAACGCCGACCCGACCCGCCCTGCGGATTACCAGGGGATGCAGGGCGATGGGCGCTCCCCATGGGTGATGACCCGTGGGATGCGCCCGCTTGCCATGGGGAGCGCGCCGTGCACCATCCCCCGGGCATCGGGCCGCGCTGGCCGCTGTCTCACGGATCATCTCCGGCCGACCCATCTCCGGCCGACCCATCTCCGGCCGACTCATCTCCGGCCGACTCATCTCCGGCCGACTCATCTCCGGCCGACTCATCTCCGGCCGACTCATCTCCGGCCGACTCATCTCCGGCCGACTCATCTCCGGCCGACGCTGCGTGACCTGTCCGCGGATCCGAGACGGTCACCAGAACCGAGCATCCGTCACGGACCGCCTGGTCGAGGACCGCTCGACGCGGGTCGGGAACAGCGAGCCAGGGCCCGACCCGCAGGGCGGCCGCCGCTCGCAGCCGCGGATCCTCGAGCACCAGCTCCACGGCGGTGCGGTCGCCTCCGCACACCAGGGCGGCGATCGGGCCGATGAGGATCCGTGCCGCGTGCCCTGCGGCCGCCTCGTAGGCCTGCCGGGCCTGGTTGTCCCGCCGCCGTGCGAAGCGTTGCTGGCTCTGCCCGCCGGCCTTGGTGCGGCCCTGCACGTGGCGTTGGCCCACCTTCGACTCGACGACCCGGTCCCTCGCGACGGCGGCGACGGCGAAGCCGCCCTTGCGGACCAGCAGCACGCCCCACCTGCGCGGGACGACCACCGCGGCGGCGAGGGCGGCCGGGGTGGCCGGTCCGTCGTACGCCCGCTCGAAGGGGAGTGCGGCATGCGCCGACGCGCTGTCCGATGCCGAGGCGTGCATCAGCCCGCCGGCCACGGCGTAGGACGCCTCACCGTGCCGGCTCGCGAAGTTGTCGAACCAGCGGACCACCCGCTCAGCGGGCACGAGCACGGTCCGCGGCGAGGTCATCGGCCGGTCATCCGCGTGACCCTCTCAGACGTTGAAGCCGAGGGCGCGGAGCATCTCGCGGCCGTCGTCGGTGATCTTGTCCGGACCCCACGGCGGCATCCAGACCCAGTTGATCGTCACGTCGTTGACCAGCCCCTCGAGCGCCTGGTTGGTCTGGTCGGTGATCACGTCGGTCAACGGGCAGGCGGCCGAGGTCAGCGTCATGTCCAGGACGACGTTGCTGCCCTCGTCGAGGTGCACATCGTAGATGAGGCCCAGGTCGACGACGTTGATGCCGAGCTCGGGGTCGACGACGTCCTTCATCGCCTCGGTGACCTCCTCCACGGTGACGGTCCCCTCGGAACCCGGCGACCCGGCGACAGTGGTGTCCACCTCGGGCAGGTCGCTGTGGTCGGGGGTGTGGGTCTCGTTGACGGTCATCGGGTCTCCTCGGTCTCGGTGGGTACGGCGGTCTCGCCCGCGACGATCCGGGCCGTCGCGTCCTTCCACGCCATCCAGGACAGCAGCGCGCACTTGACGCGCGCCGGGAACTTCGCGACGCCGGCGAACGCGATCGCGTCCTCGAGCACGTCCTCGTCCGGCTCGACCCCTCCCCTGCCCTGCATCAGGGTCAGGAAGCTCTCGTGCACGGCGAGCGCGTCGGTCAGCGACCGGCCGATCACCAGGTCGGTCATCACCGACGCGGCGGCCTGGCTGATCGAGCAGCCCTCCGCGTCGTACGACACGTCCTCGACGACCGCGTCGGCACCGGCTCCGGACAGGTGCACACGCAAGGTCACCTCGTCACCGCAGGTCGGGTTCACGTGGTGCACCTCGGCCTCGAACGGGTCGCGCAGGCCGGCATGGTGCGGGTTCTTGTAGTGGTCCAGGATGATCTCCTGGTAGAGCGCGTCGAGATCCATGGCGCTCAGCCCGCCCTGAAGTACTTCTTGGTGTACTCCAACCCGTCGACCAGCGCGTCGATCTCGCCCGGCGTCGTGTACAGGTAGGACGACATCCGCGTCGAGCTCTGCACCCCGAACCGCTTGTGCGCGGGCTTCGCACAGTGGTGCCCGGCGCGTACGGCGATCCCGCGGCTGTCCAAGACCTGGCTCACGTCGTGGGGATGGATGCCCTCGATCTCGAAGGAGATCGCGCCGCCACGCTGCTCGGCCTGCTGCGGCCCGAGCACCGTCAGACCGCTGACCGTGGCGAGCCCCTCGAGCGCGTAACGGGTGATGGCCTCCTCGTGCGCGCGCACGTTGTGCATCCCGATGGCAGCCAGGTAGTCCACCGCGGCACCGAGCCCGACCGCCTCGACGATCGGTGGGGTGCCGGCCTCGAACCTGTGCGGGATCCCCGCGTACGTCGACCGCTCCATCGACACGGTCGCGATCATCTCGCCTCCCCCGAGGAACGGCGGCAGCTGCTCGAGGACCTCGCGACGGCCCCACAGCACCCCGATCCCGGTCGGGCCGGTGACCTTGTGGCCGGTGAACACCACGAAGTCCGCACCTGACGCCTGCACGTCCACGGGCATCTGCGGGACCGCCTGGGCGGCGTCCAGGAGGACCACGGCACCGACCTCGTGGGCCCGACGGGCGATCTCCGCGACCGGGTTGACGGTGCCGAGCATGTTCGAGACCCAGGTGAGGGAGACCACCTTGGTGCGCTCGTTGATCAGCTCGTCGATGTCGCTGAGGTCGAGCAGCCCGTCGTCGGTGATCCCGAACCAGCGCAGCCGGGCGCCGGTGCGCTCGGTGAGCAGCTGCCACGGGACGATGTTGGAGTGGTGCTCCATCTCGGTGACCAGCACCTCGTCACCCTCGCCGACCTGCAGCGGCCCACGGGCCCAGGCGAGGGTGTTCGCCACCAGGTTGATCGCCTCGGAGGCGTTCTTGGTGAAGATGACCTCCTCGCGCGAGGGTGCGTTGAGGAATGCGGCGACCTTGTCGCGCCCGCCCTCGAAGCCGGCGGTCGACTCGGCACCGAGCTGGTGCATGGCACGAGCGACGTTGGCGTTGTGCCGCTCGAGGTGGTCCACCATCGCGTCGATCACCACCTGCGGCTTCTGCGAGGTGTTCGCACTGTCCAGGTAGACCAGCGGGTGGCCGTCCGCGAGCGTGCGGGACAGGATCGGGAAGTCGTCCCGGATCACGTCCAGCCCGTCGAGGAGGCCGGGCAGGTGGACCGTCTCGACCGTCATGGTCGGCCTCCTTTCCTCGGTTGCGGCTGCATCAGACGGTCGTCGTGGTGAACCGGTCGTAGCCCTCGGCCTCGAGCCGGTCGGCCAGCTCCGGGCCGCCCTCCTCGGCGATCCGGCCGTCGACGAACACGTGCACGAAGTCCGGTGTGATGTAGCGCAGGATGCGGGTGTAGTGGGTGATCAGCAGGACGCCCCGGTCGCCGTTCGCCTTGAACCGGTTCACGCCGTCCGAGACCACCCGGAGCGCGTCGATGTCCAGACCGGAGTCGGTCTCGTCGAGGACCGCGACCTGGGGGTCGAGCAGCTCGAGCTGCAGGATCTCGTGACGCTTCTTCTCGCCACCGGAGAAGCCCTCGTTGACCGAGCGGGTGGCGAAGGCCGGGTCCATCTTCATGGCGGCCATCGCGGTGTTCACGTCCTTGACCCAGGTGCGCAGCTTGGGCGCCTCACCGTCGATGGCGGTCTTGGCGGTGCGCAGGAAGTTCGACACCGAGACGCCCGGGACCTCCACGGGGTACTGCATGGCCAGGAACAGCCCGGCACGCGCCCGCTCGTCGACCTTCATGGCGAGCACGTCGGCGCCGTCCAGGGTGACGCTGCCGCGGGTGACGGTGTACTTCGGGTGGCCGGCGATCGAGTAGGCCAGGGTCGACTTGCCGGACCCGTTCGGGCCCATGATGGCGTGGGTCTCGCCCGGTCGGATCACGAGGTCGACGCCCTTGAGGATCTCCTTGGGACCGTCGCTCCCGTCGTGGGCACCGCCGGTGTCGACGGTGACGTGCAGGTCGCGGATCTCGAGCGTTGCCATGGTGTGGTGTCCTTCTCGGTGTCTCAGGGGTCAGGGGTCAGTTGTCGGTGTTCAGCGGCGTCTCGACGTCGACGAGCACGTCGTCGTCCTCGACGCGGACGGCGTAGACCGGCACCGGCTCGGTCGCCGGCGGTCCGCTCGGCTTGCCGGTGCGGAGGTCGAAGCGCGAGCCGTGCAGCCAGCACTCGATCTCGCAACCCTCGACGTCGCCTTCGGAGAGCGGGATCGACGCGTGCGAGCACTCGTCGTCGATCGCGTACCAGTCGTCCCCGTCCCGGACGACTGCCACGTCGGTGCCGTCCACGGCCACGGCCAGCACGGCGCCGGAGGCCACGTCGGCGATGCCACACGCGCGCTGGAACGTCATGCGGGGTCTCCGGCGGAGGCGGGGCGGAGCGAGTATCCGGTCGGGGTGTTCATACGGTCTTCTCCAGCTCCGCCTCGACCGTGGCGAGGAGCTTCTCCTCGATCTGCGGGATGCCGATCTTGCGGATGATGTCGTTGAAGAAGCCGTGCACCACCAGGCGGCGCGCGTCGTCCTCATGGATGCCGCGCGACTGCAGGTAGAACAGCTGCTGGTCGTCGAAGCGCCCGGTGGTCGAGGCGTGCCCGGCGCCCACGATCTCGCCGGTCTCGATCTCGAGGTTCGGGATCGAGTCGGCTCGGCACCCGTCGGTGAGCACCAGGTTGCGGTTGGACTCGTAGGTGTCGATGCCCTCCGCCACCTTGCGGATCAGCACGTCCCCGACCCAGACCGAGTGCGCTCCCGCACCCTGCAGTGCGCCCTTGTAGTCCACGTTGGAACGGGTCTTCGGCTCGTTGTGGTCCACGAACAGCCGGTGCTCGAGGTGCTGTCCGGCGTCGGCGAAGTAGAGACCGAGCATCTCGGCCTGGCCACCGGGTCCGTCGTAGCGCACGTTGCTGGTCAGCCGCACCACGTCGCCGCCGAAGGAGATGCTGACGTGGCGGTAGCTCGCGGCCCGACCGATGGTGGCCTCGTGCTGCCCGACGTGGACGGCGTCGTCGTCCCAGTCCTGGAGGCTGACCACCGAGACGTTGGCGCCGTCGCCGACGATCACCTCGACGTTGCCCGCGTGCACACCCGAACCGCGGTGCTCGACCACGAAGGTCACGCTCGCGTGCGTGCCGACCTCCAGGACGTGGTGGGCGTTGCTGCGCTTGCCGGCGCCGCCCTGCACGATGATGTGCACCGGCTCGGCGACCAGCGTGTCGGCCGGCACCTTGACGTGCAGTGCCTTCTCGGTGTTCTTCGACGCGACGGCGGCGGCCCGGTCACCGGGCACCAGGCCCCTGCCTCGCGGCTCCTCGCCGGGCGCGAGAGTGCCGAGAAGCACCTCGTCACCCGCGCGCACCTCGTAGGTGGCGGCCGGTCCCGATTCGTCGTCGTGCGTCGGCGTGTCGTCCAGCGCCCCCCGCAGCCGCTTCAGCGGCGTGAACCGCCAGACCTCCTCCCGCCCGTGCGGCATCGGATGGTCAGCCAGGTCGAACGACGCCACCGCATGCAGATGGCTGGCGACCTTGTCGCTGGTCTCCACAGCCCCCACCACACCCGGGCTCTCAGTAACAGTCACCATCACAACTTCCAGTCAGTTCTCAGTACTACGTCCAAGCGCCCCGAGCCGGAGCCCGGGCCGGCATCTCGCCTGCGAGGGGCCGGTGCGTCGCCGTCCGCGGATCCGCAGCCCGGGCACCGAGCGGCCGGAGCGGTACGCCGGCGGCGGGGCTGTGGCTCGGGCATGGCCGGCGAGCGAGGAACGAGCGAGCGGGTGTCCCCGCCGCCGGCGTACAGCGTAGGCCGCGGGCCCAGCCCGGGAAGCGCAGGCAAGGGGCGTCAGCCGACGGCACCTTCCATCTGCAGCTCGATCAGCCGGTTCAGCTCCAGGGCGTACTCCATGGGCAGCTCCTTCGCGATCGGCTCCACGAACCCGCGCACGATCATCGCCATCGCCTCGTCCTCCTCCATGCCCCGGCTCATCAGGTAGAAGAGCTGGTCGTCGGAGACCTTGGACACCGTCGCCTCGTGCGCCATGGACACGTCGTCCTCGCGAACGTCGACGTAGGGATAGGTGTCCGATCGGCTGACCTGGTCCACCAGCAGCGCGTCGCACTTCACGATGCTGGCCGAGTGGTGGGCGCCCTCGTTGACCTGCACCAGCCCCCGGTACGACGTACGCCCACCGCCACGGGCCACGGACTTGGAGATGATCGAGCTCGAGGTGTGCGGAGCGGCGTGCACCATCTTGGCGCCGGCGTCCTGGTGCTGGCCCTCGCCGGCGAACGCGATGGACAGCGTCTCGCCGCGGGCGTGCTCGCCCATCAGGTAGACGGCGGGGTACTTCATCGTCAGCTTGGAGCCGATGTTGCCGTCCACCCACTCCATGGTGGCGCCGGCCTCGCAGGTCGCGCGCTTGGTGACCAGGTTGTAGACGTTGTTCGACCAGTTCTGGATCGTCGTGTAGCGGCAGCGGGCACCCTTCTTCACGATGATCTCGACGACGGCGGAGTGCAGCGAGTCGGAGGTGTAGATGGGGGCCGTGCAGCCCTCCACGTAGTGCACGTACGCGTCCTCGTCGACGATGATCAGGGTCCGCTCGAACTGGCCCATGTTCTCGGTGTTGATCCGGAAGTAGGCCTGCAGCGGGATGTCGACGTGCACGCCCTTCGGCACGTAGATGAACGAGCCACCGGACCACACCGAGGTGTTCAGCGCGGAGAACTTGTTGTCACCGGTCGGGATGACGGTGCCGAAGTACTCCCGGAACAGGTCCTGGTGCTCCCGCAGCGCGGTGTCGGTGTCGACGAAGATGACGCCCTGCTGCTCGAGGTCCTCGCGGATCTGGTGGTAGACCACCTCGGACTCGTACTGCGCGGCGACACCGGAGACCAGCCGCTGCTTCTCGGCCTCGGGGATGCCCAGCTTGTCGTAGGTGTTCTTGATGTCCGCGGGAAGGTCGTCCCAGGTCGCGGCCTGCTTCTCGGTGGAGCGCACGAAGTACTTGATGTTGTCGAAGTCGATCGTCTCGAGCTCGCCGCCCCAGGTCGGCATCGGCTTGCGGTGGAAGAGCTTGAGGCCCTTGAGGCGCATGTCGAGCATCCACTGCGGCTCGCTCTTGAGTGTCGAGATGTTGCGCACGACGTCCTCGTTGAGACCGCGCTGGGCGGTGGCACCGGCCACGTCCGAGTCCGACCAGCCGAACTGGTAGCGCCCGATGCCTTCGAGCTCGGGGTTGCGCTGGTCGATCGTGCCGGGCTTGATACCGGGATCCACGGTGGTCATGAGGTCAGCCTCTCGTGTGCTCTGGACCGTGCGGGTGGGTGCGATGCTGATGGCTCGTCGGTGCGGGTCGCCCCGGCGACGGCGCCGGGGATGGCCGGACTGCTGGGGATGGCCGGACTGCTGGGGATGGCTGGAATGCAGGTCGTGCAGACCCCGTCGCCGTGGGCGATGGTGGCCAGCCGCTGCACGTGTCGGCCGAGGACCCTGGAGATGACCTCGGTCTCGGCCTCGCACAGCTGCGGGAACTCGTGGGCGACGTGGGAGACGGGACAGTGCTGCTGGCACAGCTGCTCCCCCACGGGGCCCTGTCGCACCGAGGCAGAGTAGCCGCCCTGGGTCAGGGCCCGCGCCAACGCCTGGGACGGGGCCAGCTTCGGGTCGGCCGCGACGATCTGGTCGAAGTGCTGCTCGATGGGGGCCACCCGGCGGCGGGCGAACTCGAGCACCGCGGCGCCGCCCCCGGTCTCCTCGAGGAACCGGAGAGCCTGGACCGCCAGGTCGTCGTACTGCTGGTCGAAGCGATCCCGCCCCAGGTCGGTGATCGCGAACAGCTTGGCGGGGCGGCCGCGCCCGCGGGTGCCGTGCACGCGTGGCTGGCGGGCCTCGACGGCGCCCTCGGTGACCATGTGGTCCAGGTGCCGGCGGACCGCGGCCGGGGTGAGCCGGAGGCGGTCGGCCAGGACGGCCGCCGTGCTCGGGCCGAGCTCCAGCAGGGTGCGGGCCACCCGCTGACGGGTCGGACCGTCGACCTCCGCCGTCCGCTCCAGCATTTCCACAACACCATTGTGTCGTTATTGCGGGCCGGGTTCAAATAAGGCAGACCTAACTCGGCGCCCGGCTGCGACCCGCCGCCCACGCCTCGGTGGCCAGAGCTGCGGTATGTCCCTGGTCACGTCGGGGCCGGTTCGGGCGGGCGGGGTGGGCGGGGGTTCCTAGACTAGCGAGGTGACCGGCTCGGCTGACCCCTGCGACGGCCTCGCCGTCATGGTCGAGGACCTCCGGATGACCTATGGCGACAAGCGGGCGGTCGACGGGCTGAGCCTCACGGTGGCCCTGGGCTCGGTGACCGCGGTGCTCGGTCCCAACGGCGCCGGCAAGACCACCGTGCTGGAGACGTGCGAGGGCTACCGGCGTCCGCAGGCCGGCCGGGTCCGGGTCCTCGGGCTGGACCCGCAGCGCCAGCGGCGCGACCTGCTGCCCCGCATCGGCGTGATGCTCCAGGACGGCGGTGCGTGGTCGGGTGTGCGGGCCGTGGAGATGCTCCGGCACATCGCCGTCATGCACGCCCATCCGCTGCCGGTGCCGATGCTGGTCGAGCGGCTCGGGCTCGAGTCGTGCGGGCGGACGCCGTACCGCCGGCTCTCCGGAGGGCAGCAGCAGCGGCTGGCCCTGGCGATGGCTGTCGTGGGGCGTCCCGAGCTGGTGTTCGTCGACGAGCCGACCGCCGGGATGGACCCGCAGGCGCGGCGCGACACGTGGGACCTGCTCGACGAGCTGCGCGCCGACGGTGTCTCGATCGTGCTGACCACCCACTACATGGACGAGGCCGAACGGCTCGCCGACCAGGTGCACGTCATCGACCAGGGCCGGCTGATCGCCAGCGGCAGCCCGTCCGACCTCACCCGCGGAGGCGGCACCAGCACCATCCGGCTGGTCGTGACCGAGCCGTTCCCGCCGTCGGCGCCGGCCTCCCTGCAGGCCACGCTCGGCGACGGCACGGTCGTGCGAGCGGTCACCGAGCACAGCCTGCTGATCACGGGACCCGCCGACGCCAGCACCCTCGCCAAGGTGTCGGCCTGGTGCGACGAGCAGGGGGTGCTGCCCGAGTCGCTGACGCTGGGTCAGCGCACCCTGGAGGACGTGTTCCTGGCGATCACCGGCCGCGAGCTCGCCGCATGACGTGCCCGACGACCCCGGCTCGTCGCGGCGCCTTCAGCCCCCGGCCGGGCGCGGCCCCCCTGCCCCGGATGGTGCTCGCCCAGGCCCGGATGGAGACCCGGCTGCTGCTCCGCAACGGGGAGCAGCTGGTGCTGGCCGTCGTGGTGCCGCTGATCGTGCTCGTCGGCGGGATCACCGCCGCCCGGCACGTCGGCCTCACGTTCTCCCACAGCCCGGTCGACACGCTGACTCCCGGCGTCCTCGCCCTCGCGGTGCTGTCCACCAGCTTCACATCGCTGGCGATCGCCACCGGCTTCGAGCGCCGCTACGGCGTCCTGAAGCGGCTCGGCTCCTCGCCACTGCCCCGGTCCGGCCTGCTCGCCGGCAAGGTCGGCGCGCTGCTGGTCGTGGAGGTCCTGCAGTTCGTGGTGATCGGCGCCGTGGCAGGTCTCCTCGGCTGGTCGCCCGCCGTCTCCGCGCCCGGGCTCCTGGGCGTCCTCGCCTGCGTGCTGGTCGGCACAGCGGCGTTCGCCTCGCTCGGACTGCTCGTCGCCGGCGCCCTGCGCGCGGAGGCGACGCTCGCGGCGGCGAACCTGATCTACCTGCTGCTGCTCGCGGGCGGCGCCGTGGTCTTCCCGACCGACTCCTACGGCCCCGCCGGCAGGGCGCTCGCCCTGCTGCCCTCCGGGGCGCTCGGCTCGGGCATGCGTACGGCGCTGCTGACCGGCGGCTTCGCGGTGGGACCCTTGCTCGTGCTGGCCGCCTGGACGGTCCTCGGCACGTTGCTCACCGTGCGGACGTTCAGATGGGAGTGACCCGCCCGCCAGCGGGTAGAACCATCAGGACCGTGCCACGAGCTCCGGCAGCTCCCCAGGCTCGGCTGAGATCGGATAGGGACCAGGACGTGACCGGGAACACCACGCACCGTTTTCGCAACACCGCCCTGCTGACGGTGAGCAGGGTCGACGCCCCACGCGTGGTCACCTCCGACGAGCTCGACGAGCGGCTCGCGCAGACCTACCAGCGGGTCGGGCTGCGTCCCGGCCTTCTGGAGCGGCTCGCCGGGATCCGGGAGCGGCGCTGGTGGCCGGACGGTGTCTCCTTCGTCGACGGAGCTGCGACCGCCGGGGCCAAGGCGATCTCCGAGAGCGGGGTGGACCCCGCCGCGATCGGGCTCATGGTCAACACCTCGGTCAGCCGGGCCGCGCTGGAGCCCGCCACCGCCGTGGCGGTGCACGACGCGATCGGGCTGCCGTCCTCGTGCCAGAACTTCGACGTCACCAACGCCTGCCTGGGCTTCGTCAACGGCATCGAGATCGCCGCTGCCATGATCGACGCGGGCCTGGTGGACTACGCCCTGGTCGTCAACGGAGAGGACGCCCGGGGGGTGCAGGAGGCGACCATCGCGCGGCTGTCCGGTGCGGACGTCACCGCCAAGGACGTGGTGGCCCAGTTCGCGACGCTCACCCTCGGCTCGGGTGCGGTCGCGATGGTCCTCGGGCGCGCCGACCAGCACCCCGAGGGGCACCGGGTCGTCGGTGCGGTGAGCCGGGCCGGCACCGAGCACCACCAGCTGTGCGTCGGGGACAACGACCTGATGCAGACCGACCTCAAGGGTCTCCTCGACGCCGGCCTGCAGCTCTCCGCGGACCTGTGGGCCGACGCCGCCCAGGAGTTCGGCTGGAACCAGGGCATCAGCCGCTACGTCATCCACCAGATCTCCCAGGTGCACACCGACGCGCTGTGCAAGCGGCTCGGCATCGACCCGGACCGGGTGCCGAGGACCTTCCCGGACCGCGGCAACATCGGCCCCGTCTCGGTGCCGTTCACGCTGGCCGGCGAGGTCGACGACCTCGACGAGGGGGACCGCATCCTCCTGATGGGCATCGGGTCCGGGCTGAACGCGTCCTGCCTCGAGATCGTCTGGTGAGGCGGCGTCCCACCGCCACGGCCGGCCCGGACCTGCCGGGCGTGGACCTCGCCTGGTCGCGCACCGTCACGGTGCCGGACCCCGACGGGGTGCCCCGCTGCTGGCACCTGCTGGACAACGGGGTCGAGCCGAGCCGGGGCACGCTGCTGTGCGTGCACGGCAACCCGACGTGGTCCTACCTGTGGCGCGGCCTTCTCGGGGCTGCGCCTGCCGGCTGGCGGGTGGTGGCGCCGGACCAGCTCGGGATGGGCTGGTCGGACCGGCTCACGACACCCCGGTTGCTCGGCCAACGGGTCGACGACCTCGGCACCCTCACGGCGGCCCTCGGCATCGCCGGCCCGGTGGTCACCGTCGGCCACGACTGGGGCGGTGCGGTCTCGCTGGGCTGGGCCCTCGCCCACCGCGACCAGGTCCGTGGCGTGGTGCTCGCGAACACCGCTGTCGAGCAGCCGCCCGGCGACCGCGGGCCGGTCCTGATCCGGCTGGCTCACGTGCCGTGGATCCGGGAGCTGGCCTGCGTGCGGACCCCCCTGTTCGTGCGCGCGACCAGTGCCCTGTCGGTCCCGAGGCTGCCCCGTGACGTACGACGGGCGCTGGCCGCGCCGTACACGAGCCGGCACCAGCGTCGGTCCGTGGGTGACTTCGTCGCGGACATCCCGTTCGCGCCCCACCACCCGTCCCGGCCGAGCATCGAGGCGATCGCCTCGGGCATGCGGTCGCTCGACGTGCCGGCCCTGCTGCTGTGGGGACCGCGGGACCCGGTCTTCGGGGAGCGGTACCTCGCCGACCTGAGGCAGCGGCTGCCGCAGGCACGCGTGCACCGCTTCGACGGTGCCTCGCACCTGGTCACCGAGGACGCTCCCGGCTATGCCGCGGCGGTGGCGCAGTGGGCCGAGGACCTCACGGCGGACACGGGCGACGCGGGGTCGCACGCTCCGCTCGCCCAGCGGGCCAACGGCTCCCTGTGGTCGGCGCTCGAGGAGCGTGCGGGGGACCCCACCCCGGCTGTCGTCGAGGTCGCAGGCGCCCGGGTGAGCTGGGCCGCCCTGAACCGCCGGGTCCGCGAGCTCGCTGCCGGCATGGTGTCCGCAGGGATCCGGCCCGGCGACCGGATCGGCCTGCTGATGGAGCCGTCCGCCGACCTCACTGCCGTCGTCTACGCCGCGTGGCGGATGGGGGCGGTCATCGTCGTCGCCGACAAGGGCCTCGGCTTCGCCGGGATGCGCCGGGCGCTGCGCGGTGCCGCGCCGGACCACCTGGTCGGCGCCGTGCCCGGCCTGACGGCTGCCCGCCTGATGCGGCTGCCCGGCAGCCGGATCGCCGTCGGACGGCTGCCCCTCCCGCTGAGCCGGGCCCTCGGGGTGTGGCACACCCTCGAGGAGCTCGCGCACAAGGGGGCCACCGGACCGATGCCGGCGGAGCCGGCCACCGATCGCGACTGTGCCGTCGTGTTCACCTCCGGCGCGACCGGGCCGGCCAAGGGGGTCGTCTACCGGCACCAGCAGGTGGTGGCCCAGATCGACCTGCTGCGCTCGACCTACGGCATCACCTCCGACGACCGGCTCGTCGCCGCCTTCGCCCCCTTCGCCCTCCTCGGCCCGGCCCTCGGGATCGGGTCGGCTGTGCCCGACATCGACGTCACGGCCCCGGGCACCCTGACCGCCGGCGCACTGGCCGACGCGGCGGCGGCCGTCGACGCCACGGTCGTGTTCGCCTCACCCGCGGCGCTGCGCAACGTCGCGGCCACCTCCGCCGGGCTGACGCAGCAGCAGACCACGGCGCTGGGCCGGGTGCGGCTGCTGATGTCGGCGGGGGCCCCGGTGCCGGTTCCGCTGCTCGAGTCGCTGAGCGGCGTCCTGCCCGCCGCCGAGGCGCACACCCCCTACGGGATGACCGAGGCGCTGCCGGTCACCGACGTGTCGCTGAAGGAGATCGTCGAGGCCGGCGACGGTGAGGGCGTGTGCGTGGGCCGGCCGCTGCCGTCCGTCGAGGTGGCGCTCAGCCCGCTGACCCCGCTCGGCACGGCGGAAGGACCGCTGACCAGCGAGCCGGACCGCACCGGTGAGATCTGCGTGCGCGCCGGGCACGTCAAGGACCGCTACGACCAGCTGTGGCTGACCGAGCGCAGCAGCTCCCGCGACCCTGGCTGGCACCGCACCGGTGACGTCGGGCACCTCGACCACGACGGCCGGCTCTGGGTGGAGGGCCGGCTGCAGCATGTCATCACCACCGCGCACGGCGTGCTCACCCCGGTCGGCGTCGAGCAGCGCGTCGAGCGCCTCCCGCAGGTCCGGGCCGCCGCGGCCGTCGGCGTCGGGCCCGCGGGCACGCAGGTCGTCGCGCTGGTGGTCGTGCCCACCAGCGGTGGTCCCCGACGCGACCGGATGCGACTCGCGGAGCGGCGGCTGGCCGAGGCGGTCCGGGCCGCCGCTGGAACCGAGGTCGCGGCCGTCCTCACCGCCTCGCGGCTGCCGCTGGACATCCGGCACGCCTCGAAGGTGGACCGACAGCGGGTCGCCACCCGGGTCGCGCGCGTCCTCGCAGGTGCCCTGCCGTCGTGAAGGTGCTGCTGACCGGCGCCAGCGGGATGCTCGGCCGGACCACCGCGCAGGCGCTCATCGAACGCGGCGACGACGTCTGCGTCCTGCAGCGACGACCCTCCGGGCTCGCGTGCCGGGAGGTCCTCGGCGACGTCGCGGACCCCACCGCCGTGCTCCGCGCCGCGGTCGGCCGGGACGCCGTGCTGCACCTCGCCGCCAAGGTCGACGTGGTGGGCCGGTGGCCGGACTACGCGCACGCCAACATCGAGGGCACCCGCACCCTGGTGGAGGCCTGCCGCCGGCTCGCAGTCCCGCGGCTGGTGCACGTGTCGTCGCCGTCGGTGGCGCACGCGGGACGGTCGCTGGTCGGAGCGGGGGCCGAGCCGGCGGATCCCGGGACGGCCCGCGGGCACTACGCGCGCTCCAAGGCGGTCGCCGAACAGCTCGCCCTCGCTGCGGACACCGCCGCACTGGCGGTCCTGGTGATCCGCCCGCACCTGGTCTGGGGTCCCGGTGACACCCAGCTGGTCGGCCGCCTCGTGGCACGGGCGGGCGCCGGCCGGCTGCCGCTGCTGGGGCACGGCACCGCGCTGATCGACACCACCTACGTCGCGAACGCGGCCGCCGCGCTGATGGCGGCGGTGGACGCCTGCGGTCGAGCGCACGGCGAGGCGCTGGTGGTGTCGAACGGTGAGCCCCGGCCGGTCCGGGAGGTGCTGGCACGGCTGTGCCGGGCGGCCGCCGTCCCGGCGCCCCACCTGCAGGTCCCGGTGCGGCTGGCCCGGCTCGCCGGAGCGGCCGTGGACGGCATCTGGGCGGTCACCGGCTGCCAGGAGACCCCGCCGATCACCCGGTTCCTGGCCGAGCAGCTGTCCACTGCGCATTGGTTCGACCAGCGGCGCACCCGACAGGTGCTCGGCTGGACCCCACAGGTCGACCTGGACGCGGGGTTCGCCAGGCTGGCCGAGTGGTACGCCGCCGGGCAGCCCCCGGTAGCCTGAGGTCGTGGTTGTCGACGTGCGCGAGGCGCTGCAGACGGTCCCGCGGAGCCGGCCGACGTGGCTGCTGACCTGGATGCCGCGGGCTGCCGTGGCGTCGCTGGTGGCCAACATCCTGATCGTCGTGACCGGTGGCGTGGTGCGGCTCACCGGGTCGGGCCTGGGCTGCCCGACCTGGCCGCGGTGCACCGGCGCGTCCTTCGTGCCGCACCGAGCGATGGGGGTGCACAGCGCCATCGAGTTCAGCAACCGGATGCTCACCTTCGCGGTCGCCGCGGTGGCGGTCGCGACGTTCGTGCTGGCCTGGCGCTACCGGCGGTCCGCCGTGCTGCGGCTCGCGCTTCTCCTCGCGCTGGGCGTCCCCGCCCAGGCAGTGATCGGCGGTGTCGCCGTGCTCACCGACCTCAACCCGTGGGTGGTGTCCCTGCACCTGCTGGTCTCCCTGGCGATGGTCGGGCTCGCGGTCGCGCTGGTGCGCCGGGTCGGGGAGGGCGACGGGCCACCGCGACCGCTCGTGCCCGCCGGCGTGGTCCGGCTGACCCGAGCGGTCTTCGCGGTGGCCTGGGCGGTGCTGTACGTCGGCACGGTGGTCACCGGCACCGGGCCGCACGCCGGCGACGCGCATGCCCCCCGCAACGGTCTGGACCCCCGTGCGCTGAGCCAGCTGCACGCCGACCTGGTGTTCCTGCTGCTCGGCCTGAGCGTCGCGGTGGTCCTCGTGGTGCACGCCTCGGGTGCCCCAGCGCTCGCGCGCCGCGCCGCGACCGCCCTGCTGCTCGTCGAGCTGGCCCAGGGCCTCGTCGGCTTCGTGCAGTACGCGACCGACCTCCCCGTCGTACTCGTCGCGTTCCACCTGCTCGGGGCCGCGCTGGTGTCCGCCGCCGTGACCTGGCTGGTCCTCAGCGTGCGGGAGCGACCCGGCCACCCCGTCGGAGCGGCTGCTGACGCGCGGCTTCCCGTCTGATGCGCTGAGTGTCCGACGGCGGCTGGTGACCGCGAACCGCGGCGGCTACGCGCCCCTCACGCGGTGGTCCGGCAGGCCACCCGGAGCCGCGCGAACTCGTCCGCGAGGGCGGCCGGAGTGTAGTGCGCGTTCAGGCCACTCGGGTTGGGGAGCACCCAGACCCGCGTGCGCCCCATCAGGTCCGGCTGCGCCCCGATCCTCGCCCGGGGAACACCGAACGCGGTGCGGTACGCCGTGACGCCGCAGACCGCCAGCCATCGCGGGCCGAGCCCGAGCACCTTCGCGCGCAGGTCCCCGCCGCCGGCCACCATCTCCTCCGTGGTCAGCTCGTCCGCTCGCGCCGTCGCCCGGGCGACCACGTTGGTGACTCCCAGACCCAGCGCCAGCAGCTCCTGCTGCTCGCCGGGGAGCAGCAGCCGCGGCGTGAAGCCGGAGCGGTGCAGCGCCGGCCAGAAGCGGTTCCCCGGCCTTGCGAAGTGGTGCCCCGTCCACGCCGAGTAGAGGCCGGGGTTGATGCCGGTGAACAGCACCGCCAGGCCGGGTGCGGCCACGTCCGGCAGCAGCCGGTCGCGGGCCTGCTCGAGCTGCTCGCTGGTGGGACGCACCCGCTCAGCGCATCAGCAGGGGGTCGAGCGCCACCGCGACGAACAGCAGGGAGAGGTACATGTTCGACCAGTGGAAGAGCCGCATCGGCTTGAGGGCGACGACGTCGTCACTGTCCGCGGACCGGCGGAGCAGCAGGTGGGATTCGACCAGGAAGGCGCCACCGAGCACCGCCGCGACCACCGGGTAGAACCAGCCGGTGCCCGCGACCGGCCACAGCAGCAGGGACGTGGCGACCATCACGTAGGAGTAGGCGACGATCTGCCGGGCCACCGCCCGGCCGCCCGCAGCCACCGGCAGCATCGGCACCTCGGCCGCGGCGTAGTCCTCCCGGTAGCGGATCGCCAGCGCCCAGAAGTGCGGTGGGGTCCAGAAGAACACCACCAGGAACAGGACGACCGGCGGCCAGGCGAGCCGGTCGGTCACCGCGGTCCAGCCGATCAGCGCCGGGAAGCAGCCGGCGGCGCCACCCCAGACGATGTTCTGGGTCGTGCGTCTCTTGAGGATCATCGTGTAGCCCACGACGTAGAACACGTTGGCGGCGAGGGCCAGCCCCGCGGAGAGCCAGTTGACCAGCAGCCCCAGCCAGAGCGTCGAGAGCACGCCCAGCGCCAGCCCGAAGACCAGCGCCGCCCTGGTGGTGACGACGTGCCGTGGCAGCGCGCGACGTCTCGTGCGACGCATCCGCTCGTCGATGTCGGCGTCGTAGACACAGTTCAGGGCGTTGGCGCTGCCGGCGGACAGGGTGCCCCCGAGCACCGTCGCGACCACCAGCCCCAGGGACGGGACGCCTCCCTGGGCGAGGAACATCACCGGCACGGTCGTGAGCAGCAGCAGCTCGATGATCCGGGGCTTCATCAGACCGACGTACGCCGTCAGCATGTCTCGACCGGTCGACGCCGGCGCCGTCCCTGCGGCCGGGGTCCCGGGCGCCGACGCCCCCGGGGCAGACACCTGGGGAGAGGCCTCGAGGGACTCGTGGTGTTCGACGGCGGACAAGAAGGACCTCGGGTCTGCTGACGGCTGGTGGGACAGAGCGGCACAGAGCGCCCCTCTCGCACCGGGCAGTCTAGTCGGCGGGCCGTCCGACGGCTGTGCCGGGGCGAGCCGCGGACCGGTGTCCGAGGTGGCGACTCGGCCCGCTGGCGCCGCGGCACGGGCGGGTTCACCTGGTCCGCGGACGTGAGTAGGCTCGACACGGTGGTGGGTCCTGCCTCCTCCCGGACCGAACGTTTGGCCCCGGACCTGAAGTGGCACTGACCCCCCAGATCTGCTCGGCGGCCGTCGCCGCCACCCACTGCGTGAGAGGAACCGAGGCCCGTGAGCAAGCTCGACTGGACCGACCTGGACAGACGGGGCGTCGACACGGCCCGGGTCCTCGCGATGGACGCCGTGCAGAAGGTCGGCAACGGCCACCCCGGCACCGCGATGAGTCTGGCCCCGGTCGCCTACACGCTCTTCCAGAAGGCGATGCGGCACAACCCCGCGGACCCCGACTGGCCGGGGCGCGACCGGTTCGTGCTGTCGGCCGGCCACAGCAGCATCACGCTCTACACCCAGCTCTACCTGGCCGGCTTCGGTCTCGAGCTGGACGACCTCAAGGCGCTGCGCACCTGGGGCAGCAAGACCCCCGGTCACCCGGAGCACGGGCACACCGCGGGTGTGGAGACCACCACCGGGCCACTCGGTCAGGGGGTCGGCAACGCTGTCGGGATGGCGATGGCGGCCAGACGCGAGCGCGGCCTGTTCGACCCGGACGCGGCGCCCGGGGAGAGCGTCTTCGACCACCACATCTACGCCATCTGCAGCGACGGGGACCTCGAGGAGGGCGTGAGCTCGGAGGCGTCCTCGCTCGCGGGCACCCAGAAGCTCGGGAACCTCACGCTGATCTACGACGACAACGACATCTCGATCGAGGGGGACACCGACGTCGCCTTCACCGAGGACGTACCGGCGCGCTACGCGGCCTACGGCTGGGACGTGCACCGCATCGACTGGACCAACGGTGGGACGAGGTACGAGGAGAACGTCCAGGAGCTGTGGGACGCGCTGGAGAAGGCGCGGGCCACCACCGACCGGCCCAGCTTCATCGCCCTCAAGACGGTGATCGCCTGGCCGGCCCCGCATGCCCAGGGCACCGGCAAGGCGCACGGCTCGGCGCTCGGCGTGGAGGAGGTCGCCGCCACCAAGAAGATCCTGGGTTTCGACCCCGAGCAGACCTTCGAGGTGCCACCCGAGGTCATCGAGCACACCCGCGCCGTCCTGGAGAAGGGCAAGCGCGCCGAGGCCGAGTGGCAGGGGCGCTTCGACGCGTGGGCCGCCGACAACCCGGACCGCCGCGAGCTGTTCGACCGGATGCAGACCCGCAGCCTGCCGGCCGGCTGGGAGAAGGCTCTCCCGTCCTTCGACGCGGACCCGAAGGGCATTGCCACCCGCAAGGCGTCCGGTGAGGTGCTGTCCGCCATCGCCCCCGAGCTGCCCGAGCTGTGGGGCGGCTCGGCGGACCTCGCCGAGTCGAACAACACCACCCCCAAGGGCGCTTCGTCGTTCATCCCGGCCGAGCTGTCGACCAAGGACTTCTCCGGGGACATCTACGGCCGCGTGCTGCACTTCGGGATCCGCGAGCACGGCATGGGCTCGATCATGAACGGCATCGCTCTGCACGGCGGCACGCGCGTCTACGGCGGCACGTTCTTGACCTTCTCGGACTACATGCGCGGTGCCGTGCGGCTCGCGTCGCTGATGCAGCTGCCGGTCATCTACGTGTGGACCCACGACTCGATCGGCCTCGGCGAGGACGGCCCGACCCACCAGCCGGTCGAGCACCTCGCCGCCCTGCGGGCGATCCCGGGTCTGGACGTCGTACGCCCGGGTGACGCCAACGAGACCGTCGCCGCGTGGCAGGCGATCCTGGAGAACACCGGCAACCCGGCGGGCCTGATCCTGACCCGGCAGAACGTCCCGACCTACCCGCGAGCCACCCAGGGCTTCTCGAGCACTGACGGCGTCGCCCGGGGCGCCTACGTGCTCATCGACGCGGAGGGCGGCTCTCCCGACGTGATCCTGATCGGCACCGGGTCGGAGCTGCAGCTGGCCGTGCAGGCACGCGAGCTGCTCGCGGAGAAGGGCATCTCGGCCCGGGTCGTCTCCATGCCGTGCCGCGAGTGGTTCGACAGGCAGGAGCAGTCCTACCGGGACACGGTGCTGCCCCCGATCGTCAAGGCCCGGGTGAGCGTGGAAGCTGCCGTCTCCATGGGGTGGCGCGAGGTCGTCGGCTCCACCGGACGCATGGTGTCGTTGGAGCACTACGGCGCCTCAGCCGACTACGCCACGATCTACCGCGAGTTCGGGATCACCGCGGAGGCGGTCGCCCTCGCAGCGGAGGGGAGCATCTCCGACTCCTCCTCCTGACCATCCGTGGTCCAGAGACCTGCACGACACGACCGAGAAGCACCCGGAAGGAATCCGATGTCCGAACGACTCAAGGCTCTTGCTGACGCAGGGGTGTCCATCTGGCTCGACGACCTGTCCCGTGAACGCATCGAGACGGGCAACCTCGCCGACCTGGTGAAGAACAGCTCGGTGGTCGGTGTCACGACCAACCCGACGATCTTCGCGAGCGCACTCGCGAACGGTGAGCGCTACGACGACCAGGTCCGAGAGCTCGCCCTGGCCGGCAAGGACGTCGACGAGGCGATCTTCACCATCACCACGAGCGACGTACGCCAGGCCTGCGACGTGCTCGCCGACACCTTCGAGGCCACCGGTGGGCTCGACGGCCGGGTCTCGATCGAGGTCTCCCCCGCGATGGCGCACGACCAGTCGGCCACGATCGAGATGGCCAAGAGGCTGTGGGCCGAGGTGGACCGCGAGAACCTCCTGATCAAGATCCCGGCGACCACCGAAGGTGCCCCCGCCATCACCGAGGTGCTCACCGAGGGCATCAGCGTCAACGTCACGCTGATCTTCGGGCTGGAGCGCTACGACTCCGTGATGGACGCCTACCTGGAGGGCCTGGAGAAGGCCCGGGCGGCAGGCAAGGACCTCTCGAAGATCTACTCCGTCGCCTCGTTCTTCGTCTCGCGGGTCGACACCGAGATCGACAAGCGGCTCGACGCGACCGGTGACCCGCAGGCGGGCAACCTGATGGGTCTGGCCGGCATCGCCAACGCCCGGCTCGCCTACGAGGCGTTCGAGGAGAAGTTCTCCGGCGACCGGTTCCTCGCGCTCAAGGACGCCGGTGCCAACGTGCAGCGACCACTGTGGGCGTCGACGGGCGTGAAGAACCCCGACTACCGGGACACGATGTACGTCACCGACCTGGTCGTCTCGAACACCGTGAACACGATGCCGGAGAAGACCCTGCAGGCGTTCGCCGACCACGGCGAGGTCAACGGTGACCAGGTGACCACCCGCTACGACGAGGCACGTCAGGTGATGACCGACCTGAAGAAGCTCGGGATCGACTACGACGACGTCATCGAGACCCTCGAGAACGAGGGCGTCGACAAGTTCGTCAAGTCGTGGGACGACCTGGCAGAGACGGTGCGCGGCCAGCTGGACGGTGCCAAGCAGAGGACCGAGGGACAGGCACAGTGAGCGAGACCTTCGAGGTCGTCGCGACCGGCGCGGCCGCCGACGCGATCGCCTCGCACGTCCCCGGGCTGGTCAAGGACGGGTTCGCCGGGAAGCTGTTCGCCAAGGACCCCACGCTGTGGGGTGCCGACGCGGAGTCGGAGTCCGCCAAGCGGCTCTCCTGGGTGAGTCTGCCGCAGACCTCCCGTCCGCTGGTCGGCGAGCTGGCGGCACTGCGCGGCGAGCTTGTCGAGGCCGGCGCCGACCACGTCGTGCTGTGCGGCATGGGCGGGTCGTCGCTGGCCCCGGAGGTGATCTGCGCGACGTACGGCGTCGAGCTGACCGTCCTGGACTCCAGCAACCCCGACCAGGTGCGCGGCGCCCTGCAGGACCGTCTCGAGCGCACCGTCGTCGTGGTCTCCAGCAAGTCGGGCTCCACGGTGGAGACCGACTCGCAGCGGCGCGCCTACGAGCAGGCGTTCACCGAGGCAGGCATCGACCCGGCCTCCCGGATCGTGGTCGTCACCGACCCGGGCAGCCCGCTGGACGAGCAGTCCCGCGCGGCCGGCAACCGGGTCGTCAACGCCGACCCGGACGTGGGTGGCCGGTACTCCGCACTCACCGCCTTCGGTCTGGTGCCCAGCGCCCTGGCGGGTGCGGACATCGGGCGGCTGCTCGACGAGGCCGACTCGGTCTCGGACCTGCTGGCGGCCGACGACGAGGCGAACCCCGGGCTCCGGCTCGGGGCGGCCATCGCCGGCACCGAGCCCCTGCGCAACAAGCTCGTGCTCGTCGACCAGGGGTCCGGGCTGACCGGCTTCGCCGACTGGGCCGAACAGCTGATCGCGGAGAGCACCGGCAAGCAGGGCACGGGTCTGCTGCCGGTGGTGGTCGCCGACGACTCGGCGCCCGAGGTGGCGCTGCCGCCGCACGACGTGACGGTGGCACACCTCGCGGATGACACCGCCGCCGACCCGTCGGTGGCCGGGGACGACCCGTCCGCGGGTTCGACGGGCTCCGACATCGTGGTCACCGGCACCCTGGGCGCACAGATGCTGCTGTGGGAGGTCGCCACCGCTGCGGCCGGCCGGATCCTCGGCATCAACCCCTTCGACCAGCCCGACGTGGAGAGCGCGAAGGTCGCCGCCCGCTCGATGCTGGAGGGGTCGCCGGACGAGACGCCCGCGGACTTCACTGACGGCGCCGTTGAGGGCCGGGCCCTCGGCGGTGACTGGCTCGGCGGCGCGAGCACGCTGGTCGACGCGCTGTCCGCGCTGCTGGACCAGGTCGACGGCCAACAGGGCTACCTCGCGGTGATGGCCTACCTCGACCGCATCGAGCACGCCGACCTCGCCGAGGTGCGCAGCACGCTGGCGCACCGGGTCCGCCGTCCCGTGACGTTCGGCTGGGGACCACGGTTCCTGCACTCGACGGGGCAGTTCCACAAGGGCGGACCGGCCGAGGGGGTGTACCTGCAGATCACTGCCGAGCCGGTCGCGGACCTCGCGGTCCCGGGCAAGGACTACACCTTCGGAAGGCTGATCGCGGCACAGTCCGCCGGTGACGCCACGGTCCTCGCCGACCATGGCCGGCCGGTGCTGCGCCTGCACCTCACCGACCAGGTCGCTGGTCTCGCCGCCCTCCGGTCAGCCTTGTCGTGAGCCCACGCATCGGGCGGCAGTCGCACCGGACCGACGGCAACCCGCTCCGTGACCCCCAGGACCGGCGCCTGCCGCGGATCGCCGGGCCCTGCGGGATGGTGCTGTTCGGGGTGACCGGCGACCTGTCGCGCAAGAAGGTGATGCCGGCGATCTACGACCTAGCGAGCCGCGGCCTCCTCCCGCCGGGCTTCTCGCTGGTCGGCTACGCGCGCCGTGACTGGGCGGACGAGGACTTCGCGCAGGTGGTGCACGACTCCGTCAAGGAGCACTCCCGCACCGAGTTCCGCGAGGAGGTCTGGCAGCAGCTCGCCGAAGGCTTCCGGTTCGTCCAGGGTGACTTCGCCGACGACGTCGCGTTCGACACGCTGCGGCAGACCATCGCCGACCTGGACCGGGTGCGCGGGACGCGCGGCAACCACGCCTTCTACCTGTCGATTCCGCCGCGGTTCTTCCCCGACGTGATCGGCCAGCTCAAGGAGCACGGCCTGGCGTCACCGAAGGAGGGCAGTTGGCGGCGGGTCGTCGTCGAGAAGCCGTTCGGGTCCGACCTGAAGACCGCGCAGCAGCTCAACGCGACCATCCACGAGGTGTTCCCTCCCGAGTCGGTGTTCCGGATCGACCACTACCTGGGCAAGGAGACGGTGCAGAACATCCTGGCGATGAGGTTCGCCAACGAGATGTTCGAGCCGATCTGGAACTCCAACTACGTCGATCACGTGCAGATCACGATGGCCGAGGACATCGGCATCGGCGGGCGGGCCGGGTACTACGACGGCATCGGCGCCGCTCGCGACGTGATCCAGAACCATCTGCTGCAGCTGATGGCGCTGATCGCGATGGAAGAGCCGATCTCCTTCGACGCGCACAGCCTGCGGCTCGAGAAGCAGAAGGTGCTCTCGTCCGTCGTACTCCCTCGACGGCTGGACCTGGCGACCGCACGGGCGCAGTACACCGAGGGCTGGGCCGGCGGGCAGAAGGTGCCCGGCTACACCGAGGAGCAGGACATCCCGTCGGACTCGCGGACGGAGACGTTCGCGGCGATCAAGCTCAACGTGGAGACCCGCCGCTGGGCGGGGGTGCCGTTCTACCTCCGGCACGGCAAGCGCCTCGGGCGACGGGTGACCGAGGTGGCCGTGGTGTTCAAGCGGGCACCGCACCTGCCGTTCACGGACACCTCGACCGAGGAGCTCACCCAGAACGCGCTGGTGTTCCGGGTGCAGCCCGACGAGGGCATCACCACCCGGTTCGGCTCGAAGGTCCCGGGCAGTGCGATGGAGATCCGCGACGTGAACATGGACTTCGCCTATGGCGGCTCGTTCACCGAGTCCTCGCCGGAGGCCTACGAGCGTCTGATCCTCGACGTGCTGCTCGGCGACCCGCCCCTGTTCCCCCAGCACGAGGAGGTCGAGCTGTCCTGGCAGATCCTCGACCCGATCGTGGACTACTGGGCCGATCACGGCCGACCGGACACCTACGAGGCCGGGACCTGGGGCCCCGAGTCGGCGGTCAAGATGCTGGCCCGAGACGGACGCACCTGGAGGCGGCCATGACCTTCCTGCTGGAGACCGATCGCGCGCGGGCCGCCACCACGGGGAGGCCCCGGTGATCGAGCTGCTGGACACCACCTCCGGGGCGATCGCCGCCGAGTTCGTCCGAGCCCGCAGGCGGTCCGGCAGCCCGGCGATGGGGATGATCATGACCCTGGTGGTCGTCGCCGACGACGAGGACGCCGACGAGGCCATGAAGGTCGCGCGATCCGCCAGCCAGGAGCACCCGGCCCGCATCCTCGGGGTGGTCCTCGGTGACACCCGCGGGCCGACCCAGGTCGACGCCCGCGTGGGCATCGGCTCGGGCGCCTCGGGCGAGCGCGCCCTGATCCGGCTCACCGGGGAGGTGGTCAGGCATGCTCAGTCCGTCGTGCTGCCGCTGCTGCTTCCCGACTCCCCGGTCGTGGTCTGGTGGCCGGGGCACGCACCCGACGACCCGGCCAGTGACCCGCTCGGCAGCCTCGGCACTCGGCGGATCACCGACGCGGCGTCGGCACCGCGCAACCGGGCCAAGGCCATGTTGAACCAGTGCGTGAGCTACGCCCCCGGCAACACCGACCTGGCTTGGACGCGGATCACCGGGTGGCGTGCGCTGCTCGCCTCGTCACTGGACCAGCAGCCCGGCAAGGTGCTCAGCGCGTCGGTCACGGCCGAGCGGATCAGCCCGAGCGCCGACCTGCTCTCCGCGTGGCTGGGAGACCGGTTGCGGTGCGAGGTGACCCGCAAGAGCTCGGAAGGTCCCGGGATCACGTCGGTCGTGCTGAGCACCAAGGACGGGGACGTGCAGATCTCCCGCTCGGACGGCCGGCTCGCGACGCTGTCGTCCCCCGGCCAGCCGGACCGTCCGGTCGCGCTCAAGCGCCGCGGCCTCGACGAGCTGCTCAACGAGGAGCTGCGGCGGCTCGACCCGGACGATGTCTACGCCGCGACCGTCAAGTGCATGGTCGACGGAGGGACCGAGCCGGCCGCCCGCAAGCGAGCCGCGAAGAGGTCATCGGCGAAGGAGTCCTGAGGTGAGCGACCCGATGGTTCGACGGTCAGGGTCGCCTCAGGAGCTCGCGGACCTGGTGGCTGCCTCACTCATCGAGGCTCTCGTGAAGGTGCAGCACGGCGGCGGCGTCCCGTCCGTTGCGCTGACGGGAGGCACGATCGCCGCGACGGTCCACGAGACGCTGGCCGCGTCGCCCGACACCGCGCTGGTCGACTGGAGCCGCGTCGACGTCTGGTTCGGTGACGAGCGCTACGTCCCCGCCGACGACCCGGACCGCAATGTCGGCCAGGCGACGAGGTCCCTGCTGTCGCGGCTGCCGTTCGACCCGTCCCGCATTCATGCCATGCCTGCCTCCGACAGCGGGCACGCCAGCCTGGCCGAGGCGGCCACGGCCTACGGCGACGAGCTCCGAGCGCAGGGTCGAGGCCGCTTCGACGTCGTGATGCTCGGTGTCGGTCCGGACGGGCACGTCGCGTCCCTGTTCCCCGGGTTCGCACAGCTGGACATCGACGACGCGATCGCCGTACCCGTCCAGGACTCGCCGAAGCCACCTCCCAACCGGATCAGCCTGACCTTCGAGGCCCTGAACCGGAGCCGGGCCGTGTGGTTCCTGGTGTCCGGGAACGGCAAGGCGGAGGCGGTCGCGAGGGCCCTGGGCACCGGTGCCCCCGACGTGCACGAGATCCCGGCGGTCGGCGTGCACGGCGAGCAGGAGACCGTCTGGTTCCTCGACGAGGGCTCCGCCTCCCTGCTCCCCGGCTGACCGACCCCCAGGAACGTCGACCCGGCGCATATGGCGGG
>JAICWH010000076.1 GCA_025934895.1 Nocardioidaceae bacterium | reverse complement strand
CTCGTAATGAGAAGGTCGTCGGTTCGATTCCGACAGGCGGCTCCGGCATAAGCCCAGGTCAGAGCCCGGATGCTTCTCCGGATGAGCCGTCGTCGTCGGGAGCCTTTCCGTTCGTTGAGCCATTGGTTGAGCCATCTGCTTCGGTTCCTTCTTCGAGGAGACGTTCGAGCCGTTCGGCGGCGTCGCGGTTGAGCTCAGGGTCGACATGGGTGTGGGTGTTCAAGGTGAGCCCGATCTGGGAGTGACCCAAGATCTCCATGATGACACGGGCCGCGACTCCCTCGGCGAGTAGCAAGCTGGCCGCCGTATGCCGAAGGTCATGGAGTCGCACGGGACGGAGGCCAGCGTTCGCGATCAGGCGGCGAAAGGCGCGGTAGTCGTGGCCAGGGTGGATGGGTGTGCCGACGGTCGTGGTGAAGACGAGGTCAAAGTGGTGCCACATCGATCCCGCTGTCTGCAGCTCGATCAGTTGGAGTTCGAGACGACGTTCGAGGGCAGCTGCGACCGACTCGGTCATGGGGAGCAGGCGGTTGGAACGTTGAGACTTCGTCGCGACGAGTTCAAGCGCTCCGTCAGGCTGTTTCTTCAGGGCGCGGTCGAGGTCAGAAGCCGGCGTTCCGTGTCGACATGCTGCCATCCGAGTCCCAGTACCTCGCGCGGCCGCAGGCCGAGAGTGAGCGCGATAAGCCATCGGGCCTCGTGCCGATCGCCTGAGGCGACGTCGAGCAGTTTCCGTGCCTTACTGACTGTGGAGGGGACGATGTCAGCCCTTCTCATGGACGGTGCGTCGACCATGAGGGCCGGGTTGGTGGCGATCAGGCCCCAACGAACCGCGACGGTGAGAGCTCGGCGAAGGACGGCATGTACCCGTCTGACGCTCGAAGGCGACAAGGTGGTGCCGAGCTTTCGGTAGAGGGCGGCGACCTGTTGGGGCCGCAGCTGGTCGAGCCGGTGGCGTCCAAGCTCTGGAGTGACGTGCAGGCGGATCAGCTGTCGGTAGCCGTCGAGGGTGACCGGTCGCACGCGGGTGGCGGCGACCTCGCGGAGGTAGGTGTCCAGCCACGCCTCCACAGTGGGTGACCGGTCGGGGTGTAGCTGGCCCGCCTCGGCTGCTATCACCAACGCACGAAGTTCTCGGGCGACGTCGGACTTGCGACGCCGGGTGATCCTCTTCCGTCGCCGTGCCCCGGCACTCCAGCCCCACTCGACCGATCCTTGCCAGCGCCCGTCCGCGAGCTGGTAGATGGCCCCTTCACCGTAGGAGCGACGCCGAGACTCAGCCACCTGCGGAGCCCCACTCGGACATGGCTCCAACACGCGGCCTCAGCATCGAGCCGAGGTCGTCGAGGTGACGACGACACAGCGGTCGGGTCAGGTCGTCGCCTTCGAGGATGGTGTGTTCGGCCATCCGGGAGCAGCCGTCGTGACAACACCGGGGGTGCCAGCCGAGGCGGTGGAAGGCGGCGAGGAGTCGGCCCTGCTCGCTCATGGTCTGCCGAACGTGTCCCCAGCAGAGAGCAGTGTCTGGCGCCGACGGTTTCGACGACGACCTCGGCGGGGGACCCACAGTGGACCTCGTGGCAGGCGGTGGTCACGACGAAGCCATCTCCGTGCAGAGGGAGGCAACGTATCGCTCGACGGCGGCTCGGGTCACCCGGCAGCAGGTCCCGATCTGGACAGACTCAAGGGCACCGGCCCGCATCAGTTCGTAGACCTTGGAGCGCCCGATGTTCAGGCATTCGGCCACCCCTTCTAGCCTGAGCAGGAGTTGGTCCATCCGGTCCTCCGACCTTGTCCGTGGAAAGTCAGGTATGCACCCCGCCGACGCGGTGTTGAACCTGCCGGCGGAGAAGCACTCCCACGGGCTGCGCCGGCTCGCCGCGACGGAGGCGACCCACGGCTCGTTCGAGGAGGCCGCCGCTGCCGCGGGACGCGCCACTGGGACGGCGCTGGGCAAACGTCAGGTCGAGGAGCTCACGGTACGCACCGCGGCAGACGTCGCCGCCTTCTCTGCCACCCACCGCCGGCCGGTCACCGCCGACGCCGAGCAGCTGCTGGTCCTGCAGGTCGACGGCAAGGGCATCGTCATGCGCCCCGACGCGCTGCGCCCCACGACCGCGAAAGCCGCCCAGACACCTAGCGCGAAGCTCGGCGGCCGGCCCTCCAAAGGCGAGAAGCGCTACGCAAACGCAGAGGTCGGCGCGGTCGCGGACGTGACCCCAGTGGTGCGCACCGTCGCCGACATCCTGCCCGCCACCGACATCAAGCGCGAGCAGGCCAGTGACGGGCCGACCGCGACCGGGAAGTGGCTGACCGCCAGCGTCGTCGACGACGCCGCCTTCGACGAGGCAACCCGCCGCGACCCCACCACCCATTCCCGCACCTGGATCGCGCTCGTCGACGGCGCGAACCATCAAATCGACCGGATCAACGCCGAAGCAGCCTCCCGCGGGGTGCAAGTGCACATCCTGGTCGACTTCGTCCACGTCGTCGAATACCTGTAGAAGGCGACCTGGTGCTTCCGCCACGAGGGCAACCCAGCCGCGGAGACCTGGGTGCACGCCAAGGCCCGCGCCATCCTCGCCGGCAACGCCCGCAGCGTCGCCGCGGCCATCCGAGGCACCGCGACAGCCCGAAAGCTCACCGACACCGCACGCAAAGGCGCCGACGACGCAGCCCGCTACCTGACCAACAAGGCGCCCTACCTCGACTACCCCACCGCACTGACCCAAGGATGGCCGATCGCCACCTGAGGCGTAATCGAAGGCGCGTGTCGATTCCTCGTCGCGGACCGCCTCGACATCACCGGAGCCAGATGGGGACTCGCCGGCGCCGAAGCCGTCCTTCAACTACGCGCCGTCCGCGCCAACGGCGACTTCGACGCCTACTGGACCTTCCACCAATCCCAAGAACGACAACGGATCCACTCCACCCGCTACGCCGACAACATCATCCCGCACGCGGCATAACGGTCCCTCCAGCAGAGCCGCACCCTAATCAATTGACGTTCAGTCGGGGGTTCATAGATTCGTCCAAGGAGCCCACATCGGCGATCTCCCACGCTTCGGCGATCTTGTCCCCGTCGAGGTGGCAGATGACGGCTTGATCCATGCGAACGGATCGGCCGCCTCCTGAGACGCCGGCAAAGTCACGGCGGAGTGTCCCGGTCACGATGACACGTGCCATTTCCACGTTTCCTTGGACCAGGACCTCCTGGACTTCGTGGTGGAGGTCGGGCATGGCTGCCAGCGCCTCGCGCCAGACCTGCTTCTCTGCTTCCCGGCTGTCGGTCGAGAGCCCCCGCGGGGCATGGACCACCACGTCACCATGCAAGAAGTCATCGAATGCTTCGACGTCCCCCGAGTCACCGGCGGCCAGCCACCGGGCAACGACAGAGGACGACTGCTGCTCCACGTCTCATTGTCTCCCGAGCGGTGACGGGCGCCAAGAAAGCCGGAAGGCCTGTTCGCTCACCAGCTGGCTCGCCGCACCGTTGACCCCGAAACGCGGCGGATTGGGGATCTTGCAAGCGACGCGCGCAGGCCGGTGTTCCTCAGGGTCCTTTCCCCAGTTGGCGATCAGTACGGCCACCGGCAAGAGCACCGCGGCGATGACAGACATGGCGACAGCCGCTGTCGTCCAACCCCATGCTGCCACCCAGTGCTGGGCGTGCGAGACCCCGGCGTACGTGTCGGGACTATCCGGCGGCCGACTACTCCAAGAACGAGAGCCGGAACGGCATGCGCAGACGTCGTGCCATTGGCGGCTACCCGCCTTTCCCGTCAAGACCGGTTTCCGGCCGGACGCGGTTCTAGTGGCGCGATTTGAAGTTGTTGGACGGTTGGCTTTCGCGAGGATCTGGTCAGCGGCCTTGGTCCCGATGAAGGGTGGGATCGGTCGTTCCAGCCGTCGATGAAGGCGCGGATCTTGCTGTTGAGGTCTTTGACGGACGTGAAGATGCCGCGGCGGATGGATTGGCGCTCGACGATGCCGAACCAGACCAGGTTCGTCCAGGAGGCGTGGGTCGGGGTGAAGTGCACCTGCAATCGCGGGTGCTGCGCAAGCCAAGCGCGGACGTTCGAGAGTTTGTGAGCGGCGTAGCTGTCCATCACCCGGTGCAGCTCGACCGGCCGCCGTCTGCGTCGACAACATCACGGTGGGCCCGTTCGACCTGCTTGAGAAATGCGAGGAACTCCTGGTGGCGATGTCGAGAGCGGCGAACAGGGTCGAAGTGCCGTGCCGGTAGTAGTCGTGAGACCTGCGCTCGATCCGTCCTCCTGCATCGGCAGGATCGGGAGCGTCCGGTCCAAGGGCTTGGATCTCAAGGTGGCCATGGCCGCCTCACCTCCCTGTTCGGTCTACCAGAAGACCCGGCCCCGCGACGAGGCGCGCTAGCGAGCCGGTTGCACCCAGGCGGACCCCCACGGCCCGAGCACCAGGGGGTCGGCGACCGAACCGGTCAGCACGTCGGTACCGAGGACCTCCAGCGGCACCTCGTCCTCGGTGACGTTGGTGACGCACAGCAGCTCGTCGTACGTGCCCTCACCCCGGCGCACGGCGAAGACCCGGTCGTCGAGGCTCTCCACCCGTTGGGTGCCAAAGGGCGAGAACGCCTCGTGCTGCCGGCGTACGGCGAGCAGGTGACTCAATCCGGACAGCACGCCGCGACGACGTGGATCCTCGCGCAGCTCGACATCGAGTCGGTCGGCGTCCAGCACGGCGCGGTTAATTCGCCGGTTGATGCGGCTCGTGACCATGCCTTCGAGGTCGGGCGGTGAGCCCACGAGAGAGTGCAGGTAGACGGCCGGCACCCCGAGGACCGTGAACAGGATGCTGTGCGCGGCCAGGGCCTTGGCGACCAGGACGTCCGGGTCGCGCGCCTCCGCGGGCGTGCACAGCGCGTCGAGATAGCTCAGGTTGAGCTCGTAGACCGACCGGGGCCCGTCGGGCCGGGTCGCCCATGACACCTCGCCGCCGTGCGACCGGGTGCGTTGCACCAGCGCGTCGCGCTCCTCGTCGTCGAGGATGCCCTCGGTCGCCGGCAGCCCGATCCCGTCGTGGCTGGCCAGGAAGTTGAACCAGGTGGCTGTGTCGCTGACCGGCCCCACGGTGGCCGCCCAGGAGCTGAGCCGGGCGGTCGAGCCGGCGACAAACGAGTGCAGCACCAGAGGAGGGAGCGCGAACTGGTAGACGAGGTGCGCCTCGTCGTGCCCGTCGCCGAAGTAGGACATGTTCTCGGCGGGCGGCACGTTCGTCTCGGTGAGCAACCGGGTGCCCGGCACCACGTGCTCGACCAGGGCCCGCCAGGTCTTGATGACCGCGTGCGTCTGGGGAAGGTGCAGGCAGGTGGTGCCGGACTCCTTCCACAGGAAGCCGATGGCGTCGAGCCGCACCGCGGACGCGCCGCGTTCGACGTACCCGAGCAGCACGTCGGTGAGCTCCTCGAGCGTCCCGGGGCTGCGGACGTCGACGTCGACCTGGTCGGGCCCGAACGTCGTCCAGGCCTCGGTCTCGCCACCGTCGGGGCGCTCGAAGGGATGGAACAGCGGGGTGATGCGGGGCCGCACCACGTGGGAGACGTCGAAGTCGGGGTCCCGCTGGAGGTAGAAGCCAGTCCGGGCGGGGTCGCCGGCCAGCCAGTCCAGGAACCAGGGGCTGTGGCTGGAGGTGTGGTTGGCGACGAAGTCGAGCATGACCCCGCGCTCGGCGGCCAGGTCTCCGACGTCGCTCCAGGCGCCCAGGGCCGGGTTGACCATCCGGTGGTCGACGACCGCGAAGCCGTCGTCGGAGGTCCACGGGAAGATCGGCAGCAGGTGGACGTCGCTGAGCAGGTCCCCCACGCGGTCGTGCAGGAACTCCGCCAGCGTGTGCAGTGGCGCCTCACTGTGGCGCCGGATGCCGTCGCCGTAGGTGATTAGGTAGCCGGTCCGATGGGTTGGCGCCTCCACCGTCCGGGGTCGGGCCCGGGCCGCGTAAGCCTCGGCCATCGCGACCAGCCGCCGGGTCACCGCGACGTGCTCGTCGGGGTAGCAGAGCCGGAGGTATGGCGCGATCCGGTCGACGAGCCGGTCGGTCACCTCGCTCACCGGGATCCCTCCTCCTGCGCGACGGCGCGGGACTCGGCGAGCACGTCGGCCGCGAACGGTTCCGGGCGGCTCCCGCCGGCCGCCAGGTCGCGCACGGTGGCCAGGCCCCAGGCGTCGAGCTCGGCCACCCGGTCCGAGAACGAACGCAGCCCGCCGAACCGCCGCGCGGACCGCGCCCACCGCTCCCGCTGCCCGTACGACGGCCGGGCCACGACACAGTCGGGGTCGTTGACCCAGAAGCGTCCTTGCTGCCAGGCCCGTGCGGCCAGGGGCACCAACCCTCGCAGGCCCGTCGAGCCGTCCTCACCGCCTTCGTGGAAGGTGTCCGGGGAGACCCGCATGGCATCGACGAGGCCGACACTGGGCAGGATCGGCGCCCCGCAGCCGACCAGGTAGACGTCGGGTCCGGCGGCCTCGCCCAGCAGCCTCAGTCCCGCACGGTAGGCCGCAACCCCGTCGACGTCCTCCCGGCGGCGACCGGGCACCGCGCCGGCGTACAGGAAGTCGAGCTTGAGGTAGTCGATGCCGAGGTCGACGAGCCGGCGCACGGCACCGGTCAGCAGCTCCTGCACACCGGGATTGGTGAGGTCGAGACCGACGAGGGGCTGGTCCCAGTTCCGTCCGGCCGGTCCCACCAGCCAGTCCGGGTGCTCGTGAGCGAGGGTGGTCTCGGCCCCGACGAGGAACGGAGCCAGCCAGATACCGGCCCGGCGGCCCGAGGACCGCACCTCGTCCACCACCCTGGCCAGCGACCCGAACCGCCGGGCAGGCTGCAGCCCCTCCCCGAGGCCGGGGCTCCACCCGTCGTCCACCTGCACCACGTCGACGCCGAGGTCGTGCGCGTCTAGGTCGTGAACGGCCTCGAGGACGTCGTTCGCGGTGACCTCCTCGAAGTAGCGGTACCAGGAGCACCAGACGGTCGGCGGCGGCAGTGGCGGCCGCGGCGCCCCGACCGCGAGGGCGTCACCGACGGCGGTGAGCGCACTCTCGCCGTCCCGGTGCTCGGTGACATCGACCGCGCCGGTGCTGCGTACGAGCAGCCGGTCCCCGACGAGAGTCGCCCGGATGGTCGGCACCGTGACCGGGTCCGGCGTCGCGTAGCACCGCGCCGGTGCGCCGGGGCCCGGGTCGAGCACGAGCAGGCCCTCGCCCTGCACGCCCTCGCTGGCGACCGGCGTCCCCGGCCGGAACCGCATCAGGTGCTCCCAGGTCTGCGTCGGAACGGGCCCGGTTGCCGTCGCCGCGTGCCAGGTGGCGGGGCTCCAGCTCTGCCACCCCTCGGCGTAGACGCGCGCGACGACCGGGTCGAGGAGGACCTCGTCGACGAGGGCGCCGGCCCGGTCGGCGACGCGGTCGCTCACGGACCGACCGCCACGGGATTGCCCCCGCGGTCGGCGGAGTCCCGTGCCGCCAGCACCAACCGGACGGACTCGGCAGCGTCGGCCGCGGAGTTCTCCGGCTGCCGGTCCTCGGCCACCGCACACATCAGCTCACCGAGGGCCGCGGCGAACCCGTCGACGAACCACGCCCCGTGCAGCGGTACGGCGGTGCGCACCTGCCCGTCGTCGACCTCCAGCCAGTCGGAGTCGAGCAACACGCTGCCGCGCAACGTCCCGCAGGTCCCGTGCACCCAGAACGGGCAGCCGGGAACGGAACCGACGACGTTCCCCACGATCCGCAGCACGGCAGTCGCGCCGGATCCGGCCGTCATCGACAAGGTGGCGGCCCACGCGTTGCGTGCCACGGCGGGCTGGCCGGGCACCCGGGAGTCCGCGGCCTGAACGGACACGACCCGACCGGCGCCCCCGTCCGCCAGCCAGGCGCGGCTGATGTCCACCCAGTGCAGCAGGTAGTCGGTGAGCAGCATATGCGGCACGTCGTCGAACGGGGTGCCGACGAGCGGCGGCAACGGCTTGTCGTGGAGGTGAGTCACCCCGACGACCTCCCCGACCCGGCCGCCGCGAAGCAGCAGCGTCGCCGCACGCCACGGGGGCGCCCACCGGCCATTGTGGTTGACCGCGATCCGCACGCCCGCCGCGTCCGCACGGGCGAGCAGCCCAGGCAGCCGGGCGAGGTCGGCGGCGGACAGGGTGAGCGGCTTCTGGGCCAGGACGTGCTTGCCCGCCGCGACCGCCGCCTCGATCCAGTCCAGGCGGCCCTCAGGCCCGGTCGCCAGGTCGACGACACGCACCTCGGGGTCGCCCAACAGCTCCTCGGCGCTCGCGTAGACGCGGTCGACGAAGGGGAAGCGGTCGATGACCGTCGCGGTCGTGGCCGGGTTCCGACTCCAGACCCCGCTCACCCCCACGCCGTACTGGGCGTAGGCGGGGAGGTGCGCGGCCTGAGCGATCGTCCCGGCTCCCAGGATCGCGACGCCACCGCGATCCTCGGGGAACCGCGGCCCGGTGTCGAGCGGGCTCACCGGTCGTCCGGCGCGGCCGGGAACCGGAGCACGGCCTGCAGGATTTCGGGGTCGCCGCGGTCGAGGCGCTCGAAGACCATGGCGACGTCGGCGGCGTTCACGACGTCGGTCACCAGCGACCGGGCGTCGACCGCGCCCCGCCGCACCTGGTCCATGAAGGTCCGTACCAGTCGGGGCTGGTCCCACCGAGGCCCGAGGGCGACCGGGGTGCCGGAGATCTGGCTGGCGACGATACGGACGCGGTTGTGGTGGAACTCCTCGCCGAGCCGCAGGTGCGCGGCCCCGCCCTGGTAGAAGCCGGACGCCGCCACGGTTCCGTCGACGATCACAGAGCGGACGGCCTCGTGCAGGGCGCTGTCGTTCCCGCTCAGCTCGATCGCGGAGTCGACGCCGGGACCTCCCGACCAGGCCCGCACCACGGCCCCGGCGCCGCCCGGCGCGTCGGCCCGCACCAGGTGCGCCGCCCCCAGTGCCCGTGCCGCGTCTAGGCGCGTATCGATCGAGTCGACGGCGACCACCTCGGCTCCGCCGAGGACGGCGAGCCTGGTCGCGAGCAGGCCGATGACGCCCTGGCCGAACACCGCGACGCGGTCCCCGAGCCGGACGTCCGCGGCCAGCAGTGCGTTGAGGGCGATGGACCCCACCCGCGCGAAGGTTCCGGACAGTGGGTCCTGCCCCGTCCAGACCCGCTCCGCGACCCTCTCGGCCGGCAGCACAGTCTCGCTCCGGTGGCCCCAGATGCCGTGCACCACGTCGCCCACCGCAGGGTGGGTCACGTCCTCGGCGACCTCGACGACCTCACCGACCTCCGAGTAGCCCCACCCCTGGACGGGGTAGGCGAAGCTCGGCGCGCCCTCGACGAACAGTCGGCGTCCGGCGTCCCACGTGCGGGTCAGGTAGGGGTTCGACCCGCGGTACGCGGTCAGCTCCGTGCCCGCGGAGACCCCGGAGTACCACGTCCGCACGCGCACCGCTCCGGGCACCATCGGTGGCGCGTCGAAGGGCACCAGCGCCACGTCGTACGGCGTGGCGAAGGACACCACCTCAGGCATCCACAGGCTCCGTGAGGTGCACGGCGGTCAGCCTTTCTCGGCGCCGGCCGTCAGGCCGCCGGCCAGCCACCGTTCGCTGAGGAAGAACAGCACGATGATGGGCACGGTCAGGATCACCGAGCCGGCCATCAGGACCGTGGTGGGCACCTCGATGCTGCCGGCCAGCTGCGACAGACCGAGCGAGACGGTCCACTTCGACCGGTCCTCCACCAGGAAGAGCAGCGCGAAGAGGAACTCGTTCCAGGCGATCATGAACACGAAGAGCGCGTTCGAGGCGATCGCCGGCAGCGCCAGCGGCAGGCTGATGTGCCGCATCGCCTGCAGGCGGGTGCAACCGTCGATCGCGGCCGCCTCCTCGAGGCTGGCCGGGATGGTGTCGAAGTAGTTGCGGAGCATGTAGATCGACACCGCCGCCACCTGCGCGACGTAGACGACGACCAGCCCGCTCAACGTGCCACGCTGGCCGATCCGGGTGAAGAAGACGAACAGCGGGATCGCCAGCAGGATCGCCGGGAAGAAGTAGACCCCGAGGAAGACGGCGGAGATCTGGCGCCGGCCGAAGAACTCGAGCCGGCTGACGGCGTAGGCGCCCGGGATGGACACCACCAGCGTGAGCACCACCGTGCCGACCGCGACGATCGCGCTGTTGCGGATGAAGCTCAGGAAGCCCTGGCCGCCGCTTGCGGTCGAGGTGAGCACGTCGCGGTAGGTGCCCCAGTCGATCTCGCCGAGCTGGGGCCACAGCGCTCCCGGGTCCTGCAGGACCGCATCGAGAGGGCGGAAGGAGAGTAGGACCATGTAGTAGAAGGGGAACAGGCAGATCACCAGCAGCAGCACGATGATGATCGGCCGGGCCACGGCAAGCACCCGCCGCTCGGCGTTGTCGCGACGCACGCCGCTCACACCACTTCCTCCGACCGGCCGAACAGCTTGAGGTAGGCGGTGACCAGGATGGCCAGGATCGCGGCGAGCACCAGCGCCTGCGCGGCCGCGGCACCGATGTCACCGCGGTTGATCAGGTAGTCGTAGACGCGCACCGCCACCACCTGGGTGCCCGACCCGCCGCCGGTGAGCAGGTAGATGTCGTCGAAGTTGTTGAACGTCCATATGAAGCGCAGCACCGTCAGGACGGCGAGCGTGGGCAACAGCTGGGGAAGGACGATGTAGCGGAACCGCTCCGTGAGCGTGGCCCCGTCGACTGTGGCCGCCTCCTCGAGTGAATCGGGGATGGCCTGCATCCGCGCGGTGATGAACAGGAACGCGAAGGGAAAGGACCGCCACCCCTCGAACAGCACGACGGTCAGCAGGGACGTGCTGACGTGCAGGTCGATGCCGAACGGCGACACCGACTGCGCCGAGCTCAGGAACGCGATCGGGTCCTTCCAGCCCAGAAGCGTGGTGCCGTAGTGGTTCAGGATGCCGAACTGCGGGTTCAACATCGTCTTCCACACGAACGTCGCTGCGACGACGGGGGCGACGTACGGGATCAGCATGCACGCCCTGACCACCCCCCGGCCGCGGAAGGGCGCTCGCAGCGCCAGCGCGGCTATCATCCCCAGGCCGATCGCGCAGGCCGTCCCGCACACCGAGTAGACCAGCGTGGTGACCAGGGCGTCGAGGAAGCCCGGTGAGGTGAGCACCGCCTTGAAGTTGTCCAGGCTGTAGGCGCCGATCACGCCGGTCGTGCGCAGGTTGAGCAGCCGGACGTCCTGGAACGCCAGGGAGAACGTCCACAGGATCGGCAGCACGACCATCACGAAGACGATGACCGCCGTGGGGGAGATCAGCATGTAGCCCGCGCGCCGGTCCTCCCGGACCCGCGCGGACCGGGACCGGTGAGCCCTGCGGGGGCGGCGCTCCGGCGGCGCGGGGTCCGGTGCCCGCACCGTCGAGCCGGCCGGCGTGGTCGATCCGCTGACACTCACCGCTACTGGGCCGCCTTGATGGCGTCGGCCGCCTTGGCCGCCGCTTGCGCCCCGTTCGTGCCGTTGGACACCTCGTTGACGGCGTTCGCCACCGGCTGCTCGCCCTGGATGGCGCCGAGCAGGTCGCCCTGTCCCTGGGGGATGGCCCAGCGCGACAGGTTGTTCGCCCCGCTCGTGAGCGCGTTGATGACGGCCGGGCTGTAGTACTTCGACAGCGGGGCCTTGGTGTCGACGCCGACCTTCATCTTCGACCAGGCGTCGGAGTAGATCGTGGAACCCGGCTTGTCACCGGTGCGGACCGGGATCTTGCCCTCCGGTGCGATCTTGATCCAGGGCAGGTAGCCGGTGGTCATCATGTAGTTCACGAACTTCTTCGCCGAGGCGGTGTCCGAGCCGGACGGGATCGTCCACGAGGTGACCTCGCCGAAGGTGGCGGGGCCCGAACCGGACGGCCCCTCGATCGAGGTGACCACGCCGCTGTTCTTGGCCAGGAACGCCGGGTCGGACTTGCACTGCGGACAGGTGGGCAGGGCGTCCTTCCGCAGGCCGGCCATCTCGTCGAGGATGAAGCTCGACCAGATCAGCTGCGCACCCTTGCCGGCGAAGTACGCCGCGCGCGTGGTGTCGACGTCCTGGGCCCCTGCGACCGAGTAGTCCTGCTGCAGCCTGCCGTAGAAGTTGAGACCGGCAACGCACTCGGGGCTGTCGAAGGTCACCTCGCCCTTGTCGTTGACGAGCTGGCAGTTGTTGCCGAGACCGATCTCCTCGAAGGTCTGCTCGGTGAACGCGTCCCCCGCGACGTTGGCGCCGATGAAACCGGCCACCTGGGGGGAGTCGAGCGTCTTCGCGGCGTTCGTCACGTCGTCGTAGGTCCTGGGCGCGCCCAGACCGGCCTTGTCGAAGAGGTCCTTGCGGTAGACCATCAGCTGCACCCAGGACTCGCTCGGCACCGCCAGCTGGTCCTTCCCGTCGGCGGTCAGCTCGAGCGAGCTCTTCGTGAACGTGCCGCGGTCGAGGCCGTCGACCACCGACCCGACGGCCTTGGTGTCGATGAGCTTGTTCGAGGACAGGGTGCGGACCTGCCCCAGCGGCAGGCCACCGATCGCGTCCGGCAGCTTCCCGGCTGCCGCGTTCGAGGTGAGGATCTGGTTGAACTGGTCCTCACCGACCGCGGTCAGCTTGATCTTCACCCCGGTCTTCTTCGTGAAGGCGTTCACGATCTTCTGGGTGGCCGCCACCCGGTCGGGGAGGTCCTCCTCGATCCACACGGTGATCTTGCCGCCACCGCCACCGCCGCCTCCCCCGCCGCCCCCGCCGCAGGCTGCGAGCGGGGCTAGCACGGTCATCAGCCCTGCGGCCGCGATGAGCCGGCGCCGGTGGTTCGTGGACATGGGGCCTCCAGGACGGCTGCGCTAGGGGGAATCCTCTTTTGTCTAAACCTCAACCCTTAGCGTCTAGTTGTCAACACCCATTGGCGAAGCGAATGTGCATAAGTAGCATGCGGGTAGGCAGCAGAGGAGGGCCCCGATGTCGTCAGGACCCGGTGACGTCCTGGACCTGATCCGTCACGGGCGTGCGACGACGCGCGGCGACGTCCTGGAGGTGACCGGGCTGTCCCGGATGACCATCAGCCAGCGGCTGGACGCTCTGCTCGCGGCGGGAATGATCGTGGAAGGCCAGACCCGCGAGGCGACCGGCGGGCGTCGGCGGCGCAGCCTGGCCTTCAACACGTCCCAGTCCCACGTGCTCGTCGTCGCCATCGACACGACCCACACCCGCATCGCGGTGACCGACCTGGGCGGATCGGTCCTGGTCGAGGACTCGATCGACGCGCCGGTGACGGCGGGTCCCTCCGACGTGCTCGACCGGATCGTGCTGGCGATGGGCGCCGTCCTCGGCAAGCAGGGCCTGGACGCGAACGACCTATGCGGGCTCGGGGTGAGCCTCCCCGCCTCGGTGGACCCGGAGTCGGGTCGGCCCAGCCAGCCGCCGATGCTGCCCGGCTGGGACGCCTACCCGATCGCCGAGCACCTCCAGCCCGCCGTCCCGGGTGTCCCGGTGGTAATCGCCAACGACGCGGACGCCGCCGGGATGGGGGAGTACGCCGCGGGGTACACGCAGGTGTCCTCGTTGTGCCTGGTCAAAGTCTCCACCGGTATCGGCACCGGCATCGTGATCGGGGGACGGTCCTACAGCGGTGTCGACGGCGGCGCCGGGGACATCGGGCACGTCGCCGTGTCGCCCCGGTCGGACGCGCTCTGCCAGTGCGGCATGCATGGCTGCCTGGCGTCCGTGGCCAGCGGCCGGGCCGTCGCCGCTGAGCTACGAGCGCTCGGCTTCGAAGCCACCTCGGGGCGTGACGTCAAGGCGCTGCTGCAGGCGGGTGAGCCGGAGGCGGCGCGCGTGACCCAGGTGGCCGGGAGGCGCATCGGTGAGGTGATGGCGATGATGGTCTGCCTGCTGAACCCCGGCGTCGTGCTGGTGGGCGGCGATCTCGCGTCGGCGCCACTCCTTGCCGGCATGCGAGAGACGCTCTACCGCCACGCGCTCCCGCGGGCAACCCGGCACATGGCCCTGCAGCTCGGCCTCCTCGGAGAGGACGCCGCGGTCGCGGGGATGACTCGTCTGGTCGTCGACCGAGAGTTCTCCGCCGTCGCTGTGAACGCGCGGCTGCGGCTCGTGGGTGCCGAAGGGTCGGCTAGGGGACCCGCTTCACCAGCAGGATCGCCATCGCCCCGATGACGGCGCAGCCCCGGCGACGGCGTACAACCCGGCATAGCTGCCGTTGCTGATCGCAAGCACCACAGGGGCGATCGCGGGCGCCACGGACCAGGGCAGCGCGCCGGCGATGTTCATCACGCCCAGATCCTTCGCGGCACTTTCCGGGCCTCGCCCCGATGGACCACTGGTGGCCTCACCGGTCCGGACGACCAGAAGACCAGGGAACCGAGCATTGCAACGATCTGGAGCAAGCACGACGGTGTGCACTGCAAAGGGGGACCCGAGCCAGCCTCGCAGCAGCATCCTCTCCTCAACAACGCGTAGCATTCCAAGGCTCGTTCAGGACTTGCCGACGATCGCGGGACTATCAGACCGTGAACAAGTCCTTCGCCCGCAAGGCCGACGCCGTGCGGTTTCTGGCCAGCGCACCCGGGTTGCCGGCGTCAAGCGCATGCTGAGCGGCCCCGCGGGGGGCTTCCGCTCAACGTTCCCAGGGCTCTTCGCCGGTAAGCCGTCTCAAGACGTCGTGGCGCTGCTCGACGCCGTGGCCGCCGACGTCCGCCCGAATAGCGTGCGGATCGCGCTAGAGGCCATCGCCGCGGCCGACCTGCGACACGTGCTGCCGCGAATCGAAGTGCCAACTCTCCTTGTGTAGGGCGAGCTCGACGCGCGTTCCCCGCTGAGCGTGGCGCGTGAGTTCGCGCGGCTGATCCGGCACGCACAGCTAGTCGTCATCCCAGGCGCCGGCCACATGAGCAACCTGGCACGACCACACGAGTTCAACACGGCGGTTCGCGCCTTCTGCGGCCAAGCCTTCTGACGACAAGGTCCTTACACTGCCAGCACCGCGAACAACTCCGCCGCGGGCAGAGTTGCTGGCCAACGTCCCGGTAGCACAAGCATCCGTGTGCACGCGGGACCCCCGCCGACGGAGCCGCGACGATCACCGCAAGCGGACCGGCACGCGGAGCGTGCCTCAACGGAATTCCCGTTTGGAACGGCCCCGGCAACCGCGTCAATGGCGCGGAATGGGGCATGTTGTAAGAGGCGCTCGCAGGCCGGAATTCGTTAGTGGTCCTCGCCCCAGTTTGCGATCAGTACGGCCACCGGCAGAAGCACCGCGGCGCTGATAGACATGACGACAGCCGCTGTCGTTGACCACAGCCGGACCACATTCCACGCCAGCACGATCAGTGCCAGACAGGTGCCGATTAGGGCGAAGTACCAGCGTTGGCGGCGGCGCAGGCGCGCGCTGTGCGCCTGGCGCCGACGTCGCTGATAGAGAAGCGGCGACGTTCTCGTCTCATCACTCTCAGTCGCCCATGACGTCTCCCTCAGAACCAGGAGCGGATAACACTTCGTCGACGCTCCAACCGCAGGCCGCCGCCAGTGCTGGTCTCCGTGACCCCGGCGCAAGCGTCCGTGCTTTCCGGCGGTCGACTACTCGAGGAAGGAGGGCCGGCACGGTTGTAAAGAGCCAGCGTGTGCCATCCATACGCGGCGGAGTGACGCACTTCTGGCAGCCCGTGGGGTAGGGCGGCGGGGCGATCCCTGTGAGTAGTTCCGAGACCTACTGTCACCGGGCGTCACCGGCATTTCGCGCCTCCGACCTTCCACGCGGGATCGTTGCGCCCTAACGTTGATGGGCAGGAACCGCTGGTTGGGAGGTACCCGTGCGGGAAGCCTGGGAACTTGTGACAACGGGACCGCCAGACGCAGGTCGATCGGTCCTGCTCCTGCCCGGCGGAGCCAACGCGGCCCGCTCGTTCGACCTCGTGATGGCCGACCCGCGGCTCTCGGGTGTGCGCTTGATGGCCACGACCCTGCCGGGCATGGCAGGCGCACCGGTGTCCGAAGACGTGTCGATCCCCGCTCTGTCCCGCCGGGCGGGAGAAATCGCCGAGGAGCACGGGTGCGACGTGGTTGCGGGCTTCTCCCACGGCGCGACGGTGGCCCTGGACATGGTGCTGTCCGGGCACTTCCAGGGCCCTGTGGTGCTGCTCGGCATCAGCTTGACGACTGAGGACGAGGCAGCGTTCTTCCGCGGCACCGTACGGGCGTCGCAGAAAGTGGGCAGCTGGCCCATGGCCGCCTTGCTTCGTCTCCTGCCACTGATGGCCAGAACTGCCAAGACACCCCAGCCGCATAAGAGAGACCTCATCGAGGACCTCAAGCAGAACAGAGCGAGGGATTCGGTCCAGGCGTGCGTCGCGTACCTCGATTACATCGCCGCAGACCGGAACTTCGCGGCCGACCTCGCCGCGTGCGGCAACCCCGTGTGGGTCGTTCATGCCGAGAAGGGGGACGGAGACCTCACCGATGCCGAGCGCGCCACCCTCCACGCAGCTCCCAACGTGACCCTGGTGACGATTCCCGGTTCCGTGTTCCTTCTCCCGGATGAGGCCCCGCAGGAGACCGCCGCAGCGATCGCCAGCGCTCTATCGCAGGCGTCCTGACGGCCGAGGCGCTGAGCTCGAGCGCGGTCGACAGGCGGAAAGACCCGACACCAGAGAGCGAGGATCGGGGAAGCCGGATCGGGAGTCGTCGAGGACGGCCGTACCAGGCATGAGCTGGATGTGTCCGGCAGGAAGGGCACTCGGTCCCAGGGCGGTGTCCAGACCCCTCGAACCGGGAATGGACCACCACGCCGCCTACGGGCGGAGCGCCCGATACAGACCGTTGACGCCTCGCTCGGTCCGGCGGGACACTGGCCGGAAGCGAGCGCGAGGGGGAGTCCGATGGCGTGGAACCTGACCGGCAGTTACAGCGAGACGTGTTCCTGCGAGCTCATGTGCCCGTGCAACACGTCCCTCGACCACGGGGCCACCTACGACTTCTGTCGCGTGACCCTGGCCTTCAACGTCCATGAGGGCTCGATCGACGGCACCGACATCGGCGGCCGCAAGGTCGTGCTGATCGCCGACACTCCGAAGGTGATGACCGAGGGCAACTGGCGCGTCGGCGTGTTCGTCGACGATGCCTCCTCCGAGGAGCAGTTCGACAAGCTGGTCCAGCTCTTCGGCGGCCAGCTGGGTGGGCCGATGGCCGGCCTCGCACCGCTGATCGGGGAGATGCTCGGCGTGCAGCGCGCGGCGATCGACATCGAGGACGACGGTCTCCTGCACAGCGTGCGGGTCGACGACGTCATCGACTTCCAGATCCAGGACATCGTCCCGTTCGGGGTCGAGACCGGTGAGCCGGTGAGGTTCGCCGGGATGTTCCACCCGGTCGGGTCGGATCTGGTGATGGCCGAGGCGCAGCACACCCGGATCGACGCGTTCGGCATCACCTACGAGGGCAAGACCGGCCTGTCGAAGTCGAGCTTCTCGTGGGCCGCTTGACGTCATGAGCCGGGCAGAGTCGGTCACCGACTCGGGCCTTCGACCAGCCTACGCCGCTGCGCGTGCCCACCTGGGGATCGTCGCCGCCCTCGTCGCGCTGGCCGCCACCGGCTGGTGGTGGACGACCGTCGAGATGCGCGGCATGGACAACGGGCCCTGGACCGCTCTGGGCACCTTCGGCTGGTTCATCAGCATCTGGGTCGTGATGATGGCGGCGATGATGTTTCCGTCGGTCGCCCCGACCGTCGCCCTATACGCCCGGATGAGCAGATCGCGCGTCCTCCCTGTGGCTTTCACCACCGGTTACATCGCCACCTGGGCCGCCGCCGGGGTGGTCGCGTTCCTCATCGCGCTGACCATCAATCACGCTGCGCACGGCACCCTGAGATGGGACAACGCCGGGCAGAGGATCGCCGGAGTGACTCTCCTGGTGGCGGCCGGCTACGAGCTGACACCCCTCAAGGATGTCTGCCTGGGGAACTGCCGCAGCCCACTGGGCACGCTGCTCGGCTCCTGGCGCGCCGGGTGGGCGGGCGCGTTCCGCATGGGGCTGGGCAACGGCGCCTGGTGCGTCGGCTGCTGCTGGGCGCTGATGGCGTCGCTCTTCGCGCTGGGCGTGATGAGCGCGACCTGGATGGCCGTGGTCGCCGGGTTGATCGCGATCGAGAAGACGATCCCGTGGCGTCGCGTGGCGACGTACGGAACGACGATCGTCCTGGTCGTGCTCGGCGTCATGATGCTGCTCGCCCCCGATGCGCTTCCCGGACTCACGGTCCCGGGCCAGAGCCCGATGCCCTCGATGTCCCCGATGGGTCCTGATCGAACGACGCCGGCTGGCAGCGACCTTGAGCAGGCGGTGACTCGCCAACAGCGAGTGGACACTCATTGAGCCCGGATATCGTTCACCTCTCGCGTCCGCGCGCGGTCAACCCGGCTCGGTGACCAGCTGGTTTCGGAGTGTGGCGGGGTCCGATTCGAGCCAGCCTTCAGTGGCCTTGCCGTTCTCCATGCGGAAGATCTCGATCCAAGTGGTCGTGACTTGGCGGCCCGAGGCGGGGACGCCCATGAAGGCGCCACGATGGGTCCCTCGGTCCGTGCCGCGGACCACAACCCGGTCACCGTCGACCAGCACGTCCTCGAGCGTGGTGTGGAAGTCCGGAAAGGCCGCTCTGTAGTTGGTGACCGCCCCGCCGTACTCGATGGGCCCGACGATCTGCACGTCGAGGGTGTTGTGGCTGACGAACTCAGGAGCCAGGAACTCCTCGGTCTCGCCGACGTTGCCCTTGTTCCAGACCTCATCGAAAAAACGTCGTACGGCCGCTCTCAACTCCTCATCGGACATTCTCGCCTCCCCGGCTCCCGGGCCCGCGAAGCGGACCCTCGCTACTTCCAGTAGACGCTCAGCGCCCAGGATCGGCAAGGTGCCGGCCGGCGCAACTGCTTCAGACGAGCACCTGCGTCAGCCCGTGGCCGAGAGTCCAGTCGCGGAGGTGGCTGACGAACTGTGCAGAAGCCCTACCGTGGGTCGCGCCAGAGGAATCGGTTGTCGACGCCGTTGATATCAGTTCGCCCGATGACCTTGAATCCGAACCGCTCGTACAGCGTGACGTTTCGGTCGACGTCGGTCTCGAGGTAGGCGGCTGACGCGGCCGCGTCCACCTCGTCGAGGAATGAGCCGAGCAAGGTCGATCCGATCGACTGGCCCTG
>JAICWH010000165.1 GCA_025934895.1 Nocardioidaceae bacterium | reverse complement strand
GGTGATGTGGTCGGCCGTGACACCGTCCCACATGCCCGAGCCGATGAACCCGGTCGATGACGGGTCCGCATGCCAGTGATCGGGCCCGGGATGACCGGGAACGGACACCCCCTGACCCGTGGAGCCGAAAGCCGCCGCGAGCGAGGCCCGGAACACGTCCTGATGCCAGAAGTAGCCGGCGCCGGCCCCGTTCACATCGTTGGAGTAGACCAGCGGGCTATTGAAGATCGCGTACCCGTCAGGAAGAACGCCCTTCGTGTACACGTCTATCGACCAGTTGTGATTGTAGGGAACCGGAAGAATGTTGAGCCGCACGTCGGTCGGTCGGATGCCCTGCGGGCACGCCGTCGATCCGTCGCCGTTGTCGACCGCCTTGGGATGCGGACCCATCGACAGGTCGGCGCACCCTTGCTTTTCGGTCACGCCACCGTTGGGCAGGAAATCCCACGCGGATCCTTCGATGTACTGATGCCAGCAGTAGGACGCCACGTTGCACCCGGCCGACGTGGTGGAGCTGACCCCGCTGAAGGTGAAGTTACCGCCGCCGTCATCGGTGTGGCTCATGTCCGCGCTGACCTGGCACGACGCGCCTGCGTCGTCCACCCCGGTGAACGCCAGCGCCGTATGCGAGCGGGCGTCCCCCACGTCGTAGCCCGTGGTCACGAACCCGTCGAGGCACTCGCCGCCTTTCACGCCGACCGCGGTCGCTGCCCCGGTCTGCACGTAGTAGACCGTGGCGCCGCAGTCGTAGCCGCCGCCGATCTTTGGCAGGTTGCCCCACGTCCAATGGACCGACTGCGCGGAGCCATAGGACGTGGCCGTGGCCGCGTTCGCCACCGAGGGATTCGTGACGATGACGACCGGCACCAGGGCGAGCACCACGAGAGCCACCCAGCGCCGACCGACACGCCGAAGCGCCCGGCGCACACCGCGCGCAACCCCCATGACATGCCAGCCCTTCACGATAGATTTTCAACAGCCGAAGCCGGAGAGGCCCCGGACCCCCGAGACGGGTCCGGGGCCCCCCCGCGCTGGCGCTCAGGACGTGAAGCCCTTGAGCAGACGCCAGCCCTTGCGCAGCGCGAAGATCGCGGCGCCGACGCCGAGCCCGACGCCCGCCACGGTCATCAGGTCACCCTGGAGTCCCGAGGCCGCGTCGGTGATGACGCTCACCGGAGTTGCAGACATTGCTATTCACCCCCTCCCACGTGTCAGAGCTGCCAGCAGCCCGAGCGATGCACCACCGACGACGGACCAGGTCAGCAGAAAAACGATGTTTTCCATGAGTCCCCGATCACCCCCTCGCTAGATGCGTGAACAACTGCCAGCAGCGCACGACACTCAGGCCGGACACCAACAGCAGAAGAATCTCCCTCACAGCAGACCCCCGACCCGCAGAATCCCCAGCGAGAACAACCCGAACAGCACCAGCACCGCGGGCACCCCCTCGAAGTCACTCACGAATCGGCCCCCCACGCGGACACCAGCCGCGCTACCCCGACCATCCCGAGCAGCGTGAAACCCGCGAGCAGCAGCGCCCGGTCATCGGTGGACAGCTCGACCACCGCCGAGCCCGTGGTGACCTCAGCCGGCGCCGTGGTGGCGTCGGGAGTTGCCGAAGCCGAGGGTCCGACCGATGCGGGCGACGACGTAGACGCAGGCTCCGATGGTGAGGGTCCCGGCGACGACGTTGCCGAATCCGGCACCGCCGACGAGTCCGAGGACCCCGAAGATGGCGAGGCCGACGACGATGCGCACGCGGGTAGACCCTGATCCGTACACGAGTCCGCGAACGAGGCGGAGTCCCCGAAGAACACGCAGCAGCACGCCAAGAGCATCGCCCACGCCAGCCGCCTAAACCTGACCACGGCGCACCGCTCGACCCAACAGCAGGGACGAACAGTAGGCCGTCTCGCAGGCCCGCACGTACTCCGCGGGGTACCCGCCCAGCCGCAGCCGATCACCGAGCGAACGCGCCGCGCTCCCCCGCTGACGGGGAAGCTGGACGCCGGCCAGCCCCTTGTCCGCGCCCATGCCTCAGACGCCCGCCGACTGCCGCGAGGGCAGCAGGTCCGCCAGCGCGGTCTGATGCAGCGCCGTGTAGCCGCACCCGGCCGTGCCGTCCTTGCGCACGTAGGCCCGCGGGATCACCGCGAGAACCACCGACTCACCCACCTTCGGCAGGTCGCCGAAGTCCCGCGCGACCGTCGCGTAGACGGTCTGCCCCCAGTCCTGCACCACGAGCGTCTGCTCCGTCCAGGTGTTCCCCGGGGTGCCGGCTTCCCTCTCCTGCACCCGCGCGAGCTGCCCGGTAAGTACCAGTGTCATGTGATTTTCCCCTAGATGCGTTGATTCGATCCTCTCGCACACCGTTATCGGTCACCACCGGCGCACAGTTGAGACATTTCGGGTAAAGACTTTCCCGGCGGGCCGGCCCCTACCGGGCCGGCTCGCCACCACGCAGGGGCAGTCCAGGGGCCCGCGCCCCGTTATGGCACATATAACAAGCCCGGCGGGCTGACCTCCCCCAGGCGGCGCGGCGGTCCCGGGCCTGCCCAACGAAACCAGGGGCACCGCCCCCCCACACGGCCAAATGCGGGCCGTGTGGGGCCCCTGCGGACCCGAGAACGCCCCCGCGGTGGGGACCTACCCGGCGGGCGTCTGTGGGCTTTAGCGCGCCGCTGAAGCTTTACCCGGCGACGCGTCAAGCGCCGTTGACAGCGGACACCGCGTCAACGACAATTGACCTATGACGCAGATGAGCGAGTTCCCCCTCCTGGCCCAGCTAGAGCAGGCCCGCCGCGCGGCCGGCGCGCCCTACCCGACCATCGGGTACCCGAGCGCCAACGACGCGCGGTCGTCGTTCGACTCGTACCTGATCGGCGCTCTGGCCAACCGCCTCGACACCCCGGCCGGGCGAGCTGTGTGGGCCGCGGCCGTGGCGACCGCCTCACAGGCGAGCGCTGCCGCCCTCGCCGACCACCGCGCAAAGGGATGGGTCAAGTGATGGGCCGGCGCATCGTAGACGGCATGGGCCTGTATGCCGTCATCGCGGCCGACGAGCTGCGCCAGGCCGATGACGAGCCCAACGCGGAACGCCGCGTGGAGCTGCTGCACAACGCCGCCCGCAACCTGGACGTGTGCCTCCGCGCCGAGGTGCTCGCGCTGCGCGAGGCCGGCGAGACATGGGCCACCATCGGCCGGCTGTTGGGCGTCACCCGCCAAGGCGCACAGCAACGCTTCGGCCGGGCTATCCGGTAGCGTCCCCTGCACCCCGAGCGGCGGGGTACGCGGCCGGGCCCGAGTCACCCCCCAGGGAGAGACCCCCGCGTACCTCGCCCGTCCCCCACAGGTGGACCAGGTCCAGGTACCGGGCGAGCTGGGACACCCACGCGGGCCCGTCGTTGACCGTCAGGAACCCGGCATCCCCGGCCCTCATCCTCTTGACCGGCCGCGTCACCTTGCGCCGGTGCCAGCCCGACCGGGTCATCATCCCCAGCTGATCGACCCGAACCCGCGCCTGCGAGTAGCGCCACACGTCGCGCTGCGCGGTGTAGCCGTTGGCGCGCGCCCACCGGCGCATCGTGCGCGCGGCCGCGGTGCCCTCCGCGGGCGTGACCTCAACCGCTGACAGCGCCTTGTCCAGCCCCCACACGCCCCAGAAACGGCCCACGCCCTTGCCCGAGGCCTGCCACTCGCCCGGCGCCTCGTTTTGATACTCCTTCGCCGCGTAGGCCCCGTGCTTTGAGAAGTAGACCGCGAGCCGCCGAGGGTCGCAGGCCCGCTCCCCCTCGACCGTGTCCACGCCGGTCCCGGCCAGCTCGTGACGGTGCCGCTGGACTCCCTGCGCGCCGACAATGTCGGCCCACGCCGCGGACAGCCACGCCCGAAAACGCTGCCCGTTGACCTCACCGTCTGGCGGCACCATCCAGATGTGGAGATGTGGCGCGCCGCGCCGTTGAAACTCGCGCTTCCAGATACCCACCATCGGCCGGCCCCAGGCGCGCAGGAACCGACGACGCAGCGCCTTGACCTGTTCCCGGCAGCGCTCCGCATCCGGTACGAGCTGCTCCCACTCGCCGGGGTAGGTCAGGGTGACCATCGCCGGCCGGCCACCGGCCGCGAACATGGGCGCGTAGTCCAACGCGGCCAGCGTGCGGACCATGTTCGCCCGAGACTTGCGTGACCAGGCCGTGATCCTCGACGGCCCCGCCTGATCGGGTACCTCGAGACCCTGCTCGAGATAGGACGCGCGTAGGTCGGCCGCAGTCCTGGCCGCGTCGAGCTGCCGTTCCTCCGCGCGCATCGCGCGGGCCGGATCACGCCGGGCGACCTGGACCACCCCGGGCCCGATGACCACGCGCACCCGCGGGCCCTCGCACCCGTCCCACCGCGGCGCCGAGGTCAGCAACGCCCCGGCCGCGCTCACCAGCTCCGCGGACGGGAACCGCGGACGGAACAGTGCCGGCGCGGCAGCACCAACATGCTCGCGCACGTCGGTGGCCCTTGTTAGGGTCGGAGTAGACGACAAGGCCAGCCCCTTGCTTCGTTAGAAACGGTCAGCGATTGGTACTCGCTGGCCGTTTCGTCGTTATTGCTCTGCACCTTGCCATACGGCCGCGCGGTGCCAGATGTCCGACACGGCCCCAACTGTCGAATCGGCGCTACGCCCCGACTCCCGACAGCTCATCCCCGACGCCCACGCTCGGCACTCGCGCCAGCGGCGCGCCCTGCGCACCCCGCACGCGGGGACCCCGCGCAGGACCCCCCGCCATCGCGCCCGCCTCATCGTGGTTGTCGGGGCACTTGCACGCCGGGCGACGACGCGTCCCGCCGCACCGATAGCACGAGCCGCCCTCGTTCACCGTGCCCACCGTGAGCACCGAATCGAACGTGTCGTAGGCAGCGAACGCCGCCGATCCAGGCCCCCAATGCCAGTCCACGGTGAGCGCCCCCAGCTCGGAACGCTTCCCCACCGTGAAATCCTCGAACTGCGCCGCGTCGTAGGTCTTCCACTTGAACAGCCGGCGGTTGCGCCACATGCGCTCCCCGCCCTCGGAGACGGTCGCTTTCGCCAGGTAGCCCTGACAGTAGGTGACCGCCTGGGAGCATTCCCTGATGATTTTGTCGGCGCGCGCCCACGACGGGGCAGACCAGCGCACGACCACATCGTTACGTCGGAGCTGCACCAGCTTGTTGGCGATCGGGGCCGGCAGCGAATGCGACTCCCGCGAGCTCGCCGCGCCCGTCACCTCATCTAGCAGCAGATCCACCCCCCGCGCGTCCAAGACCTGTTGCCAGTCCTGAAGCGGGATCCACAAGGGATGCGCCGCCTTGTGCACGCCGACCACGTCGCCCAGCTCGACCAACAACGCGATGCGGTCAACCCCCGACGCGGCGTCGAACGCCGTGCGGATAGCGGCCGAGTCGGGAAGCGCGCGGACGTAGTGCCCCGACGTCGGATCGTCGGCGCACACGGCGTCATCGCACTCGCGCGGCCGGTCGTAGTCGAGAAGCCGAACCGTGCCCAGCACGGGCCGGCCGGCGTCCAACGACGCGAGCGTGTCCCACACCATCGCCGCCGACTTCCCGCCACCGTTGGCGCCGACGTAGCCGTGGATCGGCCACGCCCGACGCGCCGCACGCTTGGACTCGTTCCGGAGCCGCTTGAGCACCATGCGGGGCTACTGCCACAACTCAGCAACGGCCCGGTTGTAGCCGCGCTGGTCACCCTCGCGCAGCCCCACCCAGCAGCCATACACGTACGCCCCGCCGACACCCGCGAGGGTGAACACCAGGACAGAGCACGTCCACAACGTCAGCATGTTTCTATTCCCTTCCCATCGAATCGACTTGCTGATGACAGATCGGCGCTACCCGAAGGTAGGCCGCGTGCTCACGGTGCGCCCAGCGGCGGAACCGCCACGCGTTCGACCAGGCCAGCGCGATCCCGTGAATCCCGCCCAGGCAGTACGCGACGAACAACACCGCGCCCAGCGCCGTGACCTGCGAGACGTAGTCCGGGCTCACAGCAGACCGTCTTTGCGCCGGCCCACCGACTGCCGCGGCGGCTCAATCCAGAAGCCCGGCCGGCTGGCCACGAGGCCGGCCACCAGGCGCCGTTTCCTGGCCCGCCGCCAGCTCACCACCGCGACGACGAGCACGACGACGACGACAACGAGCGCGATCATGTCGCGCCACCCCCCAACGTCAGATACGACACGACCATGCGGATCAGCTTGATCACGACGCCGGCCACATACGCCGCAACAATCGCGCCGCCAATGGTCAGCGCCAGCCCCACCGGAATCCAGACGCCCAACGAATCCACGTACGGGAACAGGCCGGACAGCGCCGAGAACCCGTTGCTGACCCAGGCCGGCGGGGCCGGGACCAGGGCCACCAGCGTCCCGATGGTCCCCGAAATCAGCACGTCGAGAACATGCATGATCGCCTCGGTTATCACGTGCCGCCCCCACCGTCAGCAATGAGCCGCGTCTGCGATCCCAGGCCCAGCGAGTCCAGGATGATCCTGAGCAACTTGACGCCGCCGAACACGCACAGCAGAGCCGTACAGATCAGGTGACACCAGTTAGCCAGCTTCTGAGCCGTCCCCGAGCACGCCGCTAGCGGGTGCCAGTCGTCGAGCACCCCACCGGCGTTGATCGACGCCGGCACCGCGATTTGCGGGCCCTGACACCCCGTCTCACTCACGCTGAGCGAGGCGAACCCCCCCGACACGGCGTCATCCCACCCGCCGACGCTTGAGCTGCGAACGGTCTGCTGAGCGCCGTCCCCGAACGACGACACCGCCGCCTGAGACGGCACAAACAACGACTTGAGCAGATCACCGAGCAGGCTCATCACCGCGGCCGGAAGCCCACTGATCGTGTTCAGGATCGCCCCGAGCAGGCCCACGGCCGCGCACATGCCGCCGCTGAGCCACGTCGACGGGTCCGAGATCGCGAACGTGCACCCGCTCGCCGCACCCGAGTGATCCACCGGCGTCGCGGTCGGTTCGGTCCCCGACCCCGTGGTGCCCGTCCCGCCCGGCGCCGGGTCATCGGTCGAGGCAGGGTCCAGCAGCTCCCCGGCCGGGTCGTCGCCCGTGGCGGACGGGTCATCTGCCAGCTTCCGACCGAAGTACCACGAGCACGTCGAAGGATCGTTGATGCCCAGGTTGATCCGCGCGACCGAGTCCTGACTAGCCGGCGCCACCCACACCTCCACACCGATACCGGTGATGTGGTCGGCCGTGACACCGTCCCACATGCCCGAGCCGATGAACCCGGTCGATGACGGGTCCGCATGCCAGTGATCGGGCCCGGGATGACCGGGAACGGACACCCCCTGACCCGTGGAGCCGAAAGCCGCCGCGAG
>JAICWH010000029.1 GCA_025934895.1 Nocardioidaceae bacterium | reverse complement strand
GCTGGTTCTCGGGCTTGCGTGCCTCGGTGTAGATCCGGCGGGCGATCCCCAAGGCGACTGCGGTCCTCATGAGTTTCATGCCGGGACGGTACCCAGCATCCGCGGCCCTACGCCGACCCGGCGGGTGTGGCGGCGGTAGCGGGGTCGAGTCGGCGGGAGTGGCGGGGGTCGGGCCTGCGGACGGGCCGACTCGACGGGGGTCGGGCCTGCGGACGGGCCGACTCGACGGGGGTCGTGATGATCGTCACACGTTCGGTCGCCCGGGCTGCAATCATCTCTCCGACGCGATCGGCAAGACCGGGACGCACAACCGGATGGAGGCGGTCCGGTCGGCCCGGGAGAACGGCTGGCTGTGAGGCTCAGCGCTGGTCCGAGATGCGTTTCGCCTTGCCCAGTGAGCGTTCCAGCGCATGCGGGGGGACCACCTCCACAGAAACGGTCACCCCTACGTGGTCCTTCACCAGCCCCTCCAGCCGGGCACCGAGATCCGGTCGGTCGGACTCGCGCACCGAGCCGTGCGCCTCCACGCGGACGGTCAGCTCGTCGAGGTTCCCCGGCCTGGTCAGCACGCACAGGTAGTGCGGGGTCAGCCCCTCGACCGTCAGCAGCAGCTCCTCGACCTGGGACGGGAAGATGTTGACCCCACGCACGATCATCATGTCGTCGGTGCGTCCGGTGACGCGCTGCATCCGCCGGAACCCGGGGTAGGCAGTGCCGGGCAGCAGCCGGGTCAGGTCCCGGGTGCGATAGCGCACCACCGGCATCGCCCTCCTGGTCAGGGTGGTGAGCACCAGCTCGCCCTCCTCGCCGTCAGGCAGCACCTCGAGGGTCACCGGGTCCACCACCTCCGGCAGGAAGTGGTCCTCCCAGATGTGCAGCCCGTCCTTGGTCGCGGCCGCCTCCTGCGAGATCCCGGGTCCCATCACCTCCGACAGCCCGTAGATGTCCACGGCGTCGATCCCGCTGCGCCGCTCGACCTCTCGGCGCATCTCCTCGGTCCATGGCTCGGCACCGAAGATCCCGATCCTCAACGAGGTCGACCGGGGGTCCACGCCCTGGGTCTCCAGCTCGTCCAGGATCGCCAGGAAGTACGACGGGGTCACCATGATCACCCGCGGCTCGAAGTCCAGGATCAGCTGCACCTGCCGCGGCGTCATGCCACCGGACACCGGTATCACCGTGCAGCCGAGCCGCTCGGCGCCGTAGTGCGCCCCGAGTCCGCCGGTGAACAGGCCGTAGCCGTAGGCGACATGGACCAGGTCCCCAGGGCGCCCCCCGGCCGCGTAGATCGAGCGGGCCATCAGCTCGGCCCAGGTCTCCAGGTCGTCATGGGTGTAGCCCACGACGGTCGGGCGGCCCGTCGTGCCGGAGGAGGCGTGGATCCGCGAGACCTTCTCGCGCGGCACGGCGAACATGCCGAACGGATAGCCGGCGCGCAGGTCGTCCTTGGTGGTGAAGGGGAAGCGCGCCAGGTCCTCGAGGGTCCGCAGGTCGTCGGGCACCAGGCCGGCGTCGTCGAACGCGCGCCGGTAGTGCGGCACCTGCCGGTAGACCCGAGCAAGCGTCTCGCGCAACGACTCGAGCTGGGCGGTCCGCACCTCCTGCGCCGTGGTGTCCGGCATCTCGAACCTCGGACGGTCGGTCATCAGCTCGCCTCATCCGTGAACAGCACGCCCCGAACCTCCTTGCTGTGCCCCACGAAGTCCGCGACCAACGTGTCGCCGACGTGCACGGTGACGTCATAGACGCCGTCGCGGTCCTTCCGGCTGCGCTCGACGGCCGAGGCGACCAACACGTCGCCGAGCCGGGTCGGTGCCAGGAACCGGATCTCGCAGTGCGCGGCGACCGTGCTGCGGTTGTAGGAGTTGCACGCGAACGCGAACGCCGAGTCCGCCAGTGTGAACGTCAGCCCGCCGTGCCCGATCGCGTGACCGTTGACCATGTCCTCGCGCACCGTCATCCGCACCGTCGCACGACCGGGTGCGACCCGCACCAGCTCGATGCCCAGTGCCTGGCTCGCCGCGTCCCCGGCCCACATCGCCTCGGCTGCGCGGGTGGCGACCTCCTGCGCTGAGCGGGCCGTCGTCACAGGCCCTTCTCCATCAGCGACACGAGGTGCTGCTCGTCGCCGAGCCGGCCGACCTCGACATAGCCCCGCCCCGCGTGGAAGGCCAGCGACGCGTCGTTGCGTGGCACCAGGTTGACCTCCAGGGCGAGCAGGCCGTACGGCGCCGCGACCCGCTCGATCTCGTCGTACACGAACGTCCCGAGGCGCCGACGGCGGAACGACTCGTGCAGCACGATCCGGTCGAGGTAGTAGAAGCGGCGGTGCCGGGCGCCGAACCAGCGATAGTTGTCCGAGTCGTAAGGCGCACCCTGGGCGAACGTGATCACGAACCCGCCGAAGCCGCCGTCCACGTCGAGCACGTCGAAGCGGTCCGCGATGTTCCTCAGCTCGTGCAGCTTCGCCTCGTCCATCGCCGCCAGGTTGGTCACATTGGCATCGTTGAGCGCCAGCACGTCCGCGACGTCGGTGTCGCGCAGGGGTCGCAGGTCGGCCACGCCGACACTCTAGACACCCGCACCCTCACCCGGCGGGACGGACATGGGCGGCGGGCGTCGGGGGTAGAGAACGGTCACCCGAGCGGAAGGACCGACGATGCCACCCCCCGACCCGTCGCCACCGGCTGACCCGCACGACCCGGGGTCCTCGTACCGGCGAGAGCCTCAGCATGGTCCGGAGATGGACGACACCCAGGTCGAGGTGACCGGCGAGCTGCGGGACCAGCTCGACCCCGTCACGGAGGGCGATGCCGAGGACTGATGCCGAGGACTGACCGCCGGGAGTTCCTGCTGCTCGGGGCCGGGCTCCTGCTGGCCGGCTGCACGAGCTCGCCGGAGCCTCGGCCCTCCCCCCGGCACTCCTCGTCGCCCTCGGTGCCGCGGCCCTCGACACCAGGTGGGGGGCCGACGGCGACGCCGAGCGCACCGCCGCTGCCGCCAGTGAGCCCCTGGCGGCCCGACCCCGCCGACCTGTCACCTCGGGCCAAGGCCACCGCCGTGCGTGCGATCGAACGTCGCGACGCCGACCGCGGGTCGGTGGTGCAGGTGCTCGAAGCGCAGTACGGCGGCCTGCTCGCCGACACCGTCAGCGTCCTGGTGGTGACCCGGTCCTGGCACCGCCGCGGCCGTGCGGTGGTCAGCGGCGGGGCGACGTACGACGTCCGGCTGAGCCGCACCACAGCCGGCTGGCGGGTCACCGCGGTGCACCCCTCCCACCCGGGAGCACCGCACCGGTCCACCGACGAGGAGCGCAGGGTGCTGGGGAGCGGGCGGATCGACCTACCACCGGCGGCACGTGCGGACGTCCGCTCGGGGCGGGTGCACGTCAGCGTGCTGACGGCGCTGCTGCGACTCTCCGAGCGCTACCGCGTCGGCGTCAGCGTGGTCCGCTCCGGGCACCCGCTGCACGTGTTCGGCACCGACCGGCTCAGCGACCACCCGCAGGGCCGGGCCTTCGACACGTTCCGTGTCGACGGGCACCTCGTGGTCTCCCGCGACACCCCGCGCCGACTGGTCACGGGCTACATGGAGGCGGCCGCTGCGGCGGGGTCCTACAACGTAGGCGGCCCCTACCTGCTGGGTCAGGGCCCCCAGTGGTTCAGCGACGCCACCCACCACGACCACGTGCACGCCGGGTTCACCGGCTAGCCGCGCACCCGCTGGTTGCCCGGGTCGTACGGCGCCCGCACATCGACCCGCACGCGGCGCACCTCCCCTGCCACGTCGACGGCGTAGCCGCCCGCCGGCAGGTCCTCCGCGGCGGCGACGTAGGCGAGCCCGACGCAGGCTCCGACCGCCTCACCCCAGGCGGCACTGGTGACCTGACCGACCGCGGTCCCGTCGCGCAGCACCAGCTCGCCGCCCCACAGCATCGGCTCGGGGTCCTCGAGCACGAAGGACACCAGCCGTCTCGTCGGCGCCGCAGCGCGGGCCGCCTCGAGCGCCGGGCGGCCCAGGAAGTCGACGCCGGTCCGCAACTTGCAGGCGAACAGCAGGCCCGCCTCGACCGGCGAGTGGTCCGGCGTGAGCTCGCGACCGAAGGCGCGGTAGCCCTTCTCCAGCCGCATCGACTCGATGGCGTAGTAGCCCGCATCCGCCGCGCCGCCGGCGACCAGGTCGTCGTACACGCCGGCGGCGAGCTCGGTGGCCACGTAGAGCTCCCAGCCCAGCTCGCCCACATAGGTGACCCGGGTGGCTCGCACCGTCGCGGCACCGAGGGTGACCACGCGGGAGGAGCCGAACGGCCCGTCGAAGGGGTCCTGCGACAACGCCGCCAGCAGCTCCCGCGAGCGCGGCCCCATGACTCCGAGCACCGCGTAGGACGACGTCACGTCGACCACCCGGGTGTCGTGGCCCACGGGCACGTGCCGCCGCACCCAGTCGAGGTCGCGGACCGTGCTCGCCGAGCTGCTGACCAGGAGGAACTCGTCGGCTGCGACCCGGGTCACGGTCAGGTCGGCCTCGTAGGTGCCCCGCGCGTTGAGCATCGCGGTGTAGACGACCCGGCCCACCGGAACCGCCACGTCGGCGGTGCACAGCCACTGCAAGGTGGCCTCCGCGTCCCGTCCGGTCACGAGGTACGTCGAGAACGAGGTCATGTCGAACACCGCGACGTCGGTGCGCGTGGCGCGCTGTTCGGCCGCGGACCACGGCAGCCAGGCCGGCCGCTCCCAGGAGTACGCCAGGCTCGCGCCGGGAGGGCCGAAGAACAGCGGCCGCTCCCACCCCATCTTCGACCCGAACACCGCGTTGCGGGCGGCCAGCCGCTCGTGCAGCGGTGAGCACCGCAGCGGCCGGGCGCTCTCCAGCTCCCGGTTCGGCCACGGCACGGCGTAGTGCAGGCCGAGCACCTCCACCACCCGCTCACGCAGCCAGCGGTGGTTCGCATGGAACGGCGCGAAGCGGCGGATGTCCACGGCCACCAGGTCGCTGGTGGGCTCACCCGCGACCACCCACTCGGCCAGCGCCTGCCCGGCGCCACCGGCTGAGGCGATGCCGACCGAGTTGAAGCCGGCGCCCACGAAGAAGCCGCGGAGCTCGGGTGCCTCACCGAGCAGGAACTGGTTGTCGGGCGTGAAGCTCTCCGGGCCGTTGTAGAACCTGCGGATGCCGGTCTCCCGCAGGGCGGGGACCCTCAGCAGGGCGCTCTCCAGCAGGATCTCGACGTGCTCCCAGTCCTCGTCCAGGAGCCGGAACTCGAACGGGTAGGGGATGTCGTCAGGACCGAGCCACGGCTTGGCCTCGGGCTCGAAGCCGCCGACGACGAGCCCGCCGACCTCCTCCTTGAAGTAGGTCCAGCCGTCCGGGTCACGCATGATCGGCAGGCCGCTGCCCACTCCGTCGATCTGGTCGGTGACGACGTAGAAGTGCTCGCACGAGTGCAGCGGCACGTTCACCCCGGCCATCCGGCCCAGCTGCGCGGCCCACTGGCCGGCGCAGTTCACGACGACCTCGGCCTCGACGTCACCCCGGTCGGTGCGGACCCCGGTCACGGCACCGTCCTTGGTGAGTACGTCGACCACGCGGGTGTGCTCCTGGATCCGGGCGCCGCGCATCCTGGCACCCTTGGCGAGCGCCATGGTGAGGTCGGTGGGACTGGCCGTGCCGTCCCCGGGCAGCCAGATCGCCCCGAGCAGGTCCTCGACCTGCATCACCGGCCACCGCTCAAGGGCCTCGGCCGGGGTCATCATCGAGCACTCGAGACCGTAGGCCGCAGCGGTCGCAGCGGTGCGCCGCAGCTGGGTCATCCGGTCGGGGGTGCGGGCGACGATGACGCCTCCGCACTGCCGGTAGCCCGCCGACAACCCGGTCTCCGCCTCGAGCCGGGCGTAGAGCTCGCCGCTGCGCTGCACCAGCCGGGTGCCGCTCTCCGAGGCGCGCAGCTGGCCCACCAGGCCCGCGGCGTGCCAGGTGGTGCCGCACGACAGGGTGCCCTGCTCCAGGAGCAGCACGTCACTCCAGCCGAGGGCCGAGAGGTGGTAGGCGGTGCTGGTGCCGATGACGCCACCCCCGACGACCACGACGCGGGCCCGGGTCGGCAGGTCAGTCGGCACGGGTGACCTCCTCCAGCAGCGCCGGCAGCCGGTCACCGGTCAGTCCGCGGGCCGCCTTCTCGAACCGTTCGCTACTCCAGGCCTCGAAGTCGAAGTCGATGCTGCTCACGGCCGCCTGGATGGCGCCCCACAGCGACCAGCCGTAGGCCGATACCAGCGCCTGCAGCCGCACCCGCGCCAGCTTGCTGCTGCGCAGGGTTCTCCCGAAGTACGCCGACACCAGCTCCTCGACCTGGTCGCGGTCGAGGTCGCACTCGGTGCTGGTGTTGCCGAGCTCGAAGCAGGCGTCGTTGTTGCCGGAGTACTCGTAGTCGATCAGCCACAGCCGCTCCCCGTCGTCGACGAAGTTCCCGGCCAGCAGGTCGTTGTTGCAGGGCACCGTCGGCTCTGCGCGTGCGGCGAGTGCCTGGCGCACCTCGGCGAACCGGTCGGCCAGGTCGACGTACCCCTCGACGAGGGGGTAGCCGTGCTCGTGCACCGTGCGCAGGTAGCGCCGCTGCCGGTCGAACATGTCGAAGTCGCCGACGAACCGCGGCCCTTCGTGCAGCCTGCGGATCGCGTGGGCGGCGCGGGCCGGCACACCGGGCTCGGCGAACGTGGCGTTGTCGTAGGTACGTCCGCCGAGGAACCCGAGCACCAGCACGCCCAGCTCCGGCACGTAGTCGACGACCGGCGCGCCCACGCCGGCCCGCGCGGCCGCCACCGTGTTCGCGTGCTCGGCGTCCCGGTCGATGCCGAGCAGCTCGGCGTCGCCGCGGAACCGGCGCACGACGTAGTCGCCGCGGCTCGTGGTGACCCGGAGGTTCTTGTTGGTCAGCCCGCCGTGCAGCTCCACGACCGAGCGTGGCAGCCCCGCCAGCACAGGGATCTGGTCCAGCAGGTCGTCCAGTCCGCCCTCCGGCTCGTGCACGTCAGTCTTCGAAAGCCTCGATGACGTCGGTGTCGATGGTGTGCTTGGGCCCGGTGAACCAGTGCTTCGCTGACGCCTTCCACCAGATCGCCAGCACGATCAGCGTGCCGAAGGTCAGGATCGGCGCGTAGTTGACGCTGCTCCAGGTGAAGTCCTTGTTGCCGGGCGTGCCGGTCGGGGTGAACGGCAGGATGAAGTAGATCGACACGATGGCGATCTCCACGACGGCCAGGATGTTCATCCACTTGTACTTCGCACCGAGGTTCCACGACCCTGTCTCGAACGAGTCGCCGAGCCGCCACCGCAGGAAGATCGGGACGGCGAAGGCGAGGTACAGCCCGATCACCGCGATCGACACCACCGCGAGGAACGCGACCGGCACCCCGTTGACGCTGACCAGAGCGGGAGCGGTGATGATCGCGCCCACCGCGAACGACAGCAGCACGGCGTTGACGGGCACCTTCGTCCTCGGGTTGACCTTGGACCACATCCGCGAGCCGGGGATGGCACCGTCCCGGCTGAACGCGAACGTCATCCGCGAGCAGCTCGTCATGCACGCGGCCGTGCAGAACAGCTGTCCTGCCGTCGAGATGAGCAGCACCACGAAGTGCCAGCCCTGGGGCAGGGCCTGTCCGAAGATCACATCGACCGCGCCGCCGCCCTTGCTGACCCCGCCGGGGTCCTGGACGGCGAACAGAAAGGCCAGAAGCAGCACGTAGCCGCCGATCGCGGAGTAGGCGATGGACCGCCAGATCCCCTTCGCGGCCGCCTCCGAGGCGGCCGACGTCTCCTCCGACAGGTGTGCGGAGGCGTCGAAGCCGGTGATGGTGTACTGCGTCAGCAGCAGCCCGAGCGGCAGGACCAGGAACCAGAACTTCAGGTCACCGACCGCACCGCCGTCGAAGCCGGAGTTGTTGATCTTGGTGGTGAACACCCAGCTGACGGCCTGGTGCGTCTTGGGGATGAACGCCAGGATCAGGATCACCAGGGCCGCACCGCCGACGTGCCACCACACCGAGATGTTGTTGATGATGGCCATCAGGTGCCCGCCGAAGATGTTGGCCAGAGCGGCGAGCGCCAGGATGACCAGGAAGATCGCGTAGGTTCGACCGAGACCTGCGCCCCCGGCCCAGCCCGAGGAGACGGTGCTCAGCGTGAGGTCGAAGAACGTCGCGGCGCCGTACGCCACGGACGCCGTCACGGCCAGCAGTCCGATCAGGTTGAGCCAGCCTGTGAAGAAGCCGGCCGCCGGGCCGCCCAGCTTGGCCGCCCACCAGTAGATCCCTCCCGAGGTCGGGTAGGCCGACACGAGCTCGGACATGGTGAGGCCGATGATCAGGATGAACAGCGAGACGATCGGCCAGCCCCACGAGATCGCGACCGGACCGCCGTTGTTCCAACCCTGGTAGAAGGTCGTGAAGCAGCCCGCCAGGATGGAGATGATGGAGAACGAGATGGCGAAGTTCGAGAAGCCCGACCAGGAGCGGTTCAGCTCCTGCTTGTAGCCGAGCTTGGCGAGCATCTGCTCGTCCTGCGACAGTTCGGTGGATTCGGTCATGTCATCTCCGATGCATGTGACGAGGTCGGCCCAAAGTAGCGTCGTGGAGAACTGACCGTCTAGATGCAGACGGATAAAGGTTTGATGTCAAACCATTGACGTGGTCGCCCGGATGTCATGAGACTTGGCCCGTGCCTGCCGCCTCCCACCTCGACTCCCGCGTCGACCGCGGCGCCGAGGTGGGTCCCGGGCCCGGGTGGGAGCTCGGTGACAGCGTGCTGCGTGCCGTCCGTGGCCACCACGCCTTCGAGGGCTGCGTGGAGCAGCTGGCGACTGCGATCCGGCTCGGCGTCTACCCGCGGGGCACCACCCTCCCACCGGAGCGGGAGCTCGCCGAGCGGCTGGGTGTCTCGCGAGCCACTCTGCGGGAGGCGATGGCCGGGTTGCGCGCCGCCGAGTTCGTCCAGACCACGCGGGGCCGGGGCGGCGGCACGGTGGTCTGCTACCGGCCTCGACGACCGTCCGCGCGTGGCGCCCGGGCCCTGGGACCGCGCAGTGAGCACCTGCGCGACACCCTGGTGTTCCGGCGGGTGGTCGAGCCGGGGGCCGCCTACATCGCTGCCTCACGGAAGCTCGGCGTCGCCGAACGGGACCTCCTGGTCGCAGCGCACGACGAGGTGGCCGGCGCCACCGACCCGGCCGAGCACCGGCAGGCCGACTCGCGGTTCCACCTCGCGATCGCCGCGGTGACCGACTCGGCGCTGACCGTCCAGTCCGTGACAGTGGTGCAGGCCGACCTGCACGACATGCTCAGTGCGATCCCCGTGCTGGCCGTCAACATCGAGCACTCCGACCGCCAGCACCGGCTGATCCTCGGCGCCGTTCTGGCGAGCGAGCCGACCAGGGCCCGGCGGGTCATGGAGCGCCACTGCGACGACACCGCCGCGCTGCTGCGAGGCCTGCTGACCTGAGATCACCCTGCCCGTCGACCCCCTCTGGAGAACCGATGTCACTGCCCTCGCTGCCGCCGCGCAACCCCCGGCTGCTCGACCTGGAGCGCCTCGAGACGTTGATCGGCTCTGGTGCTGTCGACACGGTGGTCATCGCGTTCACCGACATGCAGGGTCGGCTGCAGGGCAAACGGCTGCACGCGTCGTACTTCACCGACGTCGTGCTGGACCACGGGGTGGAGGGGTGCAACTACCTCCTCGGCGTCGACGTGGACATGAACACCGTCAGTGGCTATGCGATGACCTCCTGGGAGAAGGGCTACGGGGACATGGAGTTCGTCCTCGACTACGACACGATCCGGCTGCTTCCCCACGTGCCGGGGACGGCGATGATCCAGTGCGACCTCGTCGACTCCGACCACAGCCCGGTGGAGCCCTCCCCGCGGACGATCCTCAAGCACCAGCTGCGGCGCGCAGCCGACGCCGGCTTCGTCGCGCTCGCCGGCACGGAGCTCGAGTTCATCCTCTTCGAGGACACCTACGAGAGCGCCTGGAGCGCCGGCTACAAGGGGCTGACACCGAGCAATCAGTACAACATCGACTACTCGATCCTCGGCACGACGCGGGTGGAGCCCGTGCTCCGCGACATCCGCAACGCCATGTACGCCGCCGGGATGAACGTCGAGGGTGCGAAGGGGGAGTGCAACTTCGGGCAGCAGGAGATCGGCTTCCTCTACGACGCGGCGCTCGCGACCGCCGACAACCACTCGGTCTACAAGACCGCGGCCAAGGAGATCGCGGCGGCGCACGGCAAGTCGCTGACGTTCATGGCGAAGTTCAACGAGCGGGAGGGGAACTCCTGCCACATCCACCTGTCGCTGCGCGGAACTGACGGCGAGACGGTGTTCTGGCAGGACGGTGCCAGGACGCCGCTCTACGACCACTTCGTCGCGGGCGTGCTCGCCACCATGGAGGACTTCACGCTGCTCTACGCCCCGAACGTCAACTCCTACAAGCGTTTCGCCGCCGGGTCGTTCGCGCCGACCGCTGTCGCCTGGGGACTCGACAACCGGACCTGCGCCGTGCGGCTGGTGGGCCACGGCGCCTCGGCGCGGATGGAGAACCGGCTGCCCGGCGGTGACGTGAACCCCTACCTGGCGCTCGCCGCGATGCTCGCCGGCGGGCTGCACGGCATCGACAACGAGCTGGAGCTGGAGCCGGAGCTCGTCGGCAACGCCTACGAGTCCGACAAGCCCAGGGTGCCGCAGACCCTGCGGGACGCTCGTGACGCCTTCACCCGGTCGTCGGTCGCCCGCGCCGCGCTCGGTGAGGAGGTCGTCGACCACTACACCAACATGGCCGACGTCGAGCTGGCGTCGTTCGGGGCCGCGGTCACCGACTGGGAGCTCCGACGCAGCTTCGAGAGGATGTGAGGGGCATGGCTGTGTTCACCGTCGTCAACCCGGCGACCGAGCGGCCGGTGACGGACGTCTCGCTGGCGTCGGTCGAGGACACCGACCGTCTCGTCGAGCGGGCGCATGCCGCGTTCCCGGCCTGGCGCGACGTCACGCCCGGTGACCGCGCGACGCTGCTGCGCCGCTTCGCCGCGGTCGTCGACGCCCACGTCGAGGAGCTCGCCGAGCTCGAGGTCCGCAACGCCGGCCACACCTGGGGCAACGCGACGTGGGAGGCCGGCAACGTCCGGGACTGCCTGAACTACTACTCCGCCGCGCCGGAGCGGATGTTCGGCCGGCAGATCCCGGTGCCCGGCGGACTGGACGTCACGTTCCATGAGCCGCTCGGGGTGGTCGGCATCATCGTGCCCTGGAACTTCCCGATGCCCATCATGGCTTGGGGGATGGCGCCGGCGCTGGCCGCCGGGAACACCGTGGTCCTCAAGCCTGCCGAGCTCACCCCGCTGACCGCCATCCGGATCGGCGAGCTGGCCCTCGAGGCCGGTCTGCCCGAGGGGGTGTTCACCGTCATCCCCGGGAAGGGGTCCGTAGTCGGCGAGCGGTTCGTGACGCATCCCCTGGTCCGCAAGGTCTGCTTCACCGGCTCCACCGAGGTGGGCAAGCGGATCATGGCCGGCTGCGCGGACCAGGTGAAGCGGTGCACTCTGGAGCTCGGCGGCAAGAGCGCCAACGTGATCTTCGCCGACGCGGACCTGGCCGCGGCAGCTGCTGCGGCGCCGTACGCCGTGTTCGACAACGCGGGCCAGGACTGCTGTGCCCGCTCGCGCATCCTGGTCGAGCGCACGGCGTACGACGAGTTCCTCGACCTCCTCGAGCCGGCCGTCCGCGCGATGGCCGTGCTCGACCCGGCTGACCGCCGCAGCGAGATGGGGCCGCTGATCTCGGCCCACCAGCGCTCGAGCGTCCGGGCCTACGTGGAGGATGCGGACGTCGCGTTCACCGGGCCGGCTCCTGCGGGCCCGGGCTTCTGGGTGCCCCCGACCGTGGTGCTCTCCGACTCGCCGGACGAGCGGATCTGGCGCGAGGAGGTCTTCGGCCCGGTGGTGGCGGTGATGCCGTTCGACGACGAGGCCGACGCGGTCGCCCGCGCGAACGACACCGACTACGGCCTCGCCGGCTCCATCTTCACCGCCGACGTCGGGCGTGCCCTCCGGGTCGCGCGCGGCGTGCAGGCCGGCAACCTGTCGGTGAACTCCAACTCGGCGGTGCGCTACTGGACGCCGTTCGGAGGCTACAAGCAGTCCGGGCTCGGCCGGGAGCTCGGGCCGGACGCGCCGCACGCGTTCACCGAGGAGAAGAACGTCTTCATCGCGCACTGAGGGGTCGCGCGACCAGCCCACGGAAGGAACACAGATGGCAGGACGGCTCGACGGGAAGGTGGCCGTCGTCACCGGCGGATGCTCGGGCATCGGTCTGGCGACGGTGCTGCGCTTCGCCGAGGAAGGCGCGCACGTGGTCGTCGCGGATGTCGACGACCTGCACGGGAAGGAGGTGGCCGACGGCGTCGGCGGGCTGTTCGTGCACTGCGACGTCACCGACAAGGACCAGGTCGACGGGCTGTTCAGGACGGTCAAGGAGACCTACGGGTCGGTGGACATCGCCTTCAACAACGCCGGCATCTCACCACCGGACGACGACTCGATCCTGGACACCGACCTCGAGACCTGGCGCAAGGTGCAGGACGTCGACCTCACGAGCGTGTACCTGTGCTGCAAGGCGGTCCTGCCGTACATGCTCGAGCAGGGCCGCGGCTCGATCGTCAACACCGCCTCGTTCGTCGCGGTGATGGGCGCTGCGACGTCGCAGATCTCCTACTCGGCGGCCAAGGGTGGTGTGCTGTCCATGTCCCGGGAGCTCGGGGTGCAGTTCGCCCGCGACGGGGTCCGGGTGAACGCGCTGTGCCCCGGGCCCGTGAACACGCCGCTGCTCCAGGAGCTGTTCGCCAGTGACCAGGATCGTGCGCAGCGCCGTCTGGTGCACGTGCCGATGGGCCGGTTCGCCGATCCCGTGGAGATCGCCAACGCCGTGGTCTTCCTCGCCTCCGACGAGGCCAGCTTCATCACCGCCAGCACGTTCCTTGTCGATGGCGGGATCTCCGGTGCCTACGTCACCCCCCTGTGATGCCGACCCTGCCGAGTCGGCCCGTCCGCAGGCCGGAACCCTGCCGAGTCGGCGCGTCCGCAGGGGCTGAGCTGACGTGCGACCGCTGATCGGACTGAGCACCTACCGCGAGCAGGCGCGATGGGGCGTCTGGGACCAACCGGCAGACCTCCTCCCGACGAGGTACGCCGACTCCATCCAGCGCGCCGGCGGCGTCCCGGTGCTGCTCCCGCCGATCGAGCCGGCTGCGGCGACCTACGCCGTGGGGCGGCTCGACGGACTGGTGATCGCGGGCGGCGCCGACGTCGACCCCGGCCGGTACGGCGCCGACCCGCATCCGCTCACCGTGAGCTGGCGCACCGACCGCGACGCCTGGGAGCTCGCTCTGCTCGAGGCAGCGGAGGCTCGTGAGCTACCAGTGCTCGGGATCTGCCGCGGAATGCAGGTGATGGCCGTGCACTCCGGTGGCACCCTCGACCAGCATCTCCCGGACTCGGTCGGCCATCAGACCCACTCCCCGAGCGGTCCGGAGTTCGGGGACGTGGACATCGAGACCGTCGCCGGCACCCGGCTGAGGATGCTGCTCGGGGACCGGAGCAGCGTGGGCTGCCACCATCACCAGTCCGTGCGCGAGCATCCGGGGTTCGTCGTCGCGGCGCGAGCCGAGGACGGCACAGTGGAGGCGATCGAGGCCCCGGGTGAGCGGTTCCGGGTGGCGGTGCAGTGGCACCCGGAGACCCGCGCGGACGCTGGCTTGTTCGCCGGGCTGGTAGCGGCGGCGACCTCCTATGCCGCCTAGACGCGGTCGATCCGAAGGGGTCTGAGGTCACCTCAGTCGCTCACCGAGTCGCCGGCGGGCCTCCCGCACGCCCTCGTAGAGGATCCCCTCGATGTCCCGGGTGGCGCCGAACACGTTGTGCTTGCGTACGGGCACGATCAGCCAGCCTCGTTCGCGACGGATCCACTCCCGTCTTCGCTCGTCGTGCACGAGGTCCTCGTTGGTGGAGTGGAACTCCTCCCCGTCGTACTCCACGCTGAAGCGAAGCTTCTCGACGCCGAGGTCGAGCCGGTGGATCCGCACACCGCGGTCGTCGAAGATCGGCACCTGCGGCGTGGGTGCGGGCAGGCTCCGAAGGTCCAGCCAGCGCAGCCGCAGAACCGACTCGCCCGGCGACTCGGCCCGAGCGTCGGCCAGCGGCGCAAGCTCGCGCAGCTGGACCACGCCGCGCTGCCTGCGAAAGCGTTCGACGCCGCCGACCATCTCCTCACGCATCGAGGGGTCGTGTCTCAGCAGTCCGTCCATTCCGCTCAGGGCCCGGTCTCGGTGGGCCAGCCGACCCATGTCCCACGCGGTCCGAAGGGGCGTGGTGACCCTCAGCCCGCCGATGGTGAGGAAATCGCCGGTGACGAAGGTCCGTTCGCCGCTGTCGCACAATTGGTTGCGCAGCCGACCCTTCCCCGCTGGCAGGAACATGCTGATGGCCGGCACGGCGAGGTGGTCGTTCGGTGGCAACAGCCCGGTGAAGAGCCAGACCGCGGTCCAGTCGGTGACCACTGCATGCGTGGGTACGACGCTGACCAGCGCCTCCGCACGGAGCAGGAGGCTGTCCGGCGTCTGTGCCGCTACGTACACGCCCTTGAGCAGCCGCCGCAGGTAGCCTTCGCGAACCAGGCGATGCAGCCGCCATCTGCTGATGCCGGACTCCAATGCTTGGCGCGTCGTGAACGGTTGTTCCAGCGGCAGCGGGAAGCCGGGTCCCAGCAGCGCTGCGTTGCGAGATCCCGCGAGCACAGTCACGTCCAGCAGCATGGACTCTCCGCGGGTTCGTCGCGACTCGCTGTCCACAGGTCCTGCGGAAGCGCCGGGTCGACGGGGTTTCGGCCCTGCGGATGCGCCGGGTCGACGGGGTTTCGGCCTGCGGATGCGCCGGGTCGGCACAGGGGTGGGGGGTGGGGGTGGGGGGTGGGGGGCAGCGGGCGGTCAGGAGGCGGTCAGGAGGCGGTTCGGGTCACGACGTCGACGAGGCCTAGGTGAAGGCCTGGATCCCGGTGACGGCCCGCCCCATGATCAGGGTATGCACCTCGTCGGTCCCCTCGTAGGTCCGGACGCTCTCCAGGTTGCTGGCGTGCCGCAGGGGTGAGTGGTCCAGCGTGACGCCGTTGCCGCCGATCACCGTGCGGGCCTCGCGGCAGATGGCGATCGCCTCGCGGACGTTGTTGAGCTTGCCGAACGAGATCTGCTCCGGCCGGAGCCGGCCGGCGTCCTTGAGCCGGCCGGTCTGTAGGGCGACGAGCACGCCCTTCTGGAGCTCCAGGACCATGTCGACCAGCTTCTGCTGCGTGAGCTGGAAGGACGCCAGCGGCTGCCCGAACTGGGTGCGCTCGAGGGCGTAGTCGCGGGCCGCCTCGTAGGAGTCCCGGGCGGCGCCCATGGCACCCCACATGATCCCGTAGCGGGCCTCGTTGAGACACGAGAACGGACCCTTCAGCCCGGTCACGTCCGGGAGGACCGCACCCGCAGGCAGACGTACGTCGACCAGGTCGACGTCGCACTGGATGGACGCCCGCATGGACAGCTTGTGCTGGATCGGGGTGGCCGTGAAGCCGGGGGTCGAGGTGGGCACCACGAACCCACGGATCACGCCGTCCTCGGTCTTCGCCCAGATCACCGCGACGTCCGCGACGGACGCCAGCCCGATCCACCGCTTGTGGCCGTCGAGCACCCACTCCTCGCCGTCGCGTCGCGCGGTGGTGAGCATGCTGGCGGGGTCGCTGCCCGCGGTCGGCTCGGTGAGCCCGAAGCACCCGATCAGCTCACCGGCAGCCATCCCCGGCAGCCACTTCTGCTTGTGCTCCTCGGAGCCGAAGTGGCGGATCGCGCTCATCGCCAGTGAGCCCTGCACGCTCACGAACGTCCGCAGACCCGAGTCACCGGCCTCGAGCTCGAGGGCTGCCAGGCCGTACTCCACGGCGCTGCGCCCCGGGCAGCCGTAGCCCTCGAGGTGCATGCCCAGCACGCCCAGCTCACCGAGCTCCTTGACGATCTCCAGCGGGAAGTGCGCGGCTTCGTACCACTCCTCGATGTGTGGCTTGATGCGCGCCTTCACGAACGCGCGGACGCGGTCCCGCAGGGCCAGCTCCTCGGGGGAGAACAGGCTGTCGAGGTCGAGGTAGTCGTCGGCCAGGGAGGTCACGGCAGCACTCACGCCTTCGAGACCCTGACCAGCTTCTTGTTCACGAACTCGTCCATCCCCCAGGGCCCGAGCTCACGACCGAAGCCGGACCGCTTGACGCCACCGAAGGGCAGGGCCGGCAACGTGGTTCCGTGCTCGTTGACGAACGCCATCCCGACCTCGAGGCGCTCGGCAACCTCACGCGCCCTGTCGAGGTCGCTGCTCCACACCGAGCCGCTGAGCCCGAACGACGAGGAGTTGGTCAGCTCCACGGCCTCGTCCGCCGAGGACACCTTGTAGACGACCCCGACGGGTCCGAACAGCTCCTCCGAGTAGGCCCGCATCCCGGGCCTCACGTCCGCGAGCAGCGTCGGCTCGACGTAGGCACCCGGCCCATCGATCCGGTGTCCGCCGGTGAGCACCGTCGCGCCCTCGGCCACGGCGTTCTCGACCTGCTCGGTCAGGGTCGCCGCGGCGGTCTGCGAGGACAGCGGGCCGATGGCGGTCTTCGGGTTCATCGGGTCACCGGGGACCATCGCTGCGAACGACGCGGTCAGCTTGGACACGAACTCGTCGTAGTAGGGCTCCAGGACCACGAACCGCTTGGCGGCGTTGCAGGCCTGGCCGGTGTTGGACATCCGCCCCCGGGTCGCCGACTTGACCGTGGCGTCCATGTCCGCCGAGTCCAGCACGATGAAGGCGTCCGACCCGCCGAGCTCGAGGACGACCTTCTTCAGGTTGCGGCCGGCCACCTCGGCGACCGCGGCGCCGGCGCGTTCGCTGCCGGTCAGGGACACACCCTGGATCCGGGGGTCGGCGATGATGTCGGCGACCTGCTCGTTGGTCGCGAAGATGTTGACGTAGGCGTCAGCCGGCAGCCCCGCCTCGACGAACAGCTCCTCCATCCGCAGCGCCGAGCGCGGACAGCTGGGAGCGTGCTTGAGCAGCACGGTGTTGCCCAGCATCAGGTTCGGCGCCGCGAACCGGGCGACCTGGTAGTAGGGGTAGTTCCAGGGCATGATCCCGAGCAGCGGGCCGACCGGCAGCTTCCGGACGACGGTCTCCTCGGCGCCCGGCACGTCGAGCCGCTCGTCCTCGAGCAGCCCCGGCCCGAGGTCGGCGTAGTAGGCGTAGATCATCGAGGAGATCTTCACCTCGCCCTTGGCCTCGCGGACCGGCTTGCCCATCTCCAGAGAGATCAGCTCGGCGAGCTCCTCGGCCCGCTCGTCGTAGAGCGAGGCGACCTTGGAGAGTACGGCGGCCCGCTCGGCCGCCGACGTCGTGCGCCACTGCTCGAAGCCGGACCGGACCCGGGACAGCGCGGTCTCGACGCCCTGCTCGTCGAGGGTCGGGAACTCCTCGAGGGTCTCGCCGGTCGCAGGGTTGACGGTGGCAAAGGTGCTCATCCCTCGACCGTACCCGGACCCACGGACAGCTCTCCCCGGGGTCAGTCGATGACGCGGAGGCGCACCGTCTCCGGGACCGAGCGCAGGGCCTCGAGCACGGTCGAGGACAACCCGGATCCGGTGTCGGTGACGACATACCCGGTTTGGCCGCGGGTGGCGAGCACCTGTCCGCCGATGTTCACGTCGTGCTCGGCGAGCACCTGGTTGACGTGTGCCAGGACGCCGGGGGTGTTCTGGTGGATGTGGGCGATCCGTTGCGCGTGGACGTTGCGGGCGGGGGTCAGCGTGGGCAGGTTGACCGAGAGCGCCGTGCTCCCGGTGCGCGCGTAGTCGCGGAGCTTGGTGCCGACGAACCGGCCGATGTCCTCCTGCGCCTCCTCGGTGGACCCGCCCACGTGCGGGGTCAAGATGACGTTGGCCAGACCCAGCAGCGGCGAGTCGAAGGCGTCGCCGCGGCGCCGCGGCTCGCTCGGGAACACGTCCACCGCGGCACCGGCGATGTGGCCGGCGACCAGCGCGTCCCGCAACGCCTCGTAGTCGACGACGAAGCCGCGGGACAGGTTGAGGAACAGCGACCGCGGCCTCATCCGCTCGAACTGCTGACGGCCGAAGATCCCGGCGTTGCCCCCGCGGCCGTCGACGTGCAGGGTGACCGTCTCCACGGTGTCGATGAGCTCCTCCAGCGAGGAGCACCGTCGGGCGTTGCCGAGCGCCAGCTTCTCGTCGGTGTCGTAGAAGTAGACCTGCATGCCCAGCATCTCGGCCACCACGGACAGCTGCGAGCCGATGTTGCCGTAGCCCACGATGCCCAGGGTGCGACCACGGACCTCGTGGCTGCCCTCCGAGGACTTGTCCCAGACGCCGGCGTGCAGGGCCTTGTCGCGCTCGGTGAGCCGGCGCGCCATCGCGATGATGTTCGCGATCGCCAGCTCCACGACCGAGCGCGTGTTGGAGTACGGCGCGTTGAACGCCGCGATGCCGTGCCGGGTGGCGGCGTCGAGGTCGATCTGGTTGATGCCGATGCAGAACGCGCCGACCGCCACCAGGTGCGGGTGCGCGTCCAGCACCCGCGAGGTGACCTCCGTCTTGGACCGGATCCCGAGCAGGTCGTAGCGGTCCAGGCAGCCCACCAGCTCGTCCTCGCTCAGGGCACCCGGCCGGGTCTCCACCTCGATCCCGGCCTCGCTGAGGATCGACGAGGCCAACGGGTGCAGGTTCTCCAGCAGCAGGGCTCTCACGTCGTCCACTGTCTCAAAGCAGCCGCCGGCGTCCGGCTACGGGTAGGCGACCCCGGTCGCGCCCTCCGCGAGCCGCCACAGCCTGCCGGCGGCCTCCCGGTCCCGGGCCAGCCTGCTGCTGCCGACGATGCCGGGAGCGCCGCGCGCCTCGCCCGGCCCACTCGGACCGACGTAGGTGCCGCCGGGGAGGTCGGCGGTGGCGGCCATCAGCAGCGGGAGCGCGCCCTGCCACGGCGGCTGGCCCAGCATGCTGAACGCGGCGTCCAGGATCGACCCGCCGGCGGCGCCCCGATGTCCCGAGGCCATCAGCCCGGTCAAGGCGATCCCGGGATGTGCTGCCACGGACGTCAGCGGCAGCCCTGCGGCGCGGGCCCGGCGGTCCAGCTCGAAGGCGAAGAGCAGGTTGGCCAGCTTGCTCCGCGCGTAGGTGAGCCAGCGGTGGTAGCGACGTGGGGGCAGTCGCGGGTCCTGCAGCGGCGCCGTCCGCACCGTCCGGTGCCCTTGGGAGGAGACCGAGACGACCCGCGCGCTTCCTGCCACCAGCTGGGGCAGCAGGAGGCCGGTGAGGGTGAAGTGCCCGAGGAAGTTCGTCGCCATCTGCAGCTCGAAGCCGTCGACCGTGCGGGCGTACGGCGTCGCCATCACCCCGGCGTTGTTGACCAGCAGGTGCAGCGGGCCGTACGTCGCAGCCTCGGCTGCTGCGCGCCGTACCGACGACTGGTCGGCCAGGTCGAGCTGCAGGGGCCGCACCAGCGGGTCGAGGACCCGGTCGCGCAGCCGCTCCAGGCTCGCGGTCAGCCGGCCCTGGTTGCGGCCCGCCAGCACCACCTCGGCGCCGTGCGCGGCGAGGGCCTGGGCCACCGCCTCACCGACCCCGCTGGTCACGCCCGTGACGAGCGCCCGGCTCCCGGTGAGGTCACCGATGTCGGCGTAGGTCCAGGGCTGCTCCCTCATGAGAGGGAACCCTAGTGCCGAGCGCGACCTCGAGGGCCGCGAGCTCGACCAGCGCGCCAAGGCGATGGCGGGATGATCCGGCCCCTCGTGCGCGTTGCCGCCGACGTGACGACACCATCCTCCACTGGCCGGCGACCGCGCGTCCGGGCACCCGAGCTGCGGGGCCGGGGCTGGCTGAACACCGGCGGCCGCGAGCTGGCCCTCGGCGACCTGCGGGGCCGCTTCCTGCTCCTGGACTTCTGGTCCTTCTGCTGCGTCAACTGCCTGCACGTCCTCGACGAGCTGCGGCCGCTCGAGGAGAAGTACGCCGGTGAGCTCGTCGTCGTCGGAGTGCACTCGCCGAAGTTCGTGCACGAGGCGGACGCCGACGCGCTCGCCGCAGCGGTGCAGCGTTACGACGTCGGGCACCCGGTGCTCGACGACCCGGATCTCGTGACCTGGCAGGCGTACACCGCCCGTGCGTGGCCGACGCTGGTCCTCGTCGACCCCGAGGGCTACGTCGTCGCGCAGTACGCCGGCGAGGGGCACGCGCACGCCGTCGACGCCCTCGTCTCCGAGCTTCGCGCCGTGCACCTGGCCCGCGGAACCCTGCAGCCGGGCGACTCGCCGTACGTCGCCCCGCACGTCGAGGCGGGTGACCTGCGGTTCCCGGCGAAGGCGATAGCCCTTCCTGGTAAGGGCTTCCTCGTCGCGGATGCGGGCCATCACAGCCTCGTGGAGCTCGAGCCGGACCTCGAGACCGTCGTACGCCGGATCGGTGACGGGTCCCGCGGACTCGTCGACGGGACGACCGCACGGTTCAACGAGCCGAACGGTCTGTGCCTCCTCCCGGGTGACCTGGCGGCCGAGGTGGGCTACGACGTGGTCGTCGCGGACACCGTCAACCATGCGCTGCGAGGTCTCCGGCTCGCCGACGGCGAGGTGACGACCCTTGCCGGCAACGGGATCCAGGGAGTTCCCGGCGACCGCACGGCGCTCTCCAGCCCGTGGGACGTCGTCTGGTGGCAGGACCGGGTGTGGGTCGCGATGGCCGGCGTCCACCAGCTCTGGACCTTCGACCCGCGGACGTGGGAGGTCGCGGCCGTCGCGGGCACCGGGAACGAGGGGCTTCTCGACGGCCCGCTCCCGACCACCTGGCTCGCGCAGCCGTCCGGGCTGGCAGCGGCCGGGGACCGGCTGTGGCTGGCCGACAGCGAGACCTCCAGCCTGCGCTGCGTCGAGGGCGGCGAGGTGCGTACGGCGGTCGGCACCGGCCTGTTCGACTTCGGCTTCCGGGACGGTCCGGCCGGTGACGCGCTGCTGCAGCATCCCTTGGGCGTCACGGCGCTGCCCGACGGCTCGGTGGCGGTGTGCGACACCTACAACGGCGCCGTACGCCGCTATGCGGACGGGCGGCTGACCACCGTTGCCACCGGTCTCGCGGAGCCCAGCGGGGCGGTCCTGGATGGCGGGCACCTCGTGGTCGTGGAGTCCGCCGCGCACCGGCTGACGCGGGTCCCCCTCGCCGGTGAGGTCGCTGTCACGGGCTTCGCGCACTCGACCCAGCGGCCGGTCACCGAGATCACCGGCGGGGAGCTCGAGCTGGTCGTGTCCTTCGATCCGCCACCCGGCCACAAGGTCGACGACCGCTTCGGTGCGCCGACGCAGCTTGTCGTCTCCGCCACCCCTGCGGCACTGCTCGGCGAGGGCGAGGGTCGCGGCACCGAGCTGACCCGGCGGCTGCGGATCGACGCTGCGGTCGGGGAGGGCGTGCTGCACGTCGCGGCACGGGCGGCCTCCTGCGACGCACCCGCCGGCGAGGGCGCCGCGTGCCACCTGCACCGCCAGGACTGGGGCATCCCGGTCCGCGTCGCGCCGGGAGGGAGCCGCCGCCTGGTCCTCCCCCTCTCCGACAACGGTGTCCACACGTGACCGCGGGGTCCTCCCCACGTCGACGTCGGAGTGGGCGACGTCTCGTCGTGCTGGTCGGAGACAGACGACTGCGCTGCTAGGATTGGCACCAGCCAAGGCCTTCCGAAGGCCTTTCTTTGTCGCCCGGTGTGGTGCGCACGACGCGCAGGACCAGTGATCGGGCACGAACTGCGTCTCGCAGGCTCGCCGGACCACGCCGTGGCACCCGGGCAGGGACGCGCCTGACCAGCTCTCCCCGAGGATCCTCTGTTGTCCAGCCCTGCCCTCACCGTCCCCTCCTTCGCCGAGCTCGGCCTGTCCCCCAAGGTGATCGCCGCCCTCGCCCGCGTCGACATCACCACGCCCACCCCCGTCCAGGCCGCGGTGATCCCGGACGCGATGAGCGGCAAGGACCTGCTCGGCCGCGCCCAGACCGGCTCGGGCAAGACGCTCGCGTTCGGCCTCCCGATCCTGGCCCGCCTCGCCGGTCAGCGCAGCCGCCCCAGGCAGCCCCGTGCCCTGATCGTGGTCCCGACCCGTGAGCTCGCCACCCAGGTGCGCCGAGCCATCGAGCCGCTCGCCTTCGCGGTCCAGCTCAAGCTGGTCACGGTCTACGGTGGCACGCCGTACGACCGCCAGACCAAGCAGCTGCGCGCGGGCGCCGACATCGTGGTGGCGACCCCGGGCCGGCTGCAGGACCTCGTGGACCGCGGGCACTGTCGGTTCGACGACATCGAGGTGACCGTCCTCGACGAGGCGGACCACCTGTGCGACCTCGGGTTCTACCCCGCGGTCGACGCACTGCTGAAGCAGACCCCGGTCACGGGTCAGCGGATGCTGCTCTCGGCCACCCTCGACGGCGACGTCGACCGGCTGGTGCGCGCGCACCTGCGCTCACCGGTCAAGCACGAGCTGGACCCCAACAAGGGGTCGGTGACCAGCATGGACCACCACGTCCTGGTGGTCGGCGGGTTCCGCGACAAGGTCGCCGCCGCCACGGCTCTCATCGAGGCGAACCCCCGATCCATCGTGTTCACCCGCACCCGGGAGGGTGCGACCGAGCTGTCCGAGGCGTTCATCGCCTCCGGTATCGGGGCGGTCGACCTGCACGGCAACCTCTCCCAGCGGGTCCGGGAGCGCAACCTGCACACGTTCTCCTCCGGCAGGGCGCAGGTCGTGGTCGCCACTGACGTGGCGGCCCGCGGCATCCACGTCGACAACGTCGGCCTGGTCGTGCACTTCGACCCGCCGGCAGATGCCAAGGCCTACCTCCACCGGTCCGGGCGTACGGCGCGGGCCGGCGAGCTGGGTGCGGTGGTCACCATCACCACCCCGCGACAGGTCGACGAGATCGTCCGCATGCAGTCGCGGGCCGGGGTCGAGGCACGCCACCACGACCTCCGTACGACACCGCGCCCGATGACCCGCGAGACGCTCGCCGGGTCGGGGACCACGGCACCCAGGGCCACGGCGGGTCGTGCAGGGACCAGTGGCTACCAGGGCAACCGCGGCCGCGGCGGAGCGGGCTACCAGCCGAACCGCAGCGCCGGTCCGCGCAGCAGCGGCCCGCGCGGCTACCGGAGTGGTCGCGACGAGCGCCCGTCGTACGCCGGTCGCCCGAGCCGCGCTCCGCGCTGACCAGGGCTCCCGCAGGTCAGCGCGGGGGAGGTCCGTCGAAGCGTCGTTCCTCGACGTGGGTGGTGCGTGAGCGCTGCTGGTTGAGGTAGAGCGCCAGCCCGATCGCCAGGACGCCGACGACCAGCAGGATCCACCCCAGCGCCGCGTCGTTGACGAAGCTCATGTCGACGTTCACCACGCCGAACACCAGGATCAGCCCGGCCAGCACGAGGACGATCCCGAGTCCGATGCCCATGTGTCACTCCTAGGTGCGTGACGCCGTGGGCGCCGGTAGGGCGAGGTGCCCGCCTCATGAGTTATACAGCGCTTCGCAGGCGGGCACACCACTTATCGGACACGCCAGCCCTGCGGACGCGCCGGGTCGGCAGGGTTTCGGCCTGCGGACGCGCCGGGTCGGCAGGGTTTCGGCCTGCGGACGCGCCGGGTCGGCAGGGTTGGGGTCAGAACGCGCCCTCGTCGAGGTCCATCACCGACAGGTCGGTCGCCTCGGCGATCGCTCGCTCGGCGGACACCTTGGGCAGCACGGTGCGCGCGAAGAACTGCGCGGCCGCGACCTTGCCCTCGTAGAACAGCCGGTCCTTGGCTCCCACCTCGGCACCGAGCTTCTCCAGCGCGACCTCGGCCTGCCGGAGCAGCAGCCACGAGCACACGACGTCCCCGAGGACCATGAGCAGCCGCGAGGTGTTCAGGCCCACCTTGTAGACGTTGCGCGGGTCGCCGCCCTCGGCATGCGGGTCGGCCGACATCAGGTCACCGACCAGTGCGGTCACGATCGCCTGCGCGTCCTCGAGCCCGGTGGCCAGGAGCTCCCGCTCGTTCTTGAGGCGGCCGTTGCCTGCCTCGCTCCGGACGAACTCCTCGATCTCGGCGGTGAGGTGGCCCAGCGCCCTTCCGTGATCGCGCACGATCTTGCGGAAGAACAGGTCCTGGCCCTGGATCGCGGTCGTGCCCTCGTAGAGCGTGTCGATCTTCGCGTCCCGGACGTACTGCTCGACCGGGTAGTCGGCCAGGAACCCCGACCCGCCGAAGGTCTGCAGGGACTCGGTGCCCAGCAGGACCCACGAGCGCTCGGAGCCGTACCCCTTCACGACCGGCAGCAGCAGGTCGTTGACCCGCTCGGCGAGCTCGTCGCGCTCGCCCCGGTGCTCGGCCACCATCACCTTGTCCTGCCACGTGGCCGTGTACAGCACGAGCGCACGCAGCGCTTCCGCGTGCGACTTCTGGGTCATCAGGGAGCGGCGTACGTCGGGGTGGTGGGTGATGGTGACCCGCGGCGCCGTCTTGTCCGAGGCCTGCGTGAGGTCCGGGCCCTGCACCCGGGTCTTGGCGTAGTCGAGCGCGTTGAGGTAGCCGGTCGACAGGGTGGCGATCGCCTTGGTGCCCACGAGCATCCGGGCGTTCTCGATCACCTCGAACATCTGGGCGATGCCGTTGTGCACCTCGCCGAGGAGCCAGCCCTTGGCCGGCCGGCCGTTGCCGATGGCCGGGTCGCCGAAGGTCAGCTCGCAGGTGGTCGAGACCTTGATTCCCATCTTCTTCTCGACGCCGGTGACGTGCACGCCGTTGCGCTCACCGGTCAGCTCGCCGGTCCGCAGGTCGAAGTGCTCCTTGGGCACGATGAACAGCGACAGCCCCTTGGTGCCCGGCCCACCCGCGCCCTCGACGCCTTGAGGTCGCGCGAGCACCAGGTGGATGATGTTCTCGGTCATGTCGTGGTCACCTGAGGTGATGAACCGCTTGACGCCCTCGATGTGCCAGGAGCCGTCCTCCTGCGGCGTGGCCCGGGTCCGGCCCGCGCCGACGTCGGAGCCCGCGTCCGGCTCGGTGAGCACCATCGTGGCTCCCCAGCGGCGCTCGATCATGTGCCGGGCCACCTGCTTGTCCCGGTCGTTGCCGTTGCGGTGCACGATGGCGGCGAAGTTCGGGCCGGCTGAGTACAGCCACACCGGCGGGTTCGCACCCAGCACCAGCTCGGCCGTCGCCCACACCAGGGAGGCGGGGGCCGGGGTGCCGCCGAGCTCCGCCGGGAGCTGCAGGCGCCAGAACTCCGCGTCCATGAACCTCTGGTAGCTCTTGGCGAAGGCTGGGTTCATCCGCACCGAGTGCGTCTGGGGGTCGAACTCCGGAGGGTTGCGGTCGGCATCGGCGAAGGATTCCGCGATCTCCGTGCGGGCCATCCTGTCGACCTCCGCGAGGACGGACCTCGCGGTCTCGGCGTCGAGGTCGCCGAACAGGCCGGTGCCGAGGATCTCGTCGCGTCCGAGCACCTCGAACAGGTTGAACTCGATGTCACGGATGTTGCTCCTGTAGTGGCTCACGTGCCGCACCCCTGCGTCTAGGTTCCCGGCCGGTCCGGGACCTTGCCGGACGTCGTACCGTCGCTCTACTCGTCGGTAACTTAAGTATGCTACCCGCCGGTAGACCAGGCAAGTGGGCAGTTCAGTGCTGCGACGGGTCGCCGACGTCCACCCTCGGCTCGACCGTGACCGCACCGTCGACGGCGAACCGGTAGGTCTGGTAGCCGGTCACCATCCCGGTGCTCGAGTCCAGGAAGAGCACCGGGAACGACGCCTCCTGCATGGGCCGGGACCAGGGCGTCGAGAAACGCCCGATGGTGGGCGAGCCGATGGCCCCTCCGGAGGTGTCCAGCTCCATCACGAGGGTCCAGGTGCCGTCGGAGTTCCAGACCACCCGCGGGGCGACGTGCCGGTGCCAGTGGCCGTAGAGCACCGCCGAGGCTGGCACGTTGCGCACCCCGTCGGCGTAGCGCACCGTGGGGTCGCCGCGCCCGTCGAGGAAGGCGCGCATGTCGCTGACCCCGAGGAACGCACCCGCGGCGTACGCCTCGTGGACGAGCAGCAGCTCGGGCCGCTCCTTGCGCGCCTCGGTGTAGAGCCGCCGCCCGACGTCGGCCTCCGTCTCCGTGCCCCGCAGGTGGGTGGCGCCGAAGAGCTCGGAGCGCTGGGGGTCCCCCGCGCCGAGGACGGAGACCCCGGCGGCGTGGACAGGGGTCCCGGTGAGCACGTGCATGCCGGACTTCTTCATCTGCACGACGCTGGTGTCGGACTCGTGGTTGCCCGTCACCGCGACGACGGGGGCGCCGCCGGCGATGGCAGCCTCGTCCTCGATGCACTGCCCCTCCGCGGCCGTGCCGTTCGTGGTCAGGTCCCCGGTGATGGCCATCAGTCCAGGCACCGCCTCGCCGAACCGTGCGCGCAGCATCCTGGCCACCTGCCGTTGCAGGGTGATCATCGTGGTGTTGCAGTGCATGTCGGACTGCACGAGCACGGCTTTCTCGCCCGCTCGCGGCCCGCTGAACGCCGACGCCTGCCGGCGGAGGTCACGCAGCGCGACCGCGCGGTAGCGCCGGACGCCGGCCTCCTGGCGCTGGATGAGGGACTCCACCTTCGGGACCGCGCCTCCGAGCAGCAGCCGCACGACCGGGCTGTTCGTGGTGGTCCCGGCCGCCGGGGTTCCGGCCAGCGAGGGCAGCTGGTAGACACCGCCGGCCTCGTCCTCCCCGTCGGCCGGCTCGACCGGCAGGAGTGCCACGACCGCGACGGTGCTGCTCGCCGTCAGTGCGACGAGCAGTGCCGAGCCCCTGCGGACCAGGACGCTGCGCGGTCTGCTCCTGCCCCCGGGCACCGAGGCTCCTGCACCGACGACCAGCAGCCGCAGGGCGAACAGCGTCAGGCCTCCGCCGGCCGACATCAGCAGCTCCGCGGCGACCAGTCGGCGCCACAGTGCGTCGACGAGCAGGTCGACGTACTCCTTGACGGCGGGCTCCGGGTCGTGGAACAGCCCGGTGTAGAGCTGCAGCATGTTCGGGGTGACGTACGACGCGAGGTCCCCGTGCCCGACGTCCGCGGCTGGACCCTGGACCGTCGCGACCACGCCGAACGGACCTCGGGACCGCGGGACGTAGAGTGTGCCGGCGACCCCCAGCCGGAGCTCGCTGCGGCCGGCCGTGGTCAGCGAGAAGGTGGTCGGTGTGACCCCCACGGTCGCCTGGACGTCGGTGCGGGTCGCGGCCCAGGCGACCGCCAGCGGCAGCGCGACCAGGGCCGCGACCAGGGTTGCCGAGACCAGCTGCAGCACCAGCTCACGCACCAGCCGCAGCGTCACCGCGCCTCCGGGCGAGGTCACCGACCGTTCTGTCCGCGGTCGCCGGGATGTCTCGCCATGCACAGGGAACCTACCCGTCCACCGACGGCCGGACAGGGTTCTCACCCGAACGGGCGCCGCCACGGCGCTGCCGGGGCCGGCCGCCCCGATCAGTTGTGTAGTTCTCTGACAGACTTAGCGAATGCGTGTCTCCGCGAAGTCCGACTACGCCCTGCGGGCCCTGATCGAGCTGGCCACCCACCAGGACGGCTCGACGGTCAGCGCCGAGGAGCTCGGACGCCTCCAGGAGATCCCGCACGGTTTCCTGCAGGCGATCCTGGCCGACCTGCGCCGGGCCGGGGTGGTGATGAGCCAGCGCGGTCAGGCCGGTGGCTGGCGGATGGCCAGGGACGCGGAGACGGTCAGCGTGGCGGACGTGATCCGTGCGGTCGACGGACCTCTGGTCAGTGTCTACGGGCTGCGCCCGGAGGCCGTCTCCTACAACGACTCGGCCGAGGTCCTCCAGCACGTCTGGATCGCCGCCCGCAGCAGCCTGCGGGACGTCTTCGAACAGGTCAGCATCCGTGCCTTGGCCGACGGCACGCTGCCCCCCGCGGTCACGTCGCGGACCCAGTCCGAGGACGCCTGGCAGCCGCACTGACCCTCGCCTCGCGATCATCACGATCACCGCGAGCCGCGGGGAGTCGCCTGTCAGGCGCCGGCGTTCGCGCACACCCACTCCACGAACGGCCGCCCCGCCCGCCAGTCCCCTCGCACCCGTTCGAGGAGCTCCGGACCGTGGATGACCGGCTCGAACCCGTAGGACCTGCCCAGGGTCATCGACCGGTGCCGCAGCAGGTCGATGCGGGGATGGTCCCCGTCGTACCCGCGCGGGGCGGTCTTCAGCCGGTCCCCGCCGAGCTCCCAGCCCTGCCGGACGAGGGTCGCGATGATCCGCTGCAGCCGCCGGCCGCGGCGGTCCTCCGCGACGGCCGACCGGATCGCCGCCAGTCGCTGGGGGCTCGCCTCGTAGAACCCGACGCCGACCCGCACCCCGGCCGCGCCGACCTGGACGTACCAGCCGGTCGACGGGCCGGCCTCGACGAACGCACCCTGGTGGGTCTTGTAGGGCGTCTTGTCCTTCGCGAACCGGACGTCGCGGTAGGGGCGGAACACCTTGGCCGTGCCGAACTCCGGCGCGAGCGCAGCGACCAGAGCGAGCATCGGCTCCTTCACCGCCGCCTCGTAGACCTCCTTGTGCCCGGTCCAGAACGACCTGGTGTTGTCCATCTCCAGGTCGTCGTAGAAGTCCAGGGCGGCGACGGGGAAGCCGGTGAACCCACCGGGCGGGGCTGCAGGAGTGCCGTCCATGGCGCGAGGATAGCCAGGTCGGCGTCAGCGTCGGCGGCGCGGCTCAGGACGCGAAGCGGGTCACCGGGTCGTCCTCGAGAACGCAGGCGATGCGGTCGGCGTACGACGCCCGCATCGCCGGCAGGTCGTCCACCGGGCACCACCGCACGTCGAGCGACTCGTCGTCGGCGACGTGCGCGTCACCCGAGACGTAGCTGCAGGCGAACGTGTGGTCGAGGTAGCTCGCGAGGTCTCCGTTGACGTGCGTGGTGCGCGGGAGGGCGCGCACCCAGGCGAGCCGGTCGACGTGCGCGAGGACCCCGGTCTCCTCGAGGACCTCCCGCCGGGCAGCCACGCCCGGGTCCTCGCCGGGGTCGACGATCCCTGTCACCGGGGACCACTCCCCGTTGTCCGCCCGCCGCACGAGCAGCACCTCGGGGCCGCGCCGCACGACTGCGGTGACCCCCGGGAGCCACAGCTCGGCCGTCCCGACCCGCCGTCGCAGCTCGCGGACAAAATCCGGGATCGGCATGGCGAGAGGGTAGCCCTCCGCCTCAGGGCAGTGTGATGGTCGCGCTGATCATGTTGTGGTCCGAGGGCATGGTGCCCGACACCTGGAGCGTGCTCGGGTCGAAGTCGGAGACCATCTCGAACTCCTTCACCGGCAGGGCGTTGGTGGCGAAGATCCAGTCGATGCTGTTGCCGGTCTTGGCGTGGTTGTGCGGGTAGGAGTAGGTGCTCACGTCGCGGTTGTAGCGGTTCAGCGAGTTGACCCAGCCGTTGACCGTGGTCTGGGCCCGCGGGTCGACGACGGGGTTGGTGGCGTAGGACTGGTTCAGCACGTCGCCGTACCCGGCGCTCTTCATCGCGGGCAGCATCGCCTGGGTGATCACGTCGAACTTCTGGGTGTTGTAGTCACCGACGTTGATCACCGGCAGGGAGCCCTTGAGCCGGTTCACCTCGGCGATCAGCTCGTGCCACTGGGCCACCCGGACGGTCCGGTCGGGCGGGTCGAGGTGGGTGCTGGTGAACAGGAACCGCGCACCGGTGGACCTGACCGTGAAGAACGCGTAGGCCAGGGCGTAGGTGACGGTCGGCGTGGTCGGGTTCTGGGTCGGATAGGCGTAGCTGCCCTGGGACAGCAGCGTGAGCTTGGACGTGTCGTAGTAGATCCGGTCACCGCCGGAGGCGCCGCGGTACTCGTAGGCGCAGCGGAAGGACGTCGCGGGGTTGACGCAGTTGTAGGAGTTCTCGTTCGTCAGCGCGTAGCTGCCTCCCGCCTGGTCGAGGCCGTCCTTGAGGTCCATGAACTGGTTCGGTCCCGACACCATCCGCTCGGGCTGCCCGTTGGTCTGGCTGACCTCCTGGACGCCGACCACGTCGACCCGCTCGCCGAGAATCGCGCGCACGACGGCCGGGCGACGCTGGGCCCAGGGCAGCCGGTTGCCCTCGGTGCGGTCCCCGCTCGCGGTCATCACGTTGAAGCTGCCGGCACGCACGTCGACCGGTCCGCTCGACGTGACCGGCGCGGGCGTCGTCGCAGGGGCGGTCGACGTCCGGCTTGGCACCGAGTCGGAGTACGGCGTCAGCGCGACGCCGCTGCTGGTGACCGCCTGCACCCGGTAGAAGGAGGAGGTGTCCGCGGTCAGCCCGGTCACCCCTGCTGCGGGCCGTCGGCTGAGGGTGTAGCTGCTGTGCTCGAACGTCGGCGAGCTGGACCTGGCCAGCCGGTAGAGGGAGGCGCCCGCGGACGCTGTCCAGCCCAGGTCCACCGAGGACGTCGTCACGCCGAGGACCCGGAGCTGGCTGGGAGTGCGCATCGACGCGGTCACCCGCGACGGGAAGGCGCCGCCCGTGTAGGGGCTGACCCGCCGGTGGGTGCGCGGGTCGAGGACCGCGACGCGGAAGAAGTAGCGGTGCCGGGGAAGCAGCCCGCTCACCGTGCCCGCGGTCCGGTTGAAGCGGACGTACCTCGCGGAGCGCATCGTGCGGCTGGCGGACAGCTGCACCTGGAAGCTGCGGGCTCCGGGCCCGGCCCGCCAGGCGAGCCTCATCGAGGTCGAGGTGACGGAGGTCGCGTGCAGCCGGGTCGGCGTCCGCACCGCCTGTGCCTGCGCCGGGCCCACCGCGGCGACCATCGTCGCCGAGGCCAGGCCGAGGGTCACGGCCGCCGTCGTCGTCCTGAGCATCGAGAGCCCCTCCTGGAGGTCGGCTCGCTGCGGGGACCCCGGCGCAAGCGTCGGGAGGAGTCTCGGCAGCCGGCCGGGGCCACTTGAGGGGGGCACCGGCCTCGGGGAGCCGGGATAGGAAGGGAGGCAAGACCTCGGAGCGGATGACGAGACTCGAACTCGCGACATCGACCTTGGGAAGGTCGCGCTCTACCAACTGAGCTACATCCGCAGGTCCCTGACTGGACGTCGCCGATAGTACCGAACCTCGGGGTGCGGGCGGCCCCGCGGGTAGGTTACGGCGTGTGCTGCTCTCCGACCGCGACATCGTCGCCGAGATCGACGCCCGCCGCATCGGCCTCGAGCCCTTCGACGACGAGATGGTGCAGCCCTCCAGCGTCGACGTCCGGCTGGACAGGTTCTTCCGGGTGTTCGAGAACCACCGCTACCCGCACATCGACCCGGCGTCGGACCAGCCCGACCTGACCCGCGAGGTGCAGCCGCAGGGCACGGAGCCGTTCATCCTGCACCCCGGTGAGTTCGTGCTGGGGTCGACCTACGAGGTGGTCTCGCTGCCCGGGGACGTGGCGGCCCGGCTGGAGGGCAAGTCGTCGCTGGGCCGGCTCGGGCTGCTGACCCACTCGACGGCCGGGTTCATCGATCCCGGGTTCTCCGGGCACGTCACGCTCGAGCTGTCGAACGTCGCGACCCTGCCGATCAAGCTGTGGCCCGGGATGAAGATCGGCCAGCTGTGCTTCTTCAGGCTGTCGTCGCCCTCGGAGCACCCGTACGGGTCTGCGAAGTACGGTTCGCGCTACCAGGGGCAGCGAGGTCCCACCCCGTCGCGGTCCCACCTGAACTTCCACCGCACCGACATCTGACTGGTCGGGGTAGCACTGGATCGGACCGCCCCTCCCGGCGTACGGCGTCAGGTCAAGCGGCAGGGTTTCGCCCTGCGGATGGGCCGGGTCGGCAGCGGTTAGCGTCAGTCTCGGCCGGGTTCGTTGACGCCAGGCTCTGAGCCGGAACCGGGTTGGTCATCCTCGGCGGCCGTCGTGCCGGGGTCGGCGTCGCCGCCGGCTACCTTCGGGTCGGCCGGCTCGGTGGGCTGCGCTGTCCTCTGGGGGGTTTCGGCGTACTCCTTGGCTGGGTCCGGCTCCTTGCTCGCGGCGGCGTCGGCGCCGACGTCGCGGGGGTCGGTGACGGTGTTGGGGGTCTGGGTCACGTCGCCCTCCTCGGGCTCTGCCTTGGTCGCTTCGGGGTCCGGCATCTCGGCGGTGGGTCGTTGGACGGCGGCCAGCAGCAGCTGGGCGACGTCGAGGACCTCGACCTCGTCGCGGGCGGTGCCGCCGGCCTGGAGCGAGGTGAGCCCGTCGGAGAGCATCACCCGGCAGAACGGGCAGGCGACGGCGATCTGGTCGGCGCCGGTGCCGACGGCCTCGCTGGTGCGGTTCATGTTGATCCGTTCGCCGATCTTCTCCTCCATCCACATCCGGGCCCCGCCGGCGCCGCAGCAGAAGGACCGCTCACTGTTGCGACCCATCTCGGTCAGCTCGGCGCCGGGGATGACGGTGAGCAGCTCTCGGGGTGGGGAGTAGACCTGGTTGTGCCGGCCCAGGTAGCAGGGGTCGTGGTAGGTGATCGACCGCTTCGCGCTCACCCCGTTGCCCGTCCCGTTCGTCTGGGCGAGGGGGGTGAGCCGGCCGTCGCGGACCAGCCGGTTCAGCAGCTGGGTGTGGTGCACCACCTCGAGCTGCACACCGAGCTGGGAGTACTCGTTCTTCAGCGTGTTGAAGCAGTGCGCACAGGTCGCGACCACCTTCTTGACGTTGGTCTCCTGGAACACCTCGGCGTTCTGCATGGCGAGCTGCTGGAACACGAACTCGTTCCCGGAGCGCCGGGCCGGGTCACCGGTGCAGGTCTCCCCGTTCCCGAGGACCGCGAAGTCAACGCCGGCCAGGTGCAGCAGCTCGGCGACCGCACGGGTGGTCTTCTTGGCCCGGTCCTCAAAGGCGCCGGCGCACCCGACCCAGAACAGCCAGTCCACCTCGGAGAGGTCCTCGACGTCCTCGCCGACGACCTTGACCTCGAAGTCGAGGCCCTTGGCCCAGTCCATCCGGGCGTTGGGGGACATGTTCCACGGGTTGCCCTTGTTCTCCAGGCCCTTGAACAGCTGGTTCAGCTCGGCCGG
>JAICWH010000035.1 GCA_025934895.1 Nocardioidaceae bacterium | reverse complement strand
CCTGGGCGGCCGAGGTGAAGGTGCCCGAGGTGAAGGTGCCCGAGGTGAAGGTGATGGCGCGCTCCTTCATGATGTCGACATCCTTGCAGCACCTGACGTGGGCGCCCGGGCGGTCGGGACGTCGGGCGCCGACGTCAGCCCGGGCGCTCCGAGCGTGGGCCGTCCCCAGGGGCCCTGATCTAGCGGGGTGCTACTGGCCGAGGCGTCCGTCGATGCGCTCGCGCAGGAGGTCGGCGTGCCCGTTGTGGCGGGCGTACTCCTCGATCATGTGGACCAGGAGCTCACGCAGCGAGATCTCGCCGCCCCCACCGTCCCGCCCGACGAAGTCGAGGTCGGTGTCGCGGATGAGCTGGTCGGCGAAGGCGGTCTCCTCCCGCCAGGCCGCCCATGCCTCGTCAACGACTCTCTGGTCGGGCACCGCTCCAGTGAAGTCCCCGTCGGGATCGGTGTCGGACTGGTAGCGCTTCGGCGCTTCCTGGCCCGCGAACCGTCGCCGGAACCAGCTGCGCTCGACCTCCGCGAGGTGCCGCACAAGCCCGAGCAGGGACATCGTCGACGGCTGCACCGAGCGGCGGGCGAGCTGCGCGGCGTCCAGGCCCTGGCACTTCAGCTCGAGGGTGAGACGCTGACAGCGCAGGAACTCCACCAAGGTGGCTCGCTCGTCACCCAGCCGGGTACCGCCCTCACGGGGGTCGAGGCTCAGGTCCATGAACATGTCTGCGCGGTGCTCGGTCGTGGCCATCGGCACATCCTCACCCGACCACGACGGCAGGGACAACCGGGTTGCGCCTCTCTGAGCCGCGCGGGAAGACCAGGCAGCGGCTCACCGGCAGGACAGGGCGCCGCCACCGGCCTCGTCACCCTGCTGGACCAGCGCGGTCCGGCGGAGAAAGCGTGCGTAGCGCTCATCGAGCGGGCCGGGATCCCGCGGCTGCACCAACGCGTGACCCGGCCCCGGCTCGACGACAGCGTCTGCACCCAGAGCCCGGAACCCGAGCCGCGCGGCACCGACCACCGTGACGTCGCGCTGGTCGCGCCGCCGCAGCGGCCGCTGGAGTACGTCGGCCAGCAGCTGGTTGAACACCGGGGAGCGGGACCCTCCGCCGACCAGGTCGACGACGACCGCCGCGTCGTCCTCCGCGTCCGGCATCGCGTCCGGCATCGCGTCCGGCATCGCGTCCGGCATCGCGTCCGGCATCGCCTCGAACGCCCGCCGGACTGCGAACGCGACACCCTCCAGGGCGGCGGCGAGGAGATCGGCCCGGGTGGTGTCCAGCCCCACGTCGAACCAGCCACCATGGCCGCCCTCGACGCGGTCCGGCAGCCGCTCCCCGGCGAAGTACGGCAGGAAGCCGGGCAGCGAGGCGTCTGTGTCGTACGGGCGGTAGAGGTCGTCCCAGGCGGTGCCGAGCAGCTCCACCACCCGTGCCAGGGCGAGGCCGCCGTTCAGCACCGCTCCCATCGCGTACCAGCCGTCACCGGCGTCGCGGTAGAGATGGTGCCGGCCGGCTCGGGCCGGGTCCGGCGCGACACCGGGCAGCACCAGCTGCGCGCCCGTGCCGACGGTCAGCACCGTCCGGCCGGGACGCGCGTCCAGCCCGAGGAGGGTGGCGGCGACGTCACTGCAGCCGGTGCTCACCGGGATCTTCTCCGGCAGTCCCCACGCGGCGGCTGCGGCCGGAGCGACGCGCCCGGCTGCCTCGCCCGAGGGACGCACGGGTGGCAGCAGCCGGGTGGGGACCCCGGTCGACGTGGCCACCTCGGTCGACCACGAGTCGGCCGGCACATCCCACAGCAGGCTGGCCGAGGCGTCGGAGGCATCCGTGTGAGGCGTGGACTGCACCAGCCGCGAACGCAGCCAGTCCTTCGGCATCATGAAGCAGACCGCGCGGGACATGGCCTCCGGCTCGTGCTCGGCGAGCCAACCGAGCACCGGGCCCGGCATCCCGGGGGTCAGCGGGTTCGCCAGCAGCCGGTGCAGCCGGCCGGGCAGGCTGCGCCAGCGCGACATCTGGTCGCTCGCCCGGGCGTCGGGCCACAGCACGGCCGGACGCACCGGCCCCCCTCGCTCGTCGATGAGGACAGTCCCGTGCATCTGTCCGTCGATCCCCACCGCGACGACCTCGGCCGCGGGGACGGTGACGAGCAGGTCCTGCACCGCCGCCCGGGTCGCCCGCTCCCAGAGCGCGGGGTCCGTCTCCGCCCAGCCGGGGTGCGGGGAGAGCACCGCGTAGTCCCGGCTGGTCGTCGCATGGACGGTGCCCGCCTGGTCCAGCAGGGCCGCCTTCACTCCGCTCGTGCCGAGGTCGATGCCCAAGGCGACGGGGAGGCTCACCCCGTGGCCCGAGGAGCCGTCGAGAGGGGTGGCGAGAAGGAGGCGCGTGTCCGCACCCGAGGGACGCTATCCCACGCTGGGAGGGCATCGCCCGACCCGGAGGAGCCAACCCGCTGCCAGAATGGCGCGGTGACCGGATGCAGCATCTCCGACCTCTTCGATCTGGCCGAGCAGCTGCCCGAGGTCACCCGCACCGACAACGGTCGCTACTGGCGGGTCACCGTCGACGACAGGACCTTCGGGTACGTCTGGGAGCCGACGCGCACCGCGGGGCTCAAGCAGACCATCGCCGAGCAGCTCGCACTCGTGGCCGAGCGGCCGGACACGTTCGAGGTCCAGTTCACCTCCGGCGGGTTCGGGTGGGTCGTGGTCCGGCTGGACCGGATCGAGCGGGACGAGCTGGCCGAGCTCACGTTCGAGGCGTGGAGGCTGACGGCGCCCGCCGTACTGGTCGAGCGACGCGGCGACCTGCTGCCGCGGTGACCCCTTGACGCTGCCCGTCGTCTTACCATGGCGACGCTCCTGGACGTCCGCGCCGGGACCTTCGGGGCCACTGTGAACGCCGCCTGGCTCAACCCGACTGCGAACGCCCGCGTACCCGTGCCGCTCAGGCCTGGGCGGGGGTCTCGCGGAGTGTCATGCGTTCGCCGGATCGCCCGAACATGATGACGATCTCGGCGGGTTCGGTGCGGGTGCTGCCGAGCCAGTGCGGCATCGTGGTGTCGAAGGTGGCGACAGGTCCAGGCGACTGGTCGCGTGCCTCGGAAGCGCTGCTTGGCGCGTTGGTCCTGGCGGGGTGGGAGGGGCCACATCCGGGTCTTCCTCAACGCTGGACCAACCCTGACCTCGGTGCTGCGCAGCGTCGAGCCAGACTCGCCCGGGGGTTCGCGCATGCAGTGCTCACTGCCGGGGTCGCGGAACCGCCGCGAGCCAGCCAGCCTGCTCCTCGCCTACCAGCCACTAGGCCACAACATCTGGTTGACGCGCTCATCAAGCGTGAGCTCGACGTGGCCTCACGGCTGGGTCTGTCGCCCCACCCCAGCCGCTGACCCAGCCACCCGATCTGGGCCCAAGCCGGACTGGCCCCCAGAAAGTCCACCGAACCGCTCACCACGTGTGATGACGCCTAATCACCAAGTCCGCTCCTAGCGTGCACGCACCGCACCAACCCAGGAGCACCGATGAACACCCCGCCTGCTGACCGAGCACCCCACTCCGGGTGGTACCGCATTCGGATCCAGGGCCGCCTCGCATCCCGCTGGGCCACCCACGTCGAGCCGATGACCCTGACCCGCGAACACGGCGGCTGCACCCTCATCCAGGGTCCCGTCGTCGACCAGGCAGCACTGCACGGCCTGCTCCAGCAGGTCCGCGACACCGGCCTCCCTCTGATCTCGGTCACTCAGGCGGGACCCGGCCGGGCCCAACGCCCCCACCGCCCGTTCTCCAGCAAGCATGCGCTCCCAGCGAGTCCCGATGAGCCCCCTACGAAGGACCGCCTTGCTTGTCGGGGTCCTCTTCGTGATCACCTGCATCACCGCCATCGCCGCCAAGTTCTGGTTCTACCCGCCACTGCTCGACGACGCCGGCTACAACATCGGCAGCGGCGGGGACTCACGAGACTGGTCGGTGGCCCCCGGATCTGCCTCTCAGGAGCCGCTGTCATCCTTGGTGTCATCGAACCAGGCTCCACGTGGCAGAACGTCGCCTGCATCCCGAGTTCTTCTGGGAGCTCGGCTTCGGCATCTACCTGATCGTCAAGGGGTTCAAGCGCTCTCCTGTCACTGCCGGGATCGTGCACGTTCGATGACCGCGGTCGACTCGGTCACCAGGACTCAGGGTGACTTCACCCGGCAACGACGTGAGGCGTACTGCTGGACTGCTCCGCCGAGCACGCCCGGCCGCACCCGAGAAGAGTTTTCGCCCTCGCCCATGCACATGCGGAAGGGCTCGGCGTGCCTCCTCAGCTCGACCCATCATCGTTCCACCACCTTGACACCAGCATCGGAAGCTTCACACGAGCGGTCAGAGGCGGACGTCCCGCGCGGTGATGCGTGAACCGGCCGGGCCCGCTCCTAGGCGGACCCGGCGTCATGGCGCGAACCGTCAGCAGCCGGTGGCCGGCATCCGGAAGCCGGGGTAGGGGTTCAGGTCACCCATGAAGGTGTATCTGCCACCGCTACCCGACTGGGTGAGCTGCGAGGTGGTGTTCGGGTCCTGCCTGGCGAACCAGGGCAGGAACACCTCATCCTCGGGGTGGAAGTAGCCGTCCGCGAACGGGTTGGCCGCGTCATAGGTGTTGCCCGGCATCGTGAACCCGATCCCTACGACCGGGTCACCGGTCTCCAGGAGGTCGGTGCAGCCGTACTGCGGAGCAGTCGGTGTCAGCCATGGGTTCACCCGGTTGTTGACGAATGGGTCATCGCCCCACTCGGCGATCTCGTGGCTGAGCGCATGAATGTCGCGCAGGAACGGGTCGGGCCCGCCCTTGCCGTCCCCGAAGGTTCCGGGGGCCGTGTACGCGGCGTATGCGAAGGTCTGCACGCCCTGCTTGCCGTTGCCGTTCGTTCCGCCGCCGCCGTGGCCGTTCACCACCGAGGCGCCGTGGAAGCCGATGACGCAGCAGTTGTCGAGTGAGCCGATGTAGAGCATGACGTTGTTGGTCAGAAAGACCGGCAGGTGTGTCGGGTCTGTGCCCAGTTGGCCCATCAGCTGCGAGATCCGGCCGGAGAACCAGGTTGCGTCGGTCAGCCCGAAGACGATGCCGTCGCTGGTCGCGAACGCGCTACCCTTGCTTTGCGGCACGGTCAGAGTGACTGGTGCGTGCACGGTCGGCCGAGCGAGCTTCACGTGGTAGCTGCTGCCAACCTTGTTGAACTGGGATCGCATGACCGCGTCCTCGTACTGCACGCCGTGGTTGCCGGCCGACAGCTCGCCGCCACCGGTGTCGAACTGGTAGTCACCCGACTTCGCGGTGGTGCTGTAGTTGCCGGACCGGAAGATCGGGGAGTTGACCGTACGGTCGACGACGTCGGTGCCGTTGAGCGCGTAGCCGTTGTTGGCGGAGAAGGCAAGGTTGAGCGGGATGATGTCGGCCGGTGTCGTGGTCGAGCCGTTCGTGGCCGGGTCCGCGCCCACCATGGTGTAGCCGTAGGTCACGCCGTTGGTGGGATCGGTGAACTGGCCGCTCCAGTGAGCGACGGTCTTGTCGGTCCTGAGTGGGGTCGCGCCGCCCATCTCGGTGAACTTCGCGTGCTTGGCTGCGAGGTTCTTGACCGGCAGCGAGGTGTTCCCTGCTGCCGAGGCCGAGGGCATGCCCACCGCCGTCGCCGCCACGACGGCCAGGCTGGCGGACGCGGCGCAGAGCTTGATCAGGATGTGCATCGTGTATCCCCCATCGTGAGGCACCAGGGACGGCCCGTTCTGGGCGCTGCTGGCGATCGTGCTCCTTCAACCCGCTGTTTGTGAAGGGGCAGCCTGCGGTGGTCGTCGATGAGATCCCGTACGTCTGAAGGTCCGGGGAGCGGCCAAATCTCACCACTCATCGGTCCTTCAGCCATCGGTCCTTCAGCCATCGGTCCTTCAGCCATCGGTCCTTCAGCCATCGGTCCCTCAGCCATCGGGTCCTCAGGCATCGGGTCCTTCCGTCATCGGTCCCTCAGCACCTCGCGGGCCACGAAGGCCATCCCGATGGCGGTCAGGCTCCAGGCCACGAAGTCGACCTGCGGACTGCCGAGGATCACCGTCGCCACGAAGTGGAGCGGTTGGGAGATCGTGACCGCCCAACCCACCCAGACTGGGATGCGGCCGGATCGCAGCAGCGCGAGTCCGAGGAGCACCGTGCCGACCACGTGGCCCAGCACGAACACGCCGATCGCCACGTCGATCGACGGGTGAGCTGCATCGACCACCGCGACCGCCTGGGAGCCGGGCAGCCTGGCGTCCGACACACTCCAGAGCACGTGGTCCGATCCCAGCAGCATGCCGAGCGACAGGTAGCCGGGCACTGCGAGCCCAAGCGCCCAGAGCGTCAGTCTGGGGGCCGCGTCCCTGCAGATTCGGGCGGCGGCGAACAGCCCGGGCACGAGCGTGAGGATGCCGACGTAGGCCAGCCAGAGCACTGCGCTCTGTCGTCCCGGGTGGGCGTTGACGGCGGCGACCATCCCGGCCGAGTCCTTGGCGGTGTAGTACGGCAGGAGTAGCCGGAGCACGGCGATCGCTGCCGGCCCGACAGGCAGCAGCAGGGCCACCCCCCAGGTGGCGAGCGGGATCGACCGGTCCCGGGAAGGCGCAAGCGTCGCGGTCATCACGCCACCGCCAGCATGCGACCACGGGCGGTGAGCAGGATGCCCACGGCGGTGAGGGCGACGACGGCTGCCGCAGCTGCCTGCGTGGCCGCCGGCACCTCGGAGACGAAGAACGCGGGGAGTGCGGTGACCGCGGAGAGTAGGCGCAGCCCGGTGAGGAGGCGCAGCGGCTTGCTCGGGTCGCCGTAGGCCCGGACGGTGAGGACGAGCGACGCGACCCCGAGCAGAGCCGCGGCCGCCGCGACGAGGTACGGCGGCGTCTCGCCGTCGGTGAGTGCGAGCGATGCGATGTCGCCGAGCGACAGGAGCCCGAAGATCCCGAGCCCGACACGACGGGCAGTGCCGCGAGAGGTGTTCGTCATGGTGCCGATCCCTTCCTGAGGTGGTTGTTGTCGATAACGGTCCGACCGACCACGTCCCGGAGGACAGCGGAAGGTTCCCGAGCGGTCGAGGAGATCCCCGAGTCGGTCGGGAAGATCTCCCGGGCGGCTCACCGGTCCGCGGCGGTATCTTCAGCCGAGGCCGCAGGAGGTGTCCGATGCGCAGCAGAGTGCTTGCCGGGGCGCTGGGTCTCGCGGCGTCGCTGGCCGCGTCGGGCGCTATCGCGTGCGTCCGGATGGCCGGCTGGACCTTCACCGACGCGCTCGACGCGTTCGTCGTCAGCAACATCCTCATCGGCGTCGGCTTCGGGCTCTGTGGGGCGCTGATCGCGTGGCATCGGCCGTCGTCGGCGCTGGGCTGGATGTACGGCGTCGGCGGAGTCTGCCAGACGGCCTCGGCCCTGGCGGCGCCGTTGGCCGTGCTGCTCCACGACCGCGGTGCCGCTGAGTGGGTGATCCGTCTCGACGCGACGGTCTTCCAGTGGGCGTGGCCGGTCAACATCACCTTGATCCCGATCTCGCTGCTGCTGCTGCCTGATGGCCGCCTCGCTTCTCGGCGGTGGCGACCCGTCGCGACTGCCGTCGTGGTCACCGCGCCGCTGTTCGTGCTCGAGATCGGGCTCGGACCCGGGCATCCAGCCGGTCTCCCGACGGCGTACCTGACGCTCGGTCACGGCACTTATGACTCGCTGGCCTGGCTGTGGACGGTCAGTGAGGTGCGCTGGGCCCTCTCGGTGGTGATCGGGGTGGCGTGTCTGGTCCTGCGATATCGGCGCGGAACGGAGGTGGTTCGTCGCCAGCTGTTGTGGCTGGTCGCAGCGGCCGCGGTGATCGTCGTGGCCGTGGTCCCCTGGGCCCTCGTGGCGGGCACGCCACTGGCTGTGCTTTTCACGATCCCGCTGCTGCCCGCGGCCGTTGCCGCTGGGGTGCTGCGTCACCAGCTGCTCGACATCCGATTGGTGGTGGCCCGCGGGCTCACCTACGCCTTGCTCTCCGGGCTCGTGCTTGCGGCGTACGCCGGCCTGGTCATCGTGCTCTCCGGCGTCGCGTCGGCGCTCGTGGTCGCACTGCTAGCCCTGCCGCTGCGCTCGAGGCTTCAGACCGCGGTCGACCAGCTGCTCTACGGCGAACGCGGCAACCCGCTGAAGGTCGCCTCCCGCGTCGGTCGCTCGCTCGGCGCCGGCCTGCCGGAGACTCTGGAGGAGATCAGGACGGCGCTCCGCCTGCCCTACGTGGGCGTCGTGGTCGACGGGGTGCCACTCGCAGCCGGTGGCGTCCCCGGGGGGCCGTCGGCCGAGCTCCCCCTCGACGCAGGCACCCTTGTCGTCGGCCTGCGCGTCGGCGAGACGCGTCTCGCACCGGCCGACGAGCGCCTGCTCAGCCTGCTCTCTGGACCGCTGTCCACCGCGGTGCACGCCACCACCTTGCTGGAGCAGCTGCAGGTGTCCCGCGAACGGCTCGTGGCCGCCCGCGAGGAGGAGCGTCGGCGGCTCAGACGAGAGCTGCACGACGGGCTCGGACCGCTGTTGACCGGCGTGGCGCTCTCGGCCGACACCGCCGCCAACCTCGCCGGTGGCACATCTGACGGCGCCCTTCAGGAGAAGCTGACAGCGGTGCGAGCCGACAGCAGAACCGCGATCCTGGAAGTTCGCCGGATCGTCGACAACCTGGGCTCAGCTGCCCTGGACTCGTTCGGGCTCGTGGAGGCGCTGCGGATCCGGGCGGACCAGGTCAACCACCGGTCCGACGGTGCTCCACTTCGCACCGTCATCGAGGCGACGGACCTGCCGCCTTTGCCTCCCGCCGTCGAGCAGGCCGCCTACCGGATCGCCACCGAGGCCCTCACCAACGTCATCCGGCACTCCCGCGCGTCCTCGGTGGTGGTGCGACTCGGCGCCGACGACGCCGGCCTGCACTGCGAGGTGCTCGACGACGGCGGTCACACGACCGCCTGGCGTCCCGGCGTCGGGATCGCCGGGATGCGTGAGCGGGTCGCCCAGCTGGGCGGCAGCAGCGAGGTCGGTCCCGGCCCACGTGGCGGGGAGGTGCGGGTATGTCTGCCGACGGCGCTGGCCTGATCCGCGTGCTGGTCGCCGATGACCATCCGGTCGTCCGCTCCGGCCTGGTCGGGGTGCTGACCTCGCTCGACGGGTTCGACGTCGTGGCCGTCGCCGCCAACGGCGAGGAGGCCGTGCGTGAGGCGGTGATGCATCGACCGGACGTCGCCCTGATGGACCTGCATATGCCCGGCACCGACGGCTTCACGGCGATCCGCGAGCTGGCACGGGTCGCCCCCTCGGTGCGGGTCTGCGTTCTCACGATGGACGACGACGACGACTCTCTCTTCGCCGCCATGCGGGCCGGCGCCCATGGCTACCTGCTCAAGGGCGCCGAGCAGGACGAGATCACGGGCGCGGTACGTGCCATCGCGGCCGGCGAGGCGATCTTCGGCCCGGGGATCGCCGTACGGGTGCTGCATCAGCTCACCTCTCCGCCGGCACAGCCCGCGGCCATCGCCTTCCCGGGCGTCACCGCGAGAGAGCTCGAGATCCTCGACTTGTTGGCCTCGGCCACTCCCACCGCCGTGATCGCCCGACGACTCAACGTGACGCCGAAGACGATCAGCAACCACGTCTCCAACATCCTCACCAAGCTGCAGGTCACCGACCGCACCCAAGCCGCGATGTTGGCGCGTGAGGCGGGGCTGGGGCGGGCCGCACCTGACGACCGTTGACCCCGCTGGCCCCACGCAGTGGTCATGGGCGCATGAGCTCCGGCGACCTCCAGGCCCGCCGTCGAGGCGATCCGGAGTGGCACTGGCACGGACCGCCCGTGCGCTGCACTCATGCCGCCGAGCCCACCTGGTCAGCTTTATCCATGTCTGCATGCGGGCACGTCGGACCCATCGGTAGGGTCCGCGCATCTCCGCACCTTCACCCCACAACCAGTCGGCATCAGTGGCGACCAGACGTACGTCGGGCAGCGGTCGGGCAGCTGCTTGCGCTGGCGCCGCTGTCGACCCCTGGGCAGGTCGTCTGTCTGGTCCACCGCCCGATGAGTGAGCCCTCGCATGCCCTTCCTGCCTAACGCCTCCATGGCCGCATCAAAGTTGGGCGATCAGTCTCCGCGACGTGTGTGAGTCACCGCGCTCCGGGTTCAGCCGGAACTGTTGCATCTCCGCTGGTCCGTTGTGGCGAGGCTCCGCGGAGGGACATCATGGCGGCATGCACGCCATCCGTGCGGCGCACGCGTTCGACGGCAGCCGGTTCCTGCCTGGTGGCGCGACGGTGCTCATCGAGGGTGATCGGATCGTCAGTGTGGAGTCGGGCCGGGTGGCGCTTCCCGCGGGCGTCGAGGTCGCTGAGCATGCCGGCACCGTGCTTCCCGGCTTGATCGACTGTCACACCCACGTGGTGGCGGACTGCACCTTCGGCGGGCTGGAGCGCACCGGTGGAATGACTGACGAAGACATCGACGCGGTCATCGTCGAGTCCCTGCGCGCTCACGCCTCGGCCGGGGTGACGACCGTCCGGGATCTGGGCGACATCCGGTACCGCACCCTGGCCTTCCGCGACGTCCCCGGCCTGCCTCGCGTTGTCGCGTCCGGGCCACCGATCACGACCCCAGACGGGCATTGTCACTTCCTCGGCGGTGCGGTCGGCGGGATGCTGGACGCCGATCTGCGCGCCGCGGTCTCCGAGCGCGCCGAGCGCGGCGTGGACGTGGTCAAGGTGATGGCGTCGGGCGGGTTCGCGACGCCGGGGACCGATCAGCTGGGCGCGCAGTTCACCGCGGCCGAGCTCGCCGTACTCGTCGACCAAGCGCACCGGGCCGGACTACCTCTGGTGGCGCACGCCCACTCACTCGCCGCGATGGAGAACGCTTCGGCGGCCGGTGTGGACGGGATCGAGCACTTCACCGGCCTGTCGACCGCGCAGGGCTCGCACATCGACGACGACTTCCTGCAGCAGGTGGCACGTCGGGGTCTGTTCGTCGACCTCACCATGGGAAACGACCGCAGCCTGCACGCCCTGATGCCGGCGCCGCCGCCTCCGCTTGCCGAGCTGATGACGCGCTTTGGGGTCAGCAGCTTCGATGACTTCTACGTCTCCCGGATCGGCGAGCTGGCCAGGCTCCGCGAGCACGGCGTCCGCCTGATCGCTGGCGTCGACTCCGGGATGGGGCCGACGAAGCGGCACGGCAACCTGTGGCGGACTGTCGGTGAAATGGTCGAGGGAGGCTATCTGGCGGCTGAAGCCCTGGCGGCCGCCACCTCGGTCGCCGCACAGGCCTGCGGCCTCGCCGCGGAGGTCGGCCGACTCGCGCCGGGACATGCCGCTGACGTGCTCGTTGTGGACGGTGACCTGTCCCAAGACCTCACCACCCTGAGCGCCCCCCGTGCGGTTCTGGTGAACGGGGTCCCGGCCCAACTAGCGCCGCAGTAGCCGAGACAGCTCATCGCCATCGACGCGATCCAAGCTGACTCATCTTCGGTTCAGCGGAAACGATCCCTGAGCAGCGTCCGGCGAGCCAGCCACGGGTGTCCCACGCGGGCGCCCCGGTCAAAGCTCAGGCCTGGCCGTGAACCTGTCGGGCGGCGAGCCAGGTCTCGAAGCGCCCCGATGCCGTCGCCAAGTAGCGACCAATCCCGGCCTCCAGTTCCGCGATCTCGTCACGCAGCCCGAACGCCTGGTAGTCGGCCCAGCGCTGGGGCGAGCACTCGTGCGTCGGAAGATCGGTCCGATCAACGGACGCTCCGCACTCCTGACATGGCATGAACCGGGACCTGAAAAGCACGCTCCACCTCGCTTGCTGATGATTGTGACGCTTTCCCACCTGCGCCGGGGGTGAAACCGGCCCTCTCGCATTGCTCCATACCGTGCTCGGTACTAGCGTCTCCAGAGGTGGGCAGATGCCTGAATGGAGGCTCAGATGGCAGACAACGCTAACCTCGCCCGCAGGATGCACGAGGCGTTCAACGAGCGGAACTTCGACGAGATTGCCGAGGCGACAGCGCCCGACGCGACGCTCACGATCGTCGGCCCGGGCGACACGTTCGAGGGAGTCGAAGGCTCACGCGCGTACAACACGATGTGGGTCGACGGCTTTCCGGACGGAAACGTGACAGTCGACCGGGTGATCGAATCCGGGGACTACGTAGTGGTCGAGTTCACCGGCCACGGCACCCACACCGGGACCCTGGCCACCAGCATGGGCGAGATCCCGGCGACCGGGCGCTCGGTGACCCTGCAGTTCTGTGACGTCATCGAGTTCAAGAATGGCAAGCTCCAGAGTCAGAAGACGTACTTCGACACCGGATCAATGATGGCTCAGCTTGGCCTCACGGCCGAGCAGACCGCATCTCAGCACCAGTAGACCCCACAGCACCACCGGCGTCGGCCCACCAGTCGGACCAGGGGGCGTTCCTGGGCCAGGGACGCGGCCTTCCTCGCACCGCGACCCAGTACCGTCCCGGTCATGACCACGGATGAGTTCGTCCCAGTCGGCTTCGATCCGCCGACCTCACTCGCCACCGACCAGTTTCGCCTCGAACCGCTGGGGCCGCAGCATAACCAGGCCGATCACGCCGCCTGGATGTCGAGCATCGAGCACATCCGCTCCACTCCCGGCTACCCCGACGGCAACTGGCCGCCCAGCAGTGGCATGACGCTCGAGGAGAACCTCGCCGACCTTCGCCGCCACGCCGACGACTTCACGCAGTGCGCGGGTTTCACCTTCACCGTCCTTGAGCCGAACGATGACGACGTCATCGGCTGCGTCTACCTGTATCCCTCCGCCGACGAGGAGTGGGACGTCACCGTGCAGTCCTGGGTCCGGGCCGACAGATCCGGCCTCGACGTACCACTCGCCGACGCCGTCGCACGCTGGCTCGCCACCGAATGGCCCTGGGAGCGTGTGGACCGCTGCGGTCGCTGAGCTGTGGCGACACGCTCCGGCCGGGGCGGGCTCCGCCTGACGATGGCTCAGGGCGACGATCCGCCTAGGAAAGCGCTCTGGCGAGCGACATGGAGGCCCCCCGGTCGAGGTTCGGCGCGGCGCCACCTCGTGAATGACAAAGGACGTGCCCGCACCTCAGGGCCCCCGGCGGCCCGGGCCCTGGTCGATGATGAACAATACGACATGGGCACGGCCAGTCCTCGCGGGCGTTCTGCCGCTTTCGCGCGAGCACCAGCACAGCCCCGCCGCCGCGGGCATCCGCTCGCTGCGTTCGGCCACGCCGTGTCCTCGGCGCCGCTCACATCGGTCTACACGCTCGTCCTGCTGGTCACGACCGTAGTGCTACGGCAGTCCCCGGCGGACGTCGCCCACCATCTTCTCGTCGCGTCGAGCACCGACGTCGCTCATCTCGAACGTGACCCCGTCACCGTCATCGTCCTCTCCGCGACCTGGCTGCCCGGGAGGGTATGGCTTCCCTATGCCCTCGTGCTCATGTCGGTGTGTGCACCCCTCGAGCGGCGGGTCGGGACCGCACGCGCGGCGTTGGTCTTCGTGTCGGGTCACGTGGTGGCCACACTGCTGACCGAGCTGTCGATCGCCGTTGCGATCGCGGCCACATGGCTGCCTTCAGCGTCGGCACATCGGCTGGACGTGGGTGCTTCCTACGGCATGTTGGCGGCGGTGGCCGCCTCCTTGGGAGGTCTCCCAGCCCTGCGCGGCCTAGTACTCCTGGTGCTCCTGATGCTCACGGGGGTTCTGCTGGGAGGCGTGCCGGTGGGACCACCCGACATGTCGATGTACGGCCATGCGCTCTCGGTCGTGATCGGTGTCTGCTGGTGGCCCACGCTCTACCACCGCTTCCCCTGGCGTCGGGGCCATCCGCGTCCCTCCACTGGTGCTTGAGGGACTCCTCGGAGGTCCGGTCAGTCACGAGGCTGCACTGGTCCACGGGCTCTACTCCCGCTCTACTCCCTCTGCTCGAGAGGTCGTCACCTCGCCGAAACGGGAAAGGAGCAGGGCAGCGCCGACCGCGACGACGAACCCTGCGCCGCCCGCGACGCCCCAGCCCGGCCTGGCATGGTCGCCCAGCAGGGTCAGGCCCACGATCGCCGGCAGCACCGTCTCGCCCACCACCAACGGCGCAGTCGCTTCAACCACACTGCCGCGCTGAAGCGCGGTTGCATAGGTCATCAGGGCAACCGGCGCCGCCACCACCAAGGCGTACGACGCCGGTGCGTCGACCAGCGCCTGGATGCGGGCGACCAGGCTGCCGTCGGTCATCGAGAACGACAAGGCACGCGCCCCGACAGCGACCACGCCGAACGCCAACCCCGCGACACTGCCGAGCACCCAGGCGCCCCGCCGGCCGCTCAGCCTCCCCAAGGGAACGGAGATCAGGGCCAGGGTCGTCGCAGCCAGGAGGACGAGCCACTGCACCCCCGCACTGGTGGCACGGGCCGGCTCCGGCGCCGCGGAGAGGCTGGCCAAGGCAAGTCCGAGGACGACCACGACGAGGGCGACTCGCTCGGCCGTGCGCACCCGAGTCCCCAGAACCAGTGCGCCCGCCACGGCCGTGACCGCAAGGAAGCTCGCCACCACGGCCTGGACGACGTAGAGAGGCAGCGATCGCAGGGCGACCAGCGACAGCACGAATCCCAGACCGTCCAGTGCCAGACCGAGAAGATAACGCCAGGCGCGCATCAGTCTGAGCAACAGTCGCGGGTCCAGCCGGGTGGTCAGTCGTGCGTCTCCGGCCGCGACAGCCTGCAGAACCGAGCCGGACCCGTAGCACAGTGACGTCCCCACTGCGCACACAAGTCCCACGAGCATGGTTGACCGTACCGAGTCTGTGGACGGGGCCGACGGTGCGTCCGAACGGGTAGGGCGGTGGCCGTCTCGTCCGGCGAGAACCGCCGTCAGAAGAGTGTCAGGTACCGATCGATCTCCCACTGAGCGACGGAGGAGTGGTACTCGGCGAACTCGGCGGCCTTCACCCGGGCGTAGTAGTCGACGTAGTCACCGTCGCGCACCTTGCCGAACGCGGCTCGCAGCACGCCGTCACCGCCGAGCTGCGCGACGGCGTCCGCGAGGGTGGCGGGGAACTGCTGGATGCCCATGTCCTTGATGATGCCCGCCTCGAGCGCGAAAAGGTCCGTCTCCACCGGCGCGCCGGGCTCCAGACCGCGGTCGATGCCATCCATGCCCGCAGCCAGGATCGCCGCGGTCGACAGATATGGGTTGGCGGAGCCGCAGACGCCCCGATGCTCGATCTGGCCCCCTTCAGGCACCCGCAGCATCACCGTGCGGTTGTTGCCTCCGTAGGTGATGTAACCCGGTGCCCAGGTAGCCCCGGAGTTCGGTGCGCCCACCCCGATCCGCTTGTAGGAGTTCACCGTGGGCAGCACCAGCGACGACATGGCCAGGCCATGCTCGAGCTGGCCGGCGAGGAACTGGCGGCCGAGCGTGCTCAGCCCCAGTCCGTGCGGGTCGTCGTCGCCTTCGAAGAGGGGCCGGTCGTCGGTCGACCACAGGCTCATGTGCGTGTGCAGCCCGTTGCCGGTCAGGTTGCTGAATGGCTTGGGCATGAAGGTGGCGGTCATCCCAGCCTCGTGCGCAAGCATGTGGATCATGTAGCGGAAGAAGATCGTGCGATCGGCGGTGACTAGCGCCTCGTCGTACTTCCAGTTCTGCTCGAACTGCCCGCATGCGTCCTCGTGGTCGTTCGCGTAGTTGCCCCAGCCGAGCTCGTTGACGTACTCCGAGACTCTGATCAGGTGGTCCCACATGCGACTCAGGCCCTTGGCCTCGTAACAGGGCTTGGTGCTGTTGTCGAGCGGGTCCGCGACCTTGATGTGCCCCTGCTCGTCGCGTCGCAGGAGGTTGTACTCCGCCTCCACACCGGTCTTGAAGACCCAGCCGTGCTGTTCACGAGCCCGGTCCAGGAGGTTGCGGAGGATGACCCGGGGGGCGTAGGGCCACGGCTCCCCCTCCACGTGCGGGTCGCAGTGCAGGACGGCCACGTCTCGCCGCCACGGCAGCCGCATGTAGGACTTCGGGTCCGGGATGGCCATCAGGTCCGGATCGGCCGGAGACTGACCCATGTCACCCACCGCGAACCCGGCGAACCCGGCCCCCGACGTCAGCAACATGTCCAGGGAGGCTGCAGGCACCAGCTTGGCGCAGGGCTTGCCGTGCATGTCCACGAACATGGCCATGAAGAACTGGATGCCGTCCGCGTCGGCACGGTCCCGCAGCCAGTCCTTGTGCTCCTCGGGGATCGCCGTCATCGCTGCCCTACCTTCCCTCTTGTCCCGGAATCCAGCTCGTGCCCGCCAACGGAACGCCCGCCATGGCTGCGGCCTCGATGCTCAGCGCGACGAGGTCCTCCGGCTCGAGGTTGTGGACGTTGGACTTCCCGCACGCCCGAGCGAGCGTGGTGAGCTCCATGACGAGAGTCTTCAGGTAGTTCGTCACCCGTCGAGCCCCCACCTCGGGGTCGAGACGGCGTTCGAGAACCGGGTCCTGCGTGGTGATCCCGACCGGACACCGGCCGGTCTGCATGTGGTGACAGTAGCCGGGCGCGGTGCCGAGCCGCGCGTAGTCGTCGGTGACGTCGACATCGACGCCGTCGATGAGCGCCGAGGCCGAGTTGCAGCCCAGCGCCACCAGCGACGCCATCCCTATCGAGACGGCGTCGGCACCCAGCGCCAGCGCCTTGGCCACGTCCGCTCCCGTCCGCACCCCACCGGACACGATGAGCTGCACGGTGTCCTGCATGCCCACGTCACGCAACGCCTCGGCGGCGAGCCGCACGGCCGCGAGGGTCGGAATGCCCGTGTGCTCGATGAAGACGTCCTGGGACGCGGCAGTCCCGCCGACCATGCCGTCCACCACGACGACCTCGGCACCTGCCTCGACGGCGAGCTTCACGTCGTTGGTGACCCGGGTCGCGCCGACCTTGACGTAGATCGGTACCTGCCACCGGGTGGCCTCACGCAACTCGTCGATCTTGATGCGCAGGTCGTCGGGCCCCGTCCAGTCCGGGTGCCGGCTCGCCGAGCGCTGGTCGATCCCGGCGGGCAGGGTGCGCATGGCCGCGACCCGTTCGCTCACCTTCTGACCGAGCAGCATGCCACCGCCACCGGGTTTGGCACCCTGCCCGATGACCACCTCGACCGCGTCGGCGCGCTTGAGGTCGGTGGGGTTGAACCCGTAGCGGGAGGGCAGGCACTGGTAGACCAGCCGCTTGGAGGCACGTCGCTCCTCCTCCGTCATCCCACCGTCACCGGTGGTGGTGGAGGTGCCCATGGCGGTCGCGGCCCTGCCCAGCGACTCCTTGGCCGTCGCGGAGAGGGCTCCGAAGCTCATGCCGGCGATCGTGATCGGGATGTCCAGCGTCAGCGGGTTCTCGCTGAACCGGGTGCCGAGCACGGTCTGCGTGTCGCAGCGCTCCCGGTACCCCTCCAGCGGGTAGCGCGAGGCGGAAGCGGTGAGGAAGGTGAGGTCGTCGAAGGAGGGCACCCTCCTCTTGCTGCCGGCCCCACGGATCTCGTACCGCCCGGTCCGCGCCATCTCGTGCACCTGGGCGATCAGCTGCGGAGGGAACGAGGCGCTCGGCCGGAGCTGCTCCTCCGCCACGTGCAGTCCCGCCGGGTGGAGGTCTCGGGGCTCGGCCGACATCAGTACTTCTGCTCCTTGAGTGCGTCGAAGTTGTACAGGTGCTTGGCCGACGCCACCCGGGTGACGTCCTCGGGAGAGATGTGGTCGAAACCGGCCCGCTCGACGAGCGAGCGCACCCGGTCGACATCCTCCTGGGTGAGGTCCTCGACCTGCGCGTCCGAGCCCAGCGACGCGATGCTCCCGGCCACATAGATGACCGCCTCGTAGAGCGAGTCGCCGAGCGCGTCTCCCGCGTTGCCGCCAACGAGGATGGTCCCGGCCTGCGCCATGAAGCCGGACATGTGACCGACGTCGCCGCCCACCGCCAGCTCGGCACCCTTCAGCGAGATCCCGGCCCGAGAGGAGGTGTCACCGTGCACCACGATGAGCCCTCCGTGACCGGTCGCCCCGCAGCACTCCGAGGCGTTGCCGCGGACCCGGACGGTGCCCGACATGAGGTTCTCGGCGAGGGACCAGCCGACGAAGCCGTCGACGGTGATCGACGGGCCGTCGCACAGTCCCCCGATGAAGTAGCCGGCATGACCGGCGATCTCGATGTCGAGCTCCTGGTCGAGCGCCACCGCGAGGTTGTGCCGTCCACGGGGGTTGACGATCCGCACGCGCGACCGCGCCGGCAGCTCCCGGAGCGCCGTGTTGACCTCCCGGGTCGAGAGCGTGGCGCAGTCCAGCTCCAGGGTGTTCTCGAGTCCCGCCTCCGGAGCGGTCTCGGTCACCGTTCCCATACGTGGATCTCCCCCGGCGTCGGCTCGAACACCCGCGCGGACCCGATGCCGGGCAGGCTCGTCATGGCGATGTACTCGGAGGTGACCGCGACGTACTCGTCGGTCTCGGCGACCACCAGCGGCTTGCACGCGAACGAGTCCCGGACCACCGCGAACTCACGTGCGGTCGTGACCAGCAGCGTGTAGAAGCCGTCCATCTCCTGGCCGACCGTCTTGAGGGCCGTCTCCAACGTCGCTCCGGAGTCGACCTCGCGCCCAATCAGCCGCGCCGCCACCTCGGAGTCGTTGTCGGTCACGCACCGGATGCCGCTCTGCGCGAGCCGGCGCCGCACCGTGGCGTGGTTGGAGAAGGACCCGTTGTGGACCAGCGCCAGGTCCGCGTTCGGCGCGAACGGGTGGGAGTGGTCCGTCGTCACCGCCGACTCGGTCGCCATCCGCGTGTGACCGACCCCCTGGTACCCCGTGCGGTCATCGATCTCGTGGCGACGCAGGATGTCGCGCGGCCGGCCCACGTCCTTGACCACCTCGATGTGCCGGCCGAAGCCGACCACCGTTGCGTCCGGCCGCCTCTCGGCGAGGCGGGACGTCACCTCGCGCACCCGGTCCGAGGCGATCAGCACCGCACCATCCGGCCTGACCCGCTCGCACGTCACCGGGCTGCCGAGGTCCTGGGAGAGCTCCAGCGCGAGCGTGGTCACCACGGTCTTGGTGTCCGCGTCGGGATCCAGCCCGTCGATGCGGACGGAGTACCGAAAGGAGCCCACAGGGACCGGCTCGGAGTAGATGGCGAGGCCCGCCGAGTCGGGGCCGCGGGTCTCCAAGCAGTCCAGCATGGGACTGAGTAGCCGACCGAGCGCGTCATGGTGACGCTCGGTCTTCAGGTGCAGGCCGACTATGCCGCACATGGGATGCCCCTTTCCGCGAACCGACACGTCCCGGGTGTCGAGAACCATGGCGGCCGGAGACGCCGCCGTCATTGGTCCCATTTAGGGTCCAATGCATGCCGCGATGCAACACCCCGCGAGAACGCCTGTCAAGCGTTGCCGAGGATCCGGCCCCTTCGCCTCAGGACCCGGCGCTCACGAAGGACCGCAGCTGGTCCCGGGTGTGCTGGATATGCTCGGCCATCAGCGTGGCCGCCCGAGCACTGTCGCCGTCGCGCACCGCCTCGTAGATGGCCTGATGGTCGGCGAGCACGGGCGCGACCGGCTCGTCGAAGGCCAGCAGGTCGTAGGGCGTGAAGAGCTCCAACCGCGCCTCCCGGATCGCCACGTCGAGGCGCCGGTTCCTCGCAGCCCTGCTGAGCGCGTCGTGGAACGCGGCATCCGCCTGACGGAACGCCGTACGCGAGTCCCGCTCGGAGGAACGCAGCAGCCGCATCGCACGGAGCGCCGCGCGCATCTCGGCGAGCTCGGCGCGGGTGGCACGGTTAGCGGCCAGGGCAGCCGCCTTCGTCTCCACGGCGGTGCGGAAGTCGATCAGCTCGTCGACCTCCCCCGCCATGCTGCGCAGTCGATGCCGCCAGGCCTCGAGGGGCTCCGACAGCTCGGTGACGAATGCTCCTCCGGAGGCACCGCGACGGACCTCCAGGTACCCGCTCTCCACCAGCCGACGGATGCCGAGCCGCACGCTCACTCTGGCCACGCCGAGCTGCTCGGCGAGCTCCCGCTGGGGCGGCAGGCGGTCCCCCGGGCTGTAGTCACCCGCGTGGATCCGGGCCTGGAGGTATCCGGCCACCGCGTCGGAGGTGAGGACGGTGGTGACCACGCCCCCATCGTAGGTGGCCCTAGACTCCGCGGAGGAGGTGCGGCAATGACGGGTCAGTCGCGGGAGCGGGCGGCGATCGCCTCCAACGAGTCCGAGCACGCCGAGGCCGCCCTGCGGGTGGTGGTGTCCCAGCGGTTGCGTGAGTACCGGACGGACCTCGACTGGACCTTGAGCCAGCTCGCCGGCCGCAGCGGCGTGTCCAAAGCCATGCTCTCGAAGATCGAGAACGCCCAGACCACGCCGACCCTCGCCACTCTCGCGCGGATCGGAGCCGCCCTCTCCGTGCCGGTCACCGCCTTCTTCCGAGGCCTCGACGAGGAGCACGACCTGCTCCACGTGAAGTCCGGTCACGGCCTGGAGATCCAGCATCGAGGATCGGCGGTCGGGCAGCGCTATCAGCTGCTCGGCCGCATGCGGTTCCCCCACGACCGCCTCGAGCCGACGCTGGTCACGATCGAGTCGGACGCCGAGAGGTTCCCGCTCTACCAGCACAGCGGCAGCGAGTTCCTCTACATGATCAGCGGCAGCCTCGAGTACGGGTACGGCGGCCGCACCGTGCTGCTCGAGCCGGGCGACGCGCTCCAGTTCCTCGGCGAGGTGCCGCACGGTCCGGTCCGGGCCGTGGTGCTCCCGGTCCGGATGCTGTCGTTGAAGGCGGTCACGTCCGGAGCCCCCAGCGCGGTCTGAACACCACGACCCAGGATGTTCTACCCGAGGTAGACGACGTTTCCTACGCGACGTATGCTCCGGAAACGCACCGGCGGTCGAGTAGGGAGCGCGGAGATGACACGACGTCAGGCACGGCCTGGACCGACGCGGGCGGACAAGCCGCGAACCAGGGTGTCGGGCTACTCAGCGGCAGCGCTCGTACGCCAGGGCCTGCGGTCCACGCCCGGGTGGGAGCGCGCATGGGGCTCGCACGACCTGCGTGACCGCTACGAGGTCGTGATCATCGGTGGCGGCCTGCACGGCCTTGCGACGGCCTACTACCTGGCGTCGAGGCACGGCATCACCGACGTGGCCGTGCTCGACAAGGGCTATCTCGGCGGCGGCGGCTCCGGCAGGAATACCGCCATCGCGCGCTCGAACTACCTGACCCCCGAGGGCGTCGCCTTCTACGACCGCTCCCTGAACCTCTACGAGAACCTCGCGGCCGAGCTCAACTTCAACATCATGTTCTCCCAGCGCGGGCACCTGACCCTCGCGCACAGCGACGCCTCCCTGCGGACCATGCGCTGGCGCGCCGAGGTCAACAAGGTGCAGGGCGTCGACTCCGAGGTCATCGACCCCGACGACATCAAGAACCTCGCTCCCGCGCTCGACGTCTCCGACGAGCCGCGCTACCCGGTGCTCGGCGCCCTGTACCACCCGCCGGGCGGGATCATCCGGCACGACGCGGTGGTGTGGGGCTACGCCCGGGCGTCGGACCTGTACGGCGTCCACCTGCACCAGGGCACCGAGGTGGTCGGCATCGATACCGGGCATGGCAAGGTCACCGGGGTCCAGACGTCGCGAGGACGCATCTCGACCGGGACGGTCGTGAACTGCACCGCGGGCTGGTCCACGCTCATCAACGACATGGTGGGCGTCCGCACCCCCATCGTGACCGCGCCCCTCCAGGCCGCCGTCACCGAGCCGGTCAAGCCCTTCCTCGACCCGGTGGTGGTCTCCGGGACCTTGCACGTCTACGTGAGCCAGACCGCGCGTGGCGAGCTGGTGTTCGGCGCGAGCGTCGACCCGTTCGCGCAGTACTCCATGCGCGGATCCCTCGACTTCATCGAGGGCCTCGCCGGTCACGTCCTGGAGCTGATGCCCGGGCTGTCGAAGATGCGGGTGCTGCGCCAGTGGGCCGGTCTGTGCGACATGACGCCCGACTACAGCCCGATCATGGGGCCAACGGGCGTCGAGGGTTTCCACGTGGACATCGGGTGGGGGACCTACGGTTTCAAGGCGGGCCCGGTCGCCGGCGAGCAGATGGCGCTGCTCATCGCCGACGGCAAGCCGCCCGCGCTGATCGAGCCCTTCGGCCTGGATCGGTTCCTGTCCGGCGAGCTGGTCGGCGAGAAGGGTGCGGCGTCCGTTGGCCACTGACCAGAGCCAGTCCCCCACCGGAGGTTCCTTCACGTGATCGTCCTGCCTTGCCCGTGGTGCGGGCCCCGCAACGTCACCGAGTTCCACTCCCTGGGTGAGGTCGTCGACCGGCCGGACCCACGGACCGCCACCCGTTCGGAGTGGCGGACCTACCTCTACCTGCGCAACAACCCCGCAGGACGCGTCCACGAGCGCTGGTTCCACCGGGCCGGCTGCCGACGCTTCTTCGATGCCGAGCGCGACACCCGGGACAACACCGTCTTCTCCACGTGGCGGCTGGGCCGGGAAGAGACAGGAACAGGAGTCGAGGCATGACACCCCCAGGCGAGACCTGCCGCCTCGCGCGCGTGCCCGGGGAGGTGATCGACCGCGACCGCCCGGTCACGTTCACCTTCAACGGCGCCACGCGCAGCGGCTACGCGGGCGACACCATCGCGTCGGCCCTGGCCGCCTCGGGTCTGCGCGTCTACAACCGCAGCTTCAAGTACCACCGGCCCCGCGGCCTGATGACGGCGGGCTGGGTGGACCCCGGCCTGATGATGCAGGTGGGCGACGACCCGAACGTCCGTGGCGGGCACCGCCTCGTCGCCGAGGGCCTGGACGTGCACAGCCAGGACGCGTGGCCGTCCCTCAAGTACGACGTCAAGGCCGTCAACTCGCGGATCGGCCGTTTCCTGGCGCCCGGGTTCTACTACAAGACCTTCATCAAGCCCCAGCGGCTGTGGCCGACGTACGAGGCCGTGCTCAAGCGGTTCGTGCACGCCGGCTCCGTCGACCTGTCGACGCCGCACCGACAGGTCGACAAGACCTACGCGCACCCCGACGTGCTGGTCGCCGGGGGCGGCCCGGCGGGCATGCGCGCGGCGCTGGCGGCCGCCGACGCCGGAGCACGGGTGCTGCTGGTGGAGGAGGACCACGAGCTCGGCGGTCACTGGCGCTGGAGCGGTCGTGAGCACCTCGACGAGCTGGGCGTGCTGCGGCGGCAGGTCACGGAGGCGACGCACCTGGAGGTGCTCACGGACTCGGTGGTGATCGGCCGCTACGACGGCAACTGGGTGGGGGTCGTGGTCCGGAGTGCCGACGGCACCGAGCGGCTCGTCAAGGTGCGCGCCAAAAGCCTCGTGGTCGCGCCCGGTCTCATCGAGCGGCCCTACGTCTTCGCCGGCAACGACCTTCCGGGAGTGGTCCTGGGCACGGCCGTACGGCGGCTCGTGAACCTCTTCGCCGTGCGGCCCGGGAACCGGGCCGTGGTCTTCACGGCCAACCCGCACGGCGACGCCTGCGTGGACGACCTGGCCCTCGCTGGCGTCGACGTTGCCGAAGTGGTCGACGGCCGCACCGGAGACACGGTGGTGCGGGCGAACGGACGGCGTGGCGAGCTGGCCTCCGTGGAGCTGTCGGACGGACGCACGATCCCCGCCGACCTCCTCGTCGTGTCGGCGGGTTGGACCGCGCCCACCTCGCTGGTCAACATGGCCGGGGACCGTCCGGTCTACGACCCGCAGGCGGCGCGCTTCTTCCCCTCCTCGCTGCCCGACGACGTCTTGGTCACCGGAGGGCTCGCGGGTGACGGGTCGGCCTCGGAGCTCCTCGAGCACGCGGCACGCACCGGCCAGGAGGCGGCACGCCGCGCCGGCCTCGTCGCCCGCGGCTGGGCCACCGGGATGCCCACCAGGCCCGACGACGCAGGGTCCCTTCCCGTCGACGTGCAGCCGGTCGACGTGCCACCGCTGCCGCGCCGGGCGCACCCGGAGCTGTTCCGGTCGACCACGCACGGGTTCGTCGACTTCTCCGAGGACGTGACGAGCAAGGACCTCTTCATCGCCGTCGCCGAGGGGTACGACTCCTCCGAGCTGGCCAAGCGCTACACGACCGCGACCATGGGTCCGCTCCAGGGCAAGCTGGAGACCATCAACGCGGTGGCCGTGATCGCCGAGGCCAAGGGCACCACCATCGCCGACACGGGTACGACGGTCTGGCGGCCGCCGTACGCGCCGACGACCCTGGGCGCGCTCGCCGGGCGTTCGCTGGAGCCGGTCCGGTACTCGCCGATGCACGAGTGGCACGTCGCCCACGGCGCCCGGCCGCTGGTGGCAGGCGCGTGGATCCGGCCCGAGCACTACGGCGACCCGGCCGCGGAGGTACGGTCCGTCCGCGAAGCCGTCGGCATCATCGACGTCACGCCGATCGGGAAGCTCGACCTGCGCGGGCCCGACGTACCCCGGCTGCTCGAGCTGCTCTACGTCAACAAGTGGAGGCAGCTGGCGGAGGGCAAGGTGCGGTACGGCGTCATGTGCGCCGAGGACGGCGTCGTCCTCGACGACGGAGTGACGGGCCGGCTCGGCCCCGACCACTACCTGATGTCGACCACGTCCAACGGTGCGGCAGCCGTGTGGGAGTGGGTGGAGAGCTGGCTCCAGACCAGCCATCCGGAGTGGCAGGTCCACTGCGTGCCGGTCACCACGTCCTACGCCAGCATCAACTGTGCCGGGCCCCGGTCACGCGAGCTCCTGTCGAGGCTTACCGACCTCGACCTGGACCCGGAGGCCTTCGGATACATGAACGTCCGCACCGCCACCGTGGCGGGCGTGCCGGACGTCGTCGTGTGGAGGATCGGGTTCACCGGTGAGCTGAGCTACGAGCTGCACGTCCCGGCCGCCTACGGTCAGCACGTGTGGGACTCGCTGATGAGCGCCGGAGCCGGGTTGGGCGTGCGTCCTTTCGGCGTCGAGGCGCAGCGGATCCTGCGGCTCGAGAAGGGCCACCTGATCGTCGGCCAGGACACCGACGGTCTGACGCAGGCCTACAGCGCCGGTCTTGACTGGGCCGTGAAGCTGGACAAGCCAGACTTCGTCGGCGCGACCGAGCTGCGATGGCAGCGCGAGGACGGTCCCTCGACACAGCTCGTCGCGCTCCAGCCGCTGGAGCCGGACGTGGTCCCGCCGGAGGCGAGCCAGATCGTCAGCGCGGCCGGCCAGATCCTCGGCCGGATCACCTCCTCGCGCCACTCCCCCACCCTGGGCCGCGGCATCTGCCTGGCCCAGCTGCGGACGGACCAGGCGACACCCGACAGCGTGGTCCGCGTGCTGCAGCCCGACGGACGGATCATCGAGGCGCGGCTGTGCCAGCACCTCGCCCATGTGGATGCCGAAGGAGCGCGGGCCCGTGCCTGAGACAAGTCCGACTGCGCGGAGCGCCTTCCTCGGCGCCGCCTCCCTGACCCGCGTCGTGGAGGGATGGGAGGTGCCGACCGGTGACGCCTCCGGAGCCGTCACGCTGGCAGACCTCAGCGGCCTCGCCAAGGTGCTGGTGAAGGGCCCGGCCGCTGGTCCAACCGCCACCCGGATGGCCACCGCGATGGGCACCCGCTTCGGCCGTGCCGCGTGGGACGGCGACCGGCTGGTCACCGGGGCGGCGCCGGGCGAGTGGCTGGTGCTGGGCCCGCGAGGGACCGGCGGAGCGACCGTGGACCACTTCCGGACCGCGCTGGCCAGCGTCACCGAGGACCTGGTCACGGTCATGGGGCTCACGCACGGACGCGCGCTGCTGCGCGTGCACGGACCTGCGACGATGTTGCTGCTGCGACGGCTCACGGCCCTCGACCTCGACGACCGCTTCGTCCCCGACGGTTCGGCGCTGCGCACCAGCGTGGCGGCGGTCGTGACCGACGTGGTCCGCGACGACGTGGCCGGCTCGCCGTCGTACCTGCTGCACTGCGAGCGGTCCAGCGGCCGCTACCTGCTCGACACCTTGCTCGCCGCGGGTGAGGACCTCGGAGCGCAACTCCAGGACGGTCACCCGTCCTGGGGCGGCCTCGAGACGTCCCGGTGATCCGGTGCCGACGATGAGCACCGACTCCCTGTTCACGCTGCCGTTCGAGACCATCTTGCGACGAACGTCGCAGCGCACGGCCTACCCCGGAGGCGGGGCGGCGTCCGCGATGGCCTGCGCCTCGGCGGCCTCGCTGGTCGCGATGGCGGCGCGCTACACCGGTGACGTCGCGGCGCACGCCGTGACCGACGCCGAGTCGGCCATCGACCAGCTCCACCACCTCGCCGACGAGGACGAAGTCGGCTTCACCGAGCTGATGGAGGCCTGGGCAGAGCACAAGGACGCCCCCGGCCGGCGTGAGCGCGTCGCGGCCGCAGCGCTGCGGGCGGCCGAGGTTCCCCTGCACATCTGCCGGCTGGGAGCACAGATCGCGGCGCACGCCGCCTGGCTGGCGACCGAAGGCAAGCGCGACCTCCGGGGGGACGCCTTCGCCGCGGCACACCTGTGCCTGGCCGCGGTTCTCGGCTCGGCAAGGTTGGTGGAGCTCAACGCCGGTCAAGCCGCGGACCCGGCACCGGTCCAGGAGGCCCGGGCCCACGTGGCGTCCACCCGCGACCTCGTACGACGGCTGGACGACGCGCAGCCACCACCGGCCGGGTGACGACTGAGCCGCGGCTGCCGGCGGAGCAGGCGGCCGCAGAGATCTGCTGCGAGACCGCTGACGTCCCCGGCCCTTCCCTCTGGGCGGCTGGCCCCGTCCACGGGACCCGCCCAGGCCACGCGGCTTGCCGTCGTCAGGCTCCGCCGCTGGCGGTCGAGCGGCCAGGACGGTGAGTGGCCGCTGCTTCGTGGATGCCCTCGGTCATGGCGCAGACAGCGTCGAGAGCGGCGGTGAGCTCCTCGGCGCTGAGCTGCGGCTTGAACTTGGGGCGCCTGACCAAGCGGTAGTGTCCGAGCTCCGCGCGGGCGAGTCGCGTGATCAGACGCGCGCCGGTCGGGCTGAGCAGCACGTCCTTGGTGCGCGTGTCGTGCAGCAGCGGCAAGGCGGCGGAGAGCTCGGGCAGGTGGGGCGTCCCGCCGAGCGGTGTCGCCACCCTGATGTGGGCGGGCCACGCCGGCGGGACAGGATGCTGCACGGGGAACCGTTCCCCGGGCGAGACGATGTCGGTCGAGCTGGGCCGGAGCAGCATGTCGACAGGACCGGTCAGCGGGAGCGGATGCCGGCGGGTCACCGACAGCCACAGGGTCGGGAGCTCCCGCAGTGTCAAGGTGTCGACGATGACCGCGATGGTGACCGGCGCCCCGCGGTAGTCACCGGTCAGCACCGGATAGTCGATTCCGCGCTGCGTCAGCTCGGACCGGTCCACCACGTTCCGCACGTCGGCGAGGACGCTTCGTCGCTGCCCGGCGACGCGGCGGACGTGCGACGTCTGCATCCGGACCCACAGGATGCCGGTGACGACGACGATGACCGTCAGGAGCGCCACGTTCACGATGGCTCCGTGACAGTCGTGGCCGCGACCAGCCGATGACCATCGAAGGCCGCCCGGCCCCCGGCCATCTGCTCAGTACCCCTTCGGGCGAGGCCACGGCATCGTGAACTGCTGTCCCCTGCGGACGTACTTGTAGCGGAACACGACGAACCAGATGGACGCGAGCAGGTAGAAGATGACCAACGTGAGCAGCGTCGTGCCGTATCCCAGGAACGTTGCGAACAGCACCAGTGCCGCGATGACGGCGAGGGTGATCGCGGGCAGCGGGTGCAGCGGGTGGGTGTAGCCGCGATGCAGTACGCCGATCGGCCACAGTTTCCGGAAGCGGAACATGTTCGGAACCATGAAGGAGTACATCAGCAGCGCCGAGAGGATCGAGAAGGTGATCACCGTCGCCAGGAGCTCCGGCTTGTTCAACAGCACCGGGAGGATGGCGAACGCGATGGCCACCGGCACCAGGAAGAGAATGGCGCGGAACGGTGTCCGGTAGCGCGGGTGGATCGCGCCGAACCAGGCCGGCAGGTAGTTGTCGCGACCCATCGAGAACCATGCTCGGGACGCGTCGTTGATGCAGCCGTTGGCGGAGGCGAACGTGGCGAACACCGTGCCTACGGCGAGCAGTGTCGCGACCGCCCCGCCAGCGTTGACCAGTGCCGTGTCGAACAACGGCGTGATCGAGACGCCGAGGTACTGCCACGGGAGCGTGCCCGCGCAGACGTACCAGGTCAGGACCGCCGCCATCAGCAGCGTGATGATCCCGGTCATCGTGCCGAGCGGGATCGAGCGCGCCGCGGACCGGCACTCCTCCGCTGCCTGGCAGGTGCCCTCGATGCCGAGGTAGTACCACATACCGAACTGGAAAGCGGCCAGCACGCCGAACCATCCGTAGGGCAACGCGTTGTCGTGCGAGGAGACCAGCCCGTGGAAGTGCAGCTGCGCGTCCGGGCTCCACCCCTGGGTGGCGACGAACAGCACCACGATCGCGATCGCGGCGATTGCGGTGATCACCAGGTTGATGGAGAGGGTCATGAGGACCCCGCGGTAGTTCAGGAACGCGAGGATCATGATGGCGAGGATGATGAACGCGTACTGGTTGACGCTTCCCGTGTAGCCGAGGTGGTTGGCGATCGTCGACGTCAGGTAGCTCACGACGTTGGCGTCCGCCGCCTCGAGCATCGTGTACTCCAGGACCAGGAAGAGCCCCACGTTGAAGGCCATGAGTGGCCCGATCATGTGCTTCGCCTGCGTGTACTGACCGCCGGCGGCGGCCACGGTGGAGGTGACCTCCGAGTCGATCATCGCGACGCAGGTGTAGAGGACCCCGACGACCCAGGCCGCGATCAGGGCTCCGAACATCCCGCCCTTCTGGACCGAGAAGTTCCAGCCCATGTACTCCCCGACGAGCACGATGCCGACACCGAGCCCCCAGATGTGGGCCGGCCCCAGCACCTTCTTCAGCGCCAGGTGCTTCCTCGCGGCATGCGCATCAGCCGCCGCGCGGACTTCTTCCGGGGTCGCGCTTCCCGACGCCACACTGGTCACGCGGTCTCCTCCTCCGTCGGGGACAGCATCTGCCCGGCAGCAGGTGACGCCAACAGCTCGTCGGTGCCCTCCACCGAGGTGGTCAGGAACTCCTCGGGATGTTCACGGGAGACCTTCACCGCGTCGAAGACCATCCACGCGCCCAGCAGGGCGCTGATGATCCAAGCCAGGTACTCGGCCACGTGCACGATCACGCTGCACCTCCATCGGATGGGGGCGACGAACCGGGAGGCGACCCGAACCGTTCACGGATCACTTCCCGGTACTCGCGGAAGGACATCAGGTACACGAACACCAGGTAGCCGGCGATCACACCGAAGGTGGCCAGCAGCGCCAGCGGGTTGATCGGGTACTGCTTCGAACCTGACTTGGGCGTGCTCGCCGCCACCTGGTCATTGACGCCTTTGAGGTCCACGAGCCCCTCGTCGATCGCGCGCTGGTACTGCTGACGCTCGGTCTGGGTGATGGGCAGCTGCGCCAACGGCTTCGGTTTCGCGGTGGTTGGGGCAGCAGCGGCGTTGCTGTAGTACGTGACGCCGAAGAGCACCGCGAACAGCAGCGCCAGGATGAACACCGAGTCGAAGACCTGGCCGCGCTTGCTCTGCTTCGGCGGGACGTAGTGGCCCGTCGCCGACGCTACGGCTTCTGTGCTCATGCCGGCACCTCGCCAGTCTTCTCCAGGCGACGGGCGACCTTGAGCTCTCGCAGGTGAGCGACGTCGCGCCGGTAGATGAAGTCCTTGTCACGTCGATAGTTGCGGACCAGGTACGACATCGATGCGACGTTGTAGACCAGCAGGACAGCCGCGGCGGCCACCAACAGCGTCTTGGTCCCCGGGCCGGGCATCACCGACCACAGTGCGATGACGATGAACGGCAGGACGACCAGCAGCCCGACCACGAAGGCGGTCGCCATCGCCAGGTCCCGTTGGTACAGAGAGCTGATCTGAGCCAGCACGCTGGCCTCTTCCGCGTCGTCCTGAGGGTCGAAGACCGACTCGGCCGCCGCCGCCACCTCAGCGGGCAGCAGCTCTTCCTCGTCCTCCATCGGAACCCCTCCCTGCCGGATTAGGGAAACAGCGACCGGGCGGCGCGTCACGCTGAATGAGGGGCGTGCCGTCGGCGTATCGGAAGTCTGCAGCCATTCCGGACAGGGCGCAACCCTCTGAGGAAACCTGATCCACTGACGGAGCGGCTGCCGTGTGGGGCGTCGGAAGGGTCAATCAAGGTCACCCTGGAAGCATGCGCGGATCCTGTGTGCGTTGCGTCAAGTGATCTGGCCCCGGCTGTCGTCGCGGTTTTGGCCCCGGCTGATCGCTTGCGGTGGCGCTGGGCGCCGGTGGTGCCGGATGAGTGGCCGCCGCGTGTCCGGTGGGCCGGGGAGCAGTAGGTCATCGGGCGGCCAGGTGAGTAGGGGTCGGGGTAGCTGCTGTCCGCACTGTTCGCAGTTGGGTCGGCTCATTAGGTAAGGCGCCAGTCGTGTCTATCGACTGG
>JAICWH010000075.1 GCA_025934895.1 Nocardioidaceae bacterium | reverse complement strand
TCACGCCGGCCGGACAGCAGCAGGCTGAGTAGTCGCACAAGGTCCTTTCGGGCCTGGCTGCGGGGGCCGCCGAGCCGGTCCTCGAACATCCGGGAGGAGATGGCGGTGGCGTCGTCGACGACGTCAAGCGCCCGGGGAGCGAGGTAGAGTCGCTGGACCCGGCGGTCGCTGGCGTCCCGCTGGCGCATGACCAGACCGCGCTTCTCAAGGTGGTCGGCTATCTGTACGACGGTGGCCGGACTCACGTCTAGGAGCGACGCCACCTCACCCTGGGTGGCGGACCCGACGATCTTCAGCGCTCGCATCGTGCCGAAATGCCGCGGCTCGATGCCCAGCGGCTGAAGAGCGGCCGCAAACTCTCGATGGCCCTGCTGTTGGGCCCGGGTCACAAGGAAGGCGGTGTTGCGGAGCAGTGCCTTCGGGGTGCGCTCGTCGAGCTGACCGTCGAGCACCAGGACGAGCAGCTCCCGGAGCCGTTCAGCGTCGTCCTCGGTGAAGGCAGCCGTGAGCTGCGCCTCGATCCTGTCGACGTGCGGAGCCCACCGGCGTACGGCGGACTGCCCGGCCGCCGTACGGGTAAGGGAATAGGACCGCCGGTCCTCGGGGTTGCGCACACGTTCGACGAGACCGTCCTTCTGGAGGGTGTGTGCGACCGAGGTCAGCGTGGTGCCGCTGACACCGATGAGCCTCGCCAGGCTGCGTTGGGACTGCGGCTCCCGATCGGCGAGTGCGAGCAGGGCGGCATAGGCGTGCACGTCGATGGCACCGGGGAGGATGCGGTCGAGCTCGACGGCCACTCGGGCGGCGGCGCGCCAGAGGAGATGACCAGGCAGGGCATAGAGGTCGGACAGAGCGGCCCGCCTTGTGGTCTCGTCCATCGGAGGCTACCGTACTACAGATAAACGTTTAGCACTTGATGGTTCAGCGACTGACGACAGCAGGAGAACCTTGTGGCAACCAAGTGGTGGACCCTTGTGGCGGTGTGCACGGGCGTGTTCATGCTGCTGCTCGACATCACCATCGTGAATGTCGCCCTGCCAGACATCCAACGTGACTTGGGCGCCTCGCTCTCGGACCTGCAGTGGGTCATCGACGCCTATGCGCTGACGCTGGCGGCACTGCAGCTGACCGCCGGCTCGTTGGCGGACCGGTACGGGCGAAAGCGCCTGTTCGCGATCGGCACCTTCGTCTTCACGCTCGGCTCCCTGCTCTGTGGGCTGGCGCCGACCGTCCTCTTCTTGACCCTTGCGCGTGCGGCCCAGGGCATCGGCGGCGCGGTGATGTTCGCGACGGCACTTGCGCTGCTGTCCGGGGCGTTCAGCGGCAAGGAACGGGGCACCGCGTTCGCCTTCTTCGGGGCGACCACCGGAGTGGCGGTCGCCGTCGGGCCGGTGCTGGGCGGGGTGCTGACCAGCGGGCTCTCCTGGCACTGGATCTTCCTGGTGAACATTCCCATCTGTGTCTTCGCCCTGGCGGTCACGCTGACCCAGGTCCAGGAGAGTCGGAACCCGCACGCGGGGCGGCCCGACTGGATCGGGTTCATCACGTTCAGCTCGGGTCTGGGACTCCTCGTGCTCGGGCTCATCCGCGGCGGCGTCGACGGTTGGAGTCACGCCCTGGTGGTCAGCAGCTTCGTCGCGTCCGCCATCCTGCTGGTCAGCTTCGTCGTCAGCCAGCTCGTGCAGCGCTCGCCCATGTTCGACCTGGGACTGTTGCGCAAGCCGACGTTCGTCGGCGGCCTCATCGCGGCGGTGGGGGTGTCGGCGTCGATCTTCTCGCTGCTGACGTACCTGATCATCTATGTGCAGAACGTCCTGGGCTACTCCGCCATCGGCTCCGGGGTGCGTTTCCTGTTCCTGTCCGGCATGTCCTTCGTGGCGGCGATCGTCGCGGGTCGGCTGACCAGCCACGTGCCCACCAAGTGGCTCATCGCCCCCGGGTTCTTCCTGACCGCCTTGGGGCTGTTCTTGATGCGCGGCATCGCGGCGAGCTCTGACAAGTCCGAGTGGACCCACCTCATCCCCGGGCTCATCGTCGCGGGCATCGGGATCGGCATGATCAACGTCCCGCTGGCGTCGACGGCCGTGGGGGTGGTCGCGCCGGAGCGGTCCGGGATGGCGTCGGGGGTCAACTCGACGTTTCGCCAGGTCGGCATCGCCACCGGCATTGCTGCGCTCGGCTCGATCTTCAGCCACCAGGTCGCCGGCGGCATCCACACCGCCCTCGCCGGCACACCCGGTGCGGCGCAGGCGTCGAAGGTTGCCACGGCGGTGACGAACGGCCAGATCCAGGCGGTCCTCGCTCACGCTCCGGCGTCCGCGCGGTCGACCATCGAGCAGGCGGCGACCGGCAGCTTCGTGGATGCGCTGAACCACATCACCACGATCGCAGCGGTCATCGCGCTGGTGGCGGGCATCTGCTGTCTGTTCCTGATCCGCGCGCGTGACTTCGTGGGACAGCAGGGCGCGCCCGCCACGGCCGCCGTCGCGAGGCCCCGGGGCGGCAGGCACCGCGCGGAGCCTGCGCACGCGCGGTGAGGTTGTCGTAGCCCTGCGGACGGGCCGGGTCGGCGTGGTTTCGGCCTGCGGACGGGCCGGGTCGGCGTGGTTTCGGCCTGCGGACGGGCCGGGTCGGCGGGTCGTGGGTTCAACAGCGGGCTCGGTGTAGTGAGCGGGAAGCGTCCGGGGTAGTGATGGGGAAGCGTCGGAGGTAGTGAGCCGGAAGTGGCCACCCGGCCACGGAGAGCAGGGAGGCTGGCTGTGACCGAGACAACGGACCCGAAAGGGCGGGATACGCAGCCCGGCCCGGGCCCCCTGGGCGGCATCTTCGTGGTCGACCTGACTCGTGCCCTGGCCGGCCCACACGCCACGATGATGCTCGGCGACCTCGGTGCCCGGGTCATCAAGGTCGAGGCACCCGGGAGCGGTGACGACACCCGTGGCTGGGGGCCGCCCTTCGTGGATCCGCCCGCGCCGGAGGCGGGCAGCCGCGAATCGACGTACTTCCTGTCCGCCAACCGCAACAAGGAGTCGGTCACGCTCGACCTCAAGGCCGAGGGTGACAAGGCGTTGCTGGTGGACCTGGTCCGCCGCGCGGACGTGCTGGTGGAGAACTTCCGGACCGGCGTCCTGGACCGGCTCGGCCTAGGGTTCGAGCAGCTGCAGACGGTGAACCCCCGCCTCGTCATTCTTTCGATCACCGGCTTCGGGCATGACGGGCCCGAGGGCGGGCGGGCCGGCTACGACCAGATCGCCCAGGGCGAGGCCGGTCTGATGTCCTTGACCGGGTCAGGTCCGGAGGACCCGCAGAGGGTCGGGGTGCCGATCGCGGACCTGCTGGCCGGGATGTACGGCGCCTACGGCGTGCTTGCGGCGCTGCTGGAGCGAGAGCGGACCGGCGAGGGCAAGGTGGTGCGGACCTCACTGCTTGCTGCCACCGTGGGCGTGCACGCCTTCCAGGGCACCCGGTGGACGGTCGCCGGTCAGGTGGGTCGGGCGCAGGGCAATCATCACGCTTCGATCGCGCCGTACGGCCTGTTCCACTGCGCCGACGGGTTCGTGCAGATTGCCCTGGGGAGCGAGGGCCTCTGGCGTCGCTTCTGCACCGCCTTCGACGTCGACCCGGACACACCCGGCCTCGCCACCAACGGTGAGCGGGTCGCCCACCGGGAACGGACCATCGAGGTCGTCGAGCACGCGTTCAAGGACTGGACCGCCGCGGACCTGCTGGTGCACCTGGCCGAGGTCGGCGTGCCGGCCGGCAAGGTGCGCAGCATGGACGAGGTCTACGCGTGGGAGCAGCTGGAGAGCCAGGGCCTGAAGATATCCGTGGACCACGAGACGCTCGGGCCGCTGACGCTGCCCGGGCCGCCGCTCCGGTTCTTCGACCGCACGGGCGGCGAGGTGACGAAGAGCGCCCATGCGGCACCGCCCACCCTGGGCGCCGACAACGAGCGGGTCCGGCAGTGGCTCGCCGCGCAGGACGGCGGCCCCGAGGACTGAGGACGTCGCGGCGTCAGCCGGCGTGCCGACGCGCCAAGAGCAGCGCAAGCGCATGACGGCGTGCTCCAGCGCCGCAGCAGGCCGCGCATCCGAGGTCACGGACGCCGTACGTCAGAGCCAGCGCGTCGAAGTCCGTGACCCAGGGCCGCCTCGGGCAAGCCGCCGCCCAAGGGCGGCCTCAGCCGGCCATCGCGAACGGCGAGATGGAGAGCAGGTGCACCTTGGGAGACCGGCAGGCGGTCAGGGGGTGCGCCACGAAGGCGGACCTCGTCTCGTTGGGCGGATACACCCGCAGCCCCTTCGCCGTCACGGGCCTGCACGCGGACCGCGGGAAGTTCGCCGCATCGACCACACGCAGGGTGGCCGCCGCATGGCCTCCCGGTCGAAGGGTCAGCCGCTTGGCCTGGTCCTTCCTGACGCGGTCCGCCGGTGCTCCGATCGGCGCGCCGGAGGGGGCCGCCACCAGGGAGACGCCGCCGAAGCCGCCGGTCGTGCACGGCTTCGCCGAGATGTTGGTCAGCCGCAGGGAGTAGTACGTGCTGCCGGCCGCCCCCTCGCCTCCGGTCAGCGAGACCCGCAGGTGGCTGAGCGTGCAGCCGGTCGGCCCGCCCGGCGAGCTGCTCGCCGACATGCTCGCCGAGCTGCTGGCCGAGGAGCTGGCGGAGCTGCTGGCCGAGCTGCTGGCAGACGTGCTCGGTGAGGAGCCGCCGGAGCCCGCGCTGCCCGAGGAGCCGCAGCCCCCGAGCACCATTGAACCGGCAGCCACCGCGAGCCAGAACAGGTGGGTCCTCACGACCCAAGTATCGATGAGATGGGTCACTCCATGCGTCCCCAGCGGCGTGTTGGGTAGTAAGAAATCGAGAAGAAAGCGACGACGACGACCAGCAGGAGCCACATGAGCGACGTACCGAACATCACCCTCAACAACGGTGTCGAGATCCCCCAGCTTGGCTTCGGGGTCTTTCAGATCGAGCCGGAGAGGACCAAGGACGCGACGCTCGCGGCCCTTGAGGTCGGCTACCGGCACATCGACACCGCGGAGATGTACGGCAACGAGAAGGAGGTCGGCGAGGCCGTCCGCGCGTCCGGAGTCGACCGCAGCGACATCTTCGTGACGAGCAAGCTGAACAACGGCTTCCACGCGTACGACGCCGCGCTGGACGCCTTCGAGGGGACACTGAAGGACCTCGACATCGACTACCTGGACCTGTTCCTGGTGCACTGGCCGCTGCCCGACGTGGGGGACTATGTCGAGACGTGGAAGGCCATGGAGAAGATCTACGCGGGCGGTCGCGTCAAGGCGATCGGTGTTTCCAACTTCCAGCCGCACCATCTGCGCCGCATCCACGGCGAGACCAGCGTGACGCCGGCGGTGAACCAGGTCGAGATCCACCCGTATCTCGCCAACGAGGAGGTCCGCGCCTTCGACGCCGAGCACGGCATCGCCACCGAGGCCTGGTCCCCGATCGCCCAGGGCAAGGTGCTCAAGGACCCGACCATCGTGCGGGTCGCGGACAACCTCGGCAGGACGCCAGCCCAGGTCACGTTGCGCTGGCACATCCAGCGGGGCGACATCGTGTTCCCCAAGTCGGTGACACGGGCGCGCGTGGAGGAGAACTTCGCGATCTTCGACTTCGAGCTCTCGGACGAGGACATGGCGGCGATCACCGGCCTGGACAAGGGCGAGCGGACCGGCCCGGACCCGGACACGTTCAACTACGTCCCGAAGTAGCCCCGAACTAGCCCATCCGTGGGTCAGGGCACAACCGTGACCTTGATGGCTTCACCGGCCTTGACGATGCTGAAGGCGTCCAGAACCCGGTCCAGCGGGATGTGCTCGGTGATCAGGTCCTTCACCGGCACCTGGCCGGTCGAGATGTACTCGAGCGCACGCTTGTTGTGCTCGGGGGCCGAGCCGTTGGCGCCATGGATGTGCAACTGGCGGTAGTGCACCACGTTGGAGTCGCAGGTGATGGTCGGGTTCGTCTTGGGCAGGCCACCGAAGAACGAGATCCGGCCGTTGCGGGCTGCCATCGCGATGGCTTGCTCCTGGGTGATGTTGGCGGCGGTCGCGGTGATGATGACGTCGGCGCCCCGCCCGCCGGTCAGCTCCATGACCCGGTCGACCACGTCGACCTGGGAGCCGTCGATGGTCTCCTCGGGCTGCACGGCGTCGGCCGACATCTTGAGCCGGTCGGCGTTGACGTCGACCAGGTAGACCGGTCCACACCGGTGAACCCCACGGGCGATCCGGATGTGCATGCAGCCGATCGGGCCGGCGCCGAAGACGACGACCGTGTCGCCCTCCTCGATGCCGAGCAGCTCCTGGGCGTTGATCGCACAGGCGAAGGGCTCGGCGGCCGAGGCCTCGTCGTAGCCGACATTGTCCGGAATGCGGTTGAGCCCGTCGACCCGAAGGACCTGCCGGGGAATGATGATGTAGTCGGCGAACCCGCCGTCGTACTGGTAGCCGACCGAGGTCTGGTTCTGGCAGACCGCCATCCAGCCCTTCTTGCACTCGTAGCACTCACCGCAGGGCACCGCGGCGATGACCTGGGCCCGGTCGCCCGGGGTCCAGCCCGAGACGTTCGCGCCGACCTCGACGACCTCACCTGCGATCTCGTGGCCCATCGTCGCCGGCGGCGTGATGTTCTGGTGACCGTTGTAGAAGATCTTCACGTCCGTGCCGCAGGTCGAGCACGCCTTGACCTTGAGCTTGACCTCGTCGGGTCCGCACTCGGGCTCCGGTACGTCCTCGAGCCGCACGTCCTCTGGCGCGTAGAAGCGCAAGGCCTTCATAGCTACTCCACGGGATGATCTGGGGGTGTGACGGACGACACGCTAGCACCGACGGTGCATGCCGCTTCGATCAGAATTCCGTTCCGAACGGCTTGACGCGGCACCCGCTTGGGGTTACACATTCACAGATCCGTCGCACAGCGTTGCGAAAGGTCGGCTTCGGCCCCACCCAGACCGTCCTCAAGGAAGATGCGATGGCAACCCTCACCCCCTCCCACACCTCCGGCGGCGGCGTGCGGCTGCACGTTCAGCGGTTCGGGACCTTCCTCTCAAACATGATCATGCCGAACATCGGGGCGATCATCGCCTGGGGGCTGGTCACCGCGTTCTTCATCCCCGTCGGCTGGACGCCGAACGCGAAGATCGCCACGATGGTCGGTCCGACCATCACCTACCTCCTGCCGATCCTCATCGCCTACACCGGCGGCAAGATCGTGTACGACGTGCGTGGCGGGGTCGTGGGAGCGGTGGGCGTCATGGGCGTCATCTTGGCCACGAGCGACCCGCTCTTCATCGGGAAGGACCCCGGCGCCCCGATGTTCCTGGGGGCCATGATCATGGGCCCGCTGACGGCCGAGGTCATGAAGCGTCTGGACGGGCTGTGGCACGAGAAGATCAGGCCCGGCTTCGAGATGCTGGTGAACAACTTCTCGGCGGGCATCACCGCTGCCGTGATGGCCATTGCCGGGATGTTCCTCCTCGCGCCCGTGGTCCTCAAGGTGACGGAGTGGCTGGGTTCGGCCGTGCAGTTCCTGGTCAACCACTCGCTGCTGCCCCTCACCTCGATCTTCATCGAGCCGGCGAAGGTGCTCTTCCTCAACAACGCGGTCAACCACGGCGTGCTCACCCCGCTGGGCATCCAACAGGCCGCCACCCACGGCAAGTCCGTGCTGTTCCTGCTCGAGGCCAACCCGGGTCCCGGACTCGGGCTCCTCCTGGCGTACACGGTGTTCGGCCGGGGCGTGGCGAAGGCGTCTGCACCGGGCGCCGCGATCATCCATTTCTTCGGCGGCATCCACGAGATCTACTTCCCCTACGTGCTCATGAAGCCGAAGCTCATCGCCGCGACCCTGCTCGGCGGCATGACCGGCGTCTTCATCAACGTGCTGTTCCACACCGGCCTCCGCGCACCCGCTGCGCCGGGCTCCATCATCGCCGTCTACGCCCAGACGCCGCCCGGGGACTTCGTCGGGATCACCCTGGCCGTCTTCGGCGCTGCGGCCGTGTCCTTCCTGGTGGGCTCGCTGCTGCTGAAGCTCGACCGCTCCGAGGAAGGGGACCTGGCCGCGGCGACCGCCGGCATGGAGAGCATGAAGGGGAAGAAGTCGGTGGCCTCCACCGCGCTGCTCGGGTCGTCCGCCGGCGGGGACACCGGTCCGATCCACTCGATCGTGTTCGCGTGCGACGCGGGCATGGGCTCCTCGGCCATGGGGGCCTCGGTGCTCCGCCGGAAGATCCAGTCCGCAGGGCACCCCGAGGTCACCGTGGTCAACAAGGCGATCTCCACCCTCAGCGACGAGTACGACCTGGTGGTGACCCACCAGGACCTCACGGACCGGGCCCGGGAGCGCACCGGGTCGGCGATTCACGTGTCGGTGGACAACTTCATGGGCAGCCCTCGCTACGAGGAGATCGTCGAGCTGGTCGATGAGAGGAACCGCTCCGGTGACGGCTCGGCGGCCGGTGCCGCCGCAGCTGGCGGGACAGCCCCGACGTCGGCCGACGAGGCCGTCGGCGGGGACGAGGTGCTTCCCCAGAACGCCATCGTCCTGAGCGGCACGGCGAGGACGCGCGACGAGGCGATCACCGAGGCCGGCGAGCTGCTGGTGGCCTCGGGCGCCGTCGACGCGTCGTACGTCGACTCCATGCACGAGCGCGAGACGTCGGTATCGACCTACATGGGCAACCTGCTCGCGATCCCGCACGGGACCAACGAGGCCAAGCCGTCGATCCGGCGCACCGGCATCTCGTTCGTCCGCTACCCCGAGGGGATCGACTGGAAGGGCAAGCAGGTGCAGTTCGTCGTCGGCATCGCCGGCGCAGGCGACGACCACCTTGCGCTGCTGCAGCGGATCGCCACGGTGTTCCTGGACAAGACCCAGCTGGCCGAGCTGCAGGCGGCGACGTCCACCGAGGAGGTCTCGAGGATCCTGGACCGCGTCAGGGCCTGACACCGGGGCCCGCCGGGTGGCCGCAGCCGCCCGGTGACCCGTCCGGACGTCTGCCGGCCCTCAGCCGAGGATCATCGTGACGGCGGCGACGAGCGGGACGACCACGACGATGGCGACCACGACGGTGCCGGTGAAGCTCGGTGAGATGTCCTGCCCGGCGCGGATCGCCCGCTCGTTGCGGCGCATCCGCAGCAGCCCGGAGAGCCCGGTGTAGGAGCCTGTGGCGACGAGCGCGAGGCCGAGGGCGAACCGCACCGCGTCATGGCCGTGGGTCAGGAACTGGAGGGCCCCGAGGCCTGCGACCTGCAGCGCGAGCCCGGTGCGGACGTAGGCGAGGAAGGTGCGCTCGTTGGCGAACAGGTAGCGGTAGTCCGCCCGAACCCGGTCACTGTCACCGGACCCGCCCTCGTCGGTCTTCGCGTCGGTGCTCATGGGCGCAGTCTGCCGCACCGGCTAGCGTCGGGGGATGCGGATGTTCGTCGCCGTGCGGCCGCCGGAGGATGCGGTGGAGCACCTTGCCGAGTTCCTCGGTCCGCGTCAGGACGCCGAGCCGGGTCTCCGGTGGACCGTGCCGGAGCAGTGGCACGTCACGCTCGCGTTCATGCCCGCGGTGGCGGAGCGCCACCTCGACGACCTCGAGGACCGGTTGGCCCGTGCTGCTGCCCGTCGTACGACGTTCGAGGTGCGGTTGGCGGGTGCTGGCGCGTTCCCGAACCCGGCGCGGGCCAAGGTGCTGTTCACGGGGGCCGACACCGACGCCCCGGGCGGGGTCGAGCTCTCGCGCCTCGCCACCGGCGCCCGGGCCGCAGCCACGAAGGCCGGCACCGAGGCCGAGGGCGGCCGGTTCCATCCGCACGTCACCCTGGCGCGCACCGGCCGGCCGATGGAGGCGACGCGGCTGCTGCGGGTCCTGGACGGCTACCGGGGGCCGTCCTGGCCGGCCACGGAGATCATCCTGGTGGCCTCCCACCTCGGCGAGGGACCTCGACGGCGACCCCGCTACGAGGTCCTCGGGGACTTCGCCCTGTCCTCGTAGCTTCGTTGTCGGTGTGTCGGGGCCGACCTCTATCCCCCGACGCGCCCGACATTGGTAACCGGGGGGAAACGCGGGCATGGGAGGGTGTCAGGATGCATGTCTCTCGGATCGGGCTCACGCCTCTCAAGGGGACCCGGCACGCCGACCGCCGCTACGTCGACCTGACGCTCGAGGGTGCGGTCGGCGACCGGGTGTTCTGCTTCGTCGACCGGTCTCGCGGCCGGGTGCTCCGCACCGTCGAGAACCCGACCCTGATGTCGACGCGCGCCCGGTGGCATGACGGTGTGCTCCGCACGGAGCTCCCCGCGGGCGTCGTCGCCGAAGGGGTCCCCGCACCGAGCGGCGAGGTCGTCAAGGTCGACTACTGGGGACGCACCGTGGCGCTTGAGGTGCAGCAGGGACCGTGGGCTGCCGCCTACTCCGGGCATCTGGGGTACGACGTGACGCTGGCCCGGGTGACCCATCCCGGCGACATCGTCTACGGCGGGTCCGTCAGCCTGGTGAGCTCGTCGTCCCTGGCGCGGCTGGCCGACCGGCTCGGCGTACCGGTCGACGACGCGCAGCTGCGGGCGACCTTCACCGTCTCCACCGAAGGCGAGCCGGCGCACGTGGAGGACTCGTGGGCCGGCAGGCGACTGAGGCTGGGGGGCGCGGAGGTCGAGGTGCGCGGCGCTCTGCCCCGGTGCGCCGTGGTGGACCTGGAGCCGACGACCGGTGAGCATCGAGCCGGCGCGCTTCGCGAGATGGCCGGCTACCGCCGTGTCCGCAACGACATCCTGTTCGGCGTCGACGCGACCGTGGTTCGGCCCGGCCGGGTCGAGCTCGGCGCGACGGTCGAGAGGAGCTGAGCGTCGTGCCGTACCTTCTGCGCGTCGAGCTCCCCGACGTCCCCGGCTCCCTGGGGCGCGTCGCGAGCGCCATCGGCGAGGCCGGCGGTGACATCGAGGCGATCGAGATCGTCGAGCACCGCCGCGACGGCAGCGCGGTCGACGACGTGCTCCTCGAGACGGCGCCGGGCGTGATGCCCGACTCGCTCGTCTCCGCCTGCAACCAGCTCGACGGCGTCCGGGTGCTCTGGGTCTCCAGGTACGGAGCCGGCGGCCAGCTGTTCTTGGACCTCGAAGCCGTCGAGGCGCTGACCCAGAACCCCCGCAAGGCCTGCGACGAGCTCGTCGACCTCCTGCCGATCACCTTCCGCGCCGACTGGGCGATGCGGATCCGCCGCTCCGGCGACACCTTGAAGGTGCTGCACCGTACGTCGGCCGCCCCCCACTCGACCGATGGTCATCGCGACTGGTTCCCTGCCAAGCAGGCGCACCGGCTCGAGCTGCCACCGGACTGGGAGCACGCGAACGACGGGACGCTGGTCGCAGGGGCTCCCCTCGGCGACGAGGACGACCTGCTGCTGTTCGGCCGTCGTGGCGGGCCCGACGTCCTGGACTCCGAGCTCGCCAGGCTGGGCCATCTGGCCGCCCTGGCGGCGTCCATCGCGAAGACCGGCTGAGCCCGTCGGCGCCGGGGCCCCGCGAGAGGACGCCACGGCAGGGTCAGGGCCAGGCGGGCAACGACTGGACCGAGAACGGGTCGTCCAGCAGTTCGGCGAAGGCCAGCTCGGCAGCACCCAGCAGCGCCGAGTCGACCCCGAAGCGCGGCAGGCCGAGCTCCACCGGATGCCCCGGGTCGAAGGCATAGCGCTCGAGTGCCTGCTCGATCTCCGGGCGGGCCAGCCCCAGCACCTGGGAGAGTGAGCCGCCGAGGATCACCCGTTGCGGGTTGAGCGTGTTCACCAGGCTGCCGAGGGCGAGACCCAGCCACTCCGCGACCGTCCGCACCGCACCGAGGGCTCGCTCGTCTCCGGCCCGGGCGTCGAGGAACACCCGGTCCACGTTCTCGACGGTGGGAACCTCGTCGCGCCCGGCCAGCGTCAGCAGAGCGGCGTCACCGACGAACGTCTCGAGGCAGCCGCGCTTGCCGCAGTGGCAGGTCGGCCCGTTGCCGTCCATCACGTTGTGGCCGATCTCTCCCGCCCGACCGTCCCGGCCGTGCAGCGGCACGCCGTTGACCACGATGCCCGCCCCGACGCCGATCCGGCCCATCACGTAGACCACGTCGTCGCAGTCCCGGGCGTTGCCGCGGCTGAGCTCGGCGAGCACCGCGAGGTCGGCGTCGTTGCCGACCGTCACCGGCAGGTCGGGACCCAGCCGCTCGGTGAGCAGGTCACCGAGGTGGACCTCACGCCAGGCGAGGTTCGGTGCGACCCCCACGGTCCGGCTCCGGTGGTCCACGGTGCCCGGAACGCTGACGCCTACCCCGAGGACCGCGCGTCCGGTGCTCCTGCCGAGCGCGGTGACCGCGCGAGCGACGAGGTCGGCGACCGTCTCCGGCGTACCCGGGCCTTCGTCGATCGGCACGCTGCGCCGATCCAGGACGACCCCGCCGATCTCGACACCCGCCGACGTGACGTGGGTGACGTCGACGTCCACGCCGACCACGAACGGACCGCTCGGATGGGGCCCCACCACGTGCGAGGGCCGCCCGACCCGCGCGCCCCCGCTCGGCACCGACTCCTGCACCAGCCCGAGGGCGGTCAGGTCGGCCACCAGGGCCCCGATGGTGGACCGGCTGACCCCGAGCCGAGCGGTGAGCTCGGCCCGGGTCAGGGCGCCGTCGCGGTGCACGTGGCCGAGGATGAGCGCCAGGTTGTGCCTGCGGATGGCGTCCGGACGGGCGGCGGAGACCGCCGCTCCGCCGGCCGCCGCGGCACCGCCGGACGTCTCGAGTCTGGTCACCCCAGGCCTGTGGCTCCGGCGCGACGACGTGAGAGCGCGTCGATCGCGGCAGCGAGCATCAGGACGACGCCGGTCACGATGTACTGCACCGACGAGCCGTTGTTGCCCTGCACGAGGTTCGACATGCCGTTCTGGATGACCTCCACGACCGCGCCGCCGATCAGCGCGTCGACGACCCGGCCCTTCCCGCCGAACAGGCTGGTGCCGCCGATGACGGCCGCGCCCACCGCGAGCAGCAGCGTGTTGCCGGAGTAGTTCTGCACGCTGACCGCAGCGACGTTCGAGCCGATCATGATCCCGCCCACGGCAGCCATGAAGGAGCAGATCACGAAGACCGAGATGCGGACGCGGTCGACCGCGATGCCGGCGCGCCGCGAGGCCTCCTCGTTGCCGCCGACCGCGTAGACGTGCCGGCCGTAGCGGGTGCGGGACAGCACGAACGTCCACAGCACGAAGAAGCCCACCAGCACCAGCACCACCCACGGCACGCCCTCGACGGCCGGCGGACGCACGAACGTGATCGTCCCGTTGACGTTCGTGGCCACCGGCGTGCTGTTCACGTTGCGGTTCTGGTTCAGCAGCAACACGAACAACAGCAGCCCGACCGTCACCCCGCCGATCTTCGCCGCGAGCACCACGGTGGGCTCACCGAGCAGGCCCTGACGCCGTCGCGCGCGCTGCGCCGACAGCTTGACGTAGCCATACCCCGCGATGAGTACGGCGGCCAGCAGCCAGCCCGCCCACTTCGGCATCTGCGAGTTCTCGAACGCGAGCACCACGTTGTCGGTGATCCGGACATCGCCGTGCGCGCCCTTGCCGTTGTTGACGATGAACAGCGCGACCCCCTGGAAGGCCAGGAAGAAGGCCAGCGTCACCACGAAGGACGGGATCCGCACCTTCGTCCGCAGGAAGCCGATCAGCAGCCCGATCACGATGCCGGTGACCAACGCCGCCCCGATGCTCACCGGCCAGGCCATGTTGTAGCCGACCATCAGGCGCACCATCACCGCGGCGCACACGCCGCCGGCGAACCCGGCGGACAGGTCGATCTCCCCGAGCAGCAGGACGAACACCAGGCCCATCGCCAGCAGCACCGGCCCCGAGCCCTCGGTCAGCATGTTCCCGAAGTTGTAGAGACCGCGGAACGTCGGCTGGATCGCGGAGAACAGGATCACCAGCCCGACCAGGCCCCCCACCGCCGGCAGGGACCCCATCTCGCCCCCGCGCACCCGCTGCACGTAGAGGTTGAAGTAGCCGCGGGCCGAGTGCGCGACCGGCAGGCTGGTCGCGACGGCGGCGAGCCGGTCCTCGGTGCCGCTGGTGCCTGCGGGAGCGGGGACGGTCGCCGGCGGCGACGTACCGACGGCCGAGGCGCCGCCGGGGGCGACCGGCTTGTCGGTGCCGTTGTCGTCGAGGCTGGTCATGCGATGGCCCCCTTCGTGATCCCGGCGATGTCACTGCCCTCGAGACGCCCTGTCGTGATCAGCTCGACGAGCTGCTGCTGGTTGACGTCGCGGCGGTCGACCTGCGCCGCCATCTGGCCGAGGTAGAGGACCGCGATACTGTCAGCCACCTGCAGCACGTCGGTCATGTTGTGGGAGATCAGCACGACGGCGAGGCCCCGGTCGGCCAGCCGTCGTACCAGGCTCAGCACCTGCGCGGTCTGGGCCACCCCGAGGGCGGCGGTGGGCTCGTCGAGGACCACCACGTTGGAGTTCCAGAGCACGGCCTTGGCGATCGCCACGGTCTGCCGCTGGCCTCCCGAGAGGCTCGCGACCCGCTGCCGCACGGACTTCACGGTCCGCACCGACAGCGAGCGGAGGGTCTCCTCGGCCGCCTGCTCCATGCTGCTCTCGTCGAGCACCAGGCCGCTGACCCGCTCCCGGCCGAGGAACATGTTCTGGACGATGTCGAGGTTGTCGCACAGCGCGAGGTCTTGGTAGACGATCTCGATCCCCAGGGCGCTCGCGTCGCGGGGGGAGTGCACCACCACCGGTCGGCCCTCGTAGAGGTACTCGCCGCCGTCGATGGCGTAGGTGCCGCTGATGCACTTGACCAGCGTGGACTTGCCGGCGCCGTTGTCGCCGACGAGCGCGGTCACCTGGCCCGCCTGGGCCCGGAAGTCGACCTCCTTGAGGACGTCGACCGGTCCGAAGCTCTTCTTGATGTCGCGCATCTCGAGGATGGGCTGGTCGCTCATGGCCCGGTGCGCTCCTTTCGCTGGTGTCACCGATGGGTGCGGCTGTCCGTTGGGGAGAGCAGCCGAGGTGGGCAGCCGGGCCGGTGGCCGCCGTCGCAGGCCACGACGGCGGCCACCTCGTGACCTAGCAGGCGGTGGTGCGAACCGGCGTCACTTGACGCCGGCCTTGGTGCACTTGGCGGCGTACTTGCCGGTGCACACGGTGTTCTTCGGGGTGTACTTGTCGTTGATCGGGGCCGCGACGTTGGCCATCGTGACCGCGACCGGGGTGGCGAGGATGGACGGGACCTTCTTCTTGGTCTGCGGATCCATGATCGTCACGCCCTTGGTGTCCGGCACCTTGCCGTTGGCCAGCAGGGCGATCGCCTTGATGGCGGGCGCCGCCTCAGCCGTCGACGGCTTGTAGATCGTGAAGCACTGGTCGCCGTCCATGATGTGCTGCAGGCCCTCAGCGCTGGCGTCCTGCCCCGAGACCGCGACCTTGCCGTTCAGGCCCTGGCGCTTGAGGTCGGTGACCACGGCACCGGCCATGGTGTCGTTGGCGACCATCGCGGCCTTGATGTCCGGGTTCTTGCCGAGCATCGCGCTGAACACCCGACCGGCCGTGGGAGCGTCCCAGTTGCCGGTCTGGTTCCCGACCTTCTTCCAGCCGGGCGTCTTCGAGAGCACGCTGTCGTAGCCCTGCTTGAACAAGGTGGCGTTGTTGTCGGTCGGGGCGCCGTCGATGTCGACGTACTTGACGCTCTTCTGGCCCTTGACCTGCGGGCACTGGGTCAGGGTCTTGCCCTGGACCTGGCCGACCTTGACGTTGTCGAAGGACACGTAGAGCGCCGCCCCACCGCCCGGTGTGAGCCGGTCGTAGTCGACGGGGATGACGCCGTTCTTCGCGGCCTCCTGCTCGATCTTCGCGCCGGAAGCGGCGTCGAGGTCCACGATCATCAGGACCTTGACCTTCGCCGAGGTCATCTGGCGCGCGATGGTCTGCATCTTGCTCGCCGAGCCGCCGGCGTTCTGGATGTTGCAGTCGAGGTTGTAGGTCTTGCAGTTGGCCTTCAGCGCCTCGGGGTCGGCGGTGACCCAGCGCGGCGAGGAGGTCGTGTCGGGCAGGATGATGCCGACCTTGGCGCCCTTGCCGTCGACCGCCCCGCCCGATGAGCTCGAGGTGCTGGCCGACGTCGAGCTCGAGCTGCTCGAGCTCGACTTGTTGCCGTTCGACGACCCGCAGGCGGTCAGGGTCATCGCCGCAGCGACCCCGAGCACCGCGAGCGACACACTGGTCTTGCGCATGCGCTGTAGCCCTTTCGATGGGGGAGCCGCCCGGCGAGCCTTCGCCGACGCAGCCCCGACTAGGTGATTGTTGTGCGCGCGAACATATCGCTGTGACGCCTGGTACTCGCCGTCCGTCATCAAGTCGTTATGCAAAACTTCTCGCCACCGCTCAGCGGGCGCCGAGCAGGTGCTCGAGGGCGAGCTGGTTGAGCCTGACGAACCCGAAGCCGTGCCGGGCGGCCGTCTCGGCGTCGAAGTCCTCATACGCGCTGCGGTCGGCGAGCAGGTCCTCGAGGCTCTCACCGGGGTCCAGGGTGGGCCTCCGCAGCGTGCTCACGCCCGAGGCCTCCAGGGCGGCCTGCACCTCGGGGTCGGCACGGTAGGCAGCGGTGCGCTCCTTGAGCAGGAGGTACGTCGACATGCAGGCCTCCGCGGAGTCCCACACGCCTGCCATGTCCTCGGTCCGTGACGGCTTGTAGTCGAAGTGCCGCGGCCCGTCGTACGTCGGACCGCCGTCGGCGCCCGCATGCTCGAGCAGGTCGACGAGGAAGAAGGCGTTGAGCAGGTCGCCGTGCCCGAAGACCAGGTCCTGGTCGAACTTGATCGACCGCTGGCCGTTGAGGTCGATGTGGAACAGCTTGCCGGCCCACAGCGCCTGGGCGATGCCCGCGGCGAAGTTGAGGCCGGCCATCTGCTCGTGTCCCACCTCGGGGTTGAGGCCCACCATGTCGGAGTGCTCGAGCTCGGCGATGAAGGCGAGGGCGTGCCCGACCGTGGGCAGCAGGATGTCCCCGCGGGGCTCGTTGGGCTTGGGCTCGATCGCGAAGCGCATGTCGTAGCCCTTCTCCAGCACGTAGCCGGCCAGCGCGTCGATGCCTTCGCGATAGCGGTCCAGTGCGGCCCGGACGTCCTTGGCGCCGTCGTACTCGGCGCCCTCGCGGCCGCCCCAGAAGACGTAGGTCTGGGCACCCAGCTCGGCGGCGAGGTCGATGTTGCGGGCCACCTTGCGCAGCGCGAAGCGACGGACGGACCGGTCGTTGCTGGTGAACCCGCCGTCCTTGAACACCGGGTGGGTGAACAGGTTGGTGGTCATCATCGGCACCTGCATGCCGGTCTCGGCCAGCGCATCCTTGAACCGCGAGATGTGCTTGTCCCGATCGCCGTCGGTCGAGCCGAACGGGACTAGGTCGTCGTCGTGGAAGGTCACGCCGTAGGCCCCGCGGGCTGCGAGCTCGTGGACGGACTCGACCGGGTCCAGGGCCGGACGGCTGGCGTCCCCGAAGGGGTCCCGCCCCTGCCAGCCGACGGTCCAGAGACCGAACGTGAACCTGTCGGCGGGGGTCGGGGTCGGTGCCATGTGCGCTCCTCGGAACCAGGGATATGTTGGGGGCCAGAACTTATGACGTGACGCCGACCATAGTGGATCCGGGTCGCCCTGCCAACGGTCATCCCTCGGGGCTCGACCTCGGCGGCCCGTCGGCGAGGGACGTCGGCCGACCGGACAGGGCAGGATGGACCCCGACGGAAGGGGGGCGCTAGGCATGAGCGTCACGGAACCCACGGTGAAGTCCCCGGGTCTCGCCATCGAGGCCAACGGCATCAACGTGATCGACGAGTCCGAGCGCAAGGGCGCGCCTGCGCAGCTGTTCTGGCCCTGGTGCGCCTCCAACGTCTCGGTGCTGGCGGTCTCCTACGGCGCCTTCGTGCTCGGTTTCGGGCTCAGCCTGCTCCAGGCGCTGGTGGCCGCGGTCCTCGGTGCCGTTCTGTCGTTCCTGCTCGTCGGGCTGGTCTCCATCGCCGGCAAGCGTGGCTCCGCGCCCACCCTGGTGCTGTCGCGGGCCGCCTTCGGCAGGTTCGGCAACTCCCTGCCCGCAGCGGTGTCCTACCTGCTGCTCGTCGGCTGGGAGACCGTGCTGGTCTCGCTCGCCACCTTCGCGACCGCGACGGTGTTCGGGCGGCTGGGCTGGGGGGACGGCAACCTCACCAAGGTGGTCGCATTCCTGGTGGTCGCCGGGGTGATCGTCGCCGCCGGGATCCTCGGCTTCGACGCGATCATGCGGCTGCAGAAGTGGCTGACGGTCGCCATGATCGCGGTGACGCTGCTCTACATCGTGCTGACCTTCGACCATGTCGACCTCTCGGCCGCGGCTGCCCTGAAGGTGGGCAGCCTGAGCGCGGTGGTCGGCGCCACGATCCTGGTGATGACCGGCTTCGGCGTCGGCTGGGTGAACTCCGCGGCCGACTACTCGCGCTACCTGCCCCGTTCCGCCTCGACCCCCGGGGTGGTGGGTTGGCCCACGGTCGGCGGCAGCCTGCCGGTGGTCATCCTGGTGGCCTACGGCGTCCTGCTCTGCGCCTCCGACGCCAAGCTGTCGGCCGCCGTGGCCGTCGACCCGATCGGGGCCCTCACCACGATATTGCCGACCTGGTTCCTGGTGCCCTTCGCGCTCGTCGCGATCGGCGGCCTGGTCAGCGGCGCGGTGCTCGACATCTACTCCTCGGGCCTGACGCTGCTCACCCTCGGCCTGCGGACGCCCCGGTGGGTCGCGGCCGCGATCGACGGGGTGCTGATGGTCCTCGGCACCATCTACATCGTCTGGGTCGCCGACAGCTTCCTCGGCATCTTCATGGCGTTCCTGATCATCCTGGGCGTGCCCATGGCGGCCTGGTGCGGCATCTTCCTGGCCGACCTGCTGGTGCGTCGCCGCGACTACGACGAGCACAAGCTCTTCGACCACTCCGTGAACGGCTACGGATCGGTCAACGTCGTCTCGGTGGCGCTGATGGTGGTGGCCACCCTGCTCGGCTGGGGTCTGGTGATCGACACCACCGGGGCCGGCAAGGGGTTGTCCTGGCTCGGGTTCCTCCTCGGCCCGACGGGGCTCGGTGGCCGCGACGGGGCCTGGGCCTACGCCAACCTCGGGGTCCCGGTGGCTCTGGCGGTCGGGTTCCTCGGCTACCTCATCACCCGGACGGGCGCCGTACGCCGGCAGGAGGCGGTCGCCGGGATCCGGGCGCCGGTTCGGACGCCCTGAGCCGGGCTGCCGACGGTCCGGCCGCTGATTACCAGGGGATGTCGGGCGATTGGCACTTCCCATGGGTCATGACCCGCGGGAGGCGCCAAAGCGCCTGCATCCCCTGGTAATCAGCAGCCCTTAGTAATCAGCGCCCCGAAGGGGTCAGGCGGGCTCGGCCACGAACACCGGGATCTCGCGGTCCGTCCTGGTCTGGTACG
>JAICWH010000066.1 GCA_025934895.1 Nocardioidaceae bacterium | reverse complement strand
TGCTGGTACTTCGGCGCCAGGTCCAGGCGGTGCGCCGGGTCGATCTTCAGCCCCCACGGCAGGGTCGTCGGCTTGCCGAAGAGCTCCTGGTTGAACCAGTTGCCCCAGCGGCCGATCGCCTGGGCGATCACGATGCCGGGGGCGAGGGCGTCGGCGAGCGGCGGCAGCTTGAGACCGTAGCGCCGGCAGGCGATCCAGGCTCCGAACCCGCCGAGCGCGATGGCCCCCCAGATGCCCAGCCCGCCCTGCCAGACGTAGAGGACGGCAACCGGGTCGCCGTCCGTGCCGAAGTAGCGGGCCGGGTCGGTGATCACGTGGTAGAGCCGGCCTCCCACCAGACCGAACGGCACCGCCCAGATGGCGATGTCCGAGACCTGTCCGCGCAAGCCGCCCCGGGCTGCCCAGCGGCGCTCGCCAAGCCAGATCGCCACCACGACGCCGAGGATGATGCACAGCGCGTAGCCACGGACCGGGAACGGCCCGAGGTGCCACACGCCACGGCTGGGGCTGGGGATGAACAGGCCGGGAAGGGTGGACACCAGACCCGGCAGCTCGGCGCTAGCCACGGCGCACCCCCTCGGCGAGCTCCGCGGTCAGCCGCTCCAGCGAGGCGAGCCCACCGGCTCGGTCCGCTCCGGCGTCCAGGAGGCGTCGTACGAACGCGGACCCGACGATCACGCCGTCGGCGAAGCTCGCGACGCCGGCCGCCTGGTCACCGTTGGACACGCCCAGGCCGACCCCGACGGGCAGGTCCGTGACGGCGCGCACCCGGGCGACGAGCGGGCCGGCCAGGTCGCTCGAGGACTCCCGCGCACCGGTCACTCCCATCACGGCCGTGGCGTAGACGAACCCGCGGCAGCAGGCCGTCGTCATCGCGAGCCGCTCGTGGGTCGAGGACGGAGCCACCAGGAAGATCTTGTCGAGGTGGTGCTCGTCGGCGGCGCCCACCCACGCCTCGGCCTCGTCCGGCACCAGGTCGGGGGTGATCAGCCCGGCACCTCCGGCGTTCGCCAGGTCCCTCGCGAACCGGTCCACGCCGTAGCGCTCGACCGGGTTCCAGTAGGTCATCACCACCGTCGGGACGCCGGTGGCCGCGACCGCCTCGACCGTACGGATCACGTCGGCGGTGCGGGTCCCCGCCTCCAGCGCCTGCTGGGCCGCGGCCTGGATCGTCGGCCCGTCCATCACCGGGTCGCTGTAGGGCAGGCCCACCTCGATCACGTCGCAACCCGCGGCGACCATCGCCCGCATCGCCTGGACCGCACCCTCGAGGTCCGGGAACCCGGCGGGAAGGTAGCCGACGAGGGCGGCGCGGCCCTCCGCCCGGGCGGTCGCGAAGGCGCTGCTCGTGCTCGGCCGGTCGCTCACTCCTGCGGCTCCCCGGGCGCGTTGTTGCCCGATCCCTCACCGGGCGGGCCGGCCGGCTCCCCGGCGTCGTCGTCCGGCTCGGTCGCACCGAGGCCGAACCACTCGATGGCGGTCCCCATGTCCTTGTCGCCGCGACCGGACAGGTTCACCAGGATCGTCGAGCCGGGCTGCTCGGCGGCGATCTCCAGCGCACCCGCCACTGCATGCGCCGACTCGATCGCCGGGATGATCCCCTCGACGCGGGCCAGCAGCGAGAAGGCGTCCATCGCCTGTGCGTCCGTGATCGGCCGGTACGACGCGCGCCCCGACTCGGCCAGGTAGGCGTGCTCGGGGCCCACGCCCGGGTAGTCCAGGCCCGCCGAGATGGAGTGGGACTCCTTGGTCTGGCCGTCCTCGTCCTGCAGCACGAAGGTGCGCGCGCCGTGGAGCACCCCGAACTGACGGGCGTAGATGGTGGCCGCGTGCCGCATCGTGTCGACGCCGTCACCGGCGGCCTCGCAGCCCACCAGCTGCACCGACTCGTCATCGACGAAGCCGGCGAACAGGCCGATGGCGTTCGAACCGCCCCCGACACAGGCGACCGCCGAGTCCGGCAGTGCGCCGGTCAGCTGCAGGCACTGGGCGCGCGCCTCGTCCCCGATGCCCCGGCAGAAGTCCCGGACCATCGAGGGGAACGGGTGCGGACCGGCGGCTGTGCCGAACAGGTACGCCGTGTGGTCCACGCTGGAGACCCAGTCCCGGATCGCCTCGTTGATGGCGTCCTTCAACGTGCGCGAGCCCGACCTGACCGCCACCACCTCGGCGCCCAGCAGGTGCATGCGGGCGACGTTGAGCGCCTGCCGTTCGGTGTCCACCTCACCCATGTAGACGACGCAGTCGAGGCCGAGGTAGGCGGCGGCGGTCGCCGCGGCGACACCGTGCTGGCCGGCTCCCGTCTCGGCGATCACCCGGTGCTTGCCCATCCGCTTGGTGAGCAGCGCCTGGCCGAGGACGTTGCGGATCTTGTGCGCACCGGTGTGGTTGAGGTCCTCGCGCTTGAGCAGGATCCGCGCACCGGCGCGCTCGGAGAGCCTCGTGGCGTCGTACAGCAGGCTGGGGACACCGGCGTAGTCGCGAAGCATGCGCTCGAACTCCGCGGTGAACGCAGGGTCCTGCATCGCGTCGAGCCAGGCGACGGTCAGCTCGTCGAGCGCGGCCATCAGGGCCTCGGGCATCATCCGGCCACCGAAGCGCCCGAACCGCCCGTCGGCGCCCGGCGAGGTCACAGCAGGGGGTGGAGCCAGGTCTGGCATCGCAGCATGCTCCTCAGTCGCGCTGACGCAGGGCGGGGTGGGAGCCCGCCGCCACCAGGTCGGCGACCGCCGAGCGGGGGTCCTCTCCCTTGACCAGGGTCTCACCGACGAGGACGACGTGGGCGCCCTGCTTGGCGAGCTCGAAGACGTCGTGCGGCCCGCGCACCCCGGACTCGGCCACCCGCACGACATGGTCGGGGATCCGCGGCGCGAGCCGGGCGAAGGTGTCCCGGTCGACCTCGAGGGTCTTGAGGTTGCGCGCGTTCACGCCGACGAGCCGGGCCCCGGCCGCCAGCGCCCGGTCGACCTCGTCCTCGTCGTGCACCTCGACGAGCGGCGTCAGACCGATCGACTCGGCCCGGTCGATGAGGGACTCGAGCTCGTTGTCGCTGAGCGCCGAGACGATGAGCAGCGCCAGGTCGGCGCCGGCGGCACGCGCCTCCCACAGCTGGTAGGAGGTCACGATGAAGTCCTTGCGGAGGACGGGTACGTCGACCGCGGCCCGGACTGCGCGGAGGTCCTCCAGACTCCCCCCGAACAGGCGTCGCTCGGTGAGCACGCTGATCGTCGCCGCACCGCCGGCCTCGTAGTTGGCGGCCAGCGCGGCCGGGTCGCTGATCGTGGCCAGGGCGCCCCGACTCGGGCTGGACCGCTTGACCTCGGCGATCACACTGACCCCGTCGGAGCGGAAGACCGGCATCGGGTCGAGCGCCTCGCGCGCGTGCCGGGCAGCCTCCTTGAGCTCGGCGAGCGGGGTGCGTGCCTCGCGCTCGGCGAGGTCGACGCGAACGCCGTCGATGATCTCGTCCAGCACGGACATGCGCACCCCTCTTCGTCGCAGCAGCCAGGACCCTAGACTCTCATGGGCGGCGGGGGACCCCGAATCCGCTCCTGCTGCCGCAGCGCCGACCGTCCGCCCCTTCCCGGAGAGCCGATGAGCCACCCGCCCGGAGCCTCTGACCCCGACGCGCCCGGTGACCCGGCTGCGGGGGCCCCCGTGGATCCGTGGGCGACTCCGCCGTACCCCCAGCCGCCCTACGCCCAGCCGGGGTACGGGCCACCGGGGTACGGGCCACCGGGGTACGGCCCGGTGTACGGGCCCCCGGGGTACGGCCCCCACCCGGGCTACCGGCCGACCAACGCCAAGGCGTTGGCGGCGCTGTGGAGCGGGGTGGGTCTGGTGGTGGTCAGCTGCTGCATGCTCGGCATCCTCGGGTTCATCCCGGTCGCGCTCGGGGTGCAGGCCCGCAACGAGATCCGGGCGTCCGGGGGTCAGCAGTCCGGGGACGCGCTGGCGCTGACCGGCATCGCCTGCGGGATCCTCGCGATGGTGCTCAGCCTCGCGGTCATCGCCCTGGTGGTGGCGGCCGTGCTGAACGCGGGGCCCAGCTTCGACACCTACGGCTCGACGAGCGTGTGAGCCTCGCCGGGCCCACGCTCAAGGGGCCAGCCAGGCTCCCGCGTCGGTGTTGCGCAGGACCGCGAAGCACAGGGCGAGGGCCACGAAGAGGACCGCGAGCCGGACCTGCCGACGGGAGTCGACGGAGCGCCGGACGCCGCGCCACCGGTCCCGGGTCCACCGCGACCACCAGGCCACGACGAAGGGAGCCGACACCAGGAGCAGCAGGTTGCTCGACGCTGCGCCGCCCAGGTCGCCGTGCGTGAGGTCGTTGACAGCGCGCAGGCCGCCGCAGCCGGGACAGTACGTGCCGGTCAGCAGCAGCCACGGGCAGTAGCCCCAGCTGCCGCCGCGGTGCGGGTCACGCAGGTGCAGGAGCAGGCTGAGGGACAGCACCGCCCCGGCAAGGACGACGGGCGCGCCCAGCCGCCGGCCACGGACCACGGACGGATCCGCGGGAGCGGTCACGGCACCCCGCTCAGCGGTCGGACGTGGCCCGGTGCGGCTCCGCACCCATGCCCATCTTCTGCATGACCTTGCCGGCCACGACGCCGAGCGGCCACAGGGCCACCCCGATCCAGAACAGGAGCCAGCTCCCGACCACCAGTCCGATCCCCCCCACGGCGAACCCCACGAGGATGATCGTCACGCCCGTCCAGGCAGCAGGGGTGTTGCCGTGGTGAGCCATCTTCGCCGTACTCCTCGCAGGTCGGTGACGCGATGGCTCACATGATAGGGGTGGAACGCCCCGGCTCAGGCGGTCGGGTCGCGGCCGTCGTCCAGTGCGTGCCACATGTCCCGCTCCGTCGCGGGCTCGGTGCTGCCCGAGCCGCCGGTGCTCGCGGCGCCGGGTGCGTCGTAGCGGGTGCCCATCTCCGGCCACTGGGGGGAGGTGACCGCGGCGACGGCGAAGGCGGCAAGGGTGAGGGCAGCGCCGACGGCGCAGGCGTAGTACCACCCGGTCAGCGCCGAGCCGAGCGGCTGACCGGTCCCGCCCCTGGCCACCACCGCGTGCACGGCGTCCTGCCGGGCCTTGTGAGCCCCGGACACCACCACCGCCAGGACCCCGGCCGCAGCCACCGCGCCGAGGACCGCGACGACGCGGCGGACCCGCCCGCGCAGGACGAGGACGACGCCCCAGGCGGCGAGCGCGACCAGGGCCACGGCCACGCCGAGCGGGGCGGTGGCGGAGCCCTTCACGGCGGCTGCGACGTCGGCGCCTGCGGCCGACCCGGACGCCGTGGCCCAGTCCCGTGCCGCTGCGACGGCGCTCAGCACGGCACCGGCGAGCCCGCCCAGGACGGTCGGTCCGAAGCTCCGGCTGCGGTGCCCCATCAGTCGGCAGGACCGAGCGGCAGCACGGCGGCGTCGAAGCAGGTGCGGTCCCCCGTGTGACAGGCCGGTCCGTGCTGGTCGACCTTGACCAGCAGCGTGTCGCCGTCGCAGTCCAGCCGGACCTCCTTGACGCTCTGCCGGTGGCCGGAGGTCTCGCCCTTGACCCAGTAGTCCTGGCGGGACCGGCTCCAGAACGTCGTACGACGGGTGGCGAGCGTGCGGTGCAGGGCCTCGTCGTCCATCCAGCCGACCATCAGCACCTCGCCGGAGTCGTACTGCTGGACCACGGCCGGCACCAGCCCCTGCCCATCGCGCTTGAGCCGACCGGCCAGGTCCGGGGACAGCCCGCTCGAAGTCTGTGTCACCGTCCCAGTATCACCGGCGCACCCAGCGTGTGGACGGTCAGGCCGCACCCTGCTGCGCCACCCAGCTGGCGTGCATCCGACCGTAGACGCCACCCTCGGCGACCAGGGCCGCGTGAGGCCCGCGCTGCACGATGCGCCCCTTGTCCACGACGACCACGTCGTCCGCGTTCTCTGCCGTCGACATGCGGTGCGCGATGGTCACCGAGGTGCGACCCTTGGTCAGCCGCTCGAGAGCCCGCGCGATCCGCATCTCCAGGGCCGGGTCCACAGCGCTGGTGGCCTCGTCGAGGACCAGCAGGTCGGGGTCCGCGAGGTGCGCCCGCAGCAGGGCGACGAGCTGCCGCTCCCCCGCCGACAGCGACTCCCCGCGCTGCCCGACCCGGGTGTCCAGCCCGCGCGGCAGGGTCTCGAGCCAGTCGCCCAGCCCCAGCTGGTCCACCGCGACCAGGATCTGCTCGTCGGTCGCGTCCAGGCGACCGTAGAGCGCGTTGGCGCGCAGTGTCGAGTCGAACAGGAACCCCTCCTGGGGCACGAGCACCACCCGATCCCGCAGCGAGTCGAACGGCACCTCGCGCAGGTCCACGCCGTCTAGGCTCACCGACCCGCTCGTCGGGTCCATCAGCCGGGTCAGCAGCTTGGCCAGCGTGGTCTTGCCCGAGCCGGTCTCGCCGACGACGGCCACCCGGGTGTTCGGCGCGACGACCAGGTCGACGTCGTGGAGCACCGGCGGCCCGTCCGGGTAGGCGAACCCCACGCCCGCGAACTCGATGGTGACGGGCTGGTCCGGGAGCCGGACGCCGTTCGCGCCGGGGTCGACCACGTCGGCGGGGGTGTCCAGGATGCCGATCACCCGCCGCCATCCGGCGATCGCGTTCTGGGCGTCGGTCAGCACCTGGGTGCCGATCTGCACGGGACCGACGAACAGGGTGACCAGGAACGCGAACGCGAGGACCCGGCCGGCGGTGATGTCGCCGTCCACCCCGAGCAGCACCCCGAAGATGAGGACCCCGGCGTTCGCGAGCCCCGCGGACACCCCGCCGAGGGAGAACGAGAAGGCGGTCAGGCCTTGCGCCCGGGTGCTGGCCGCCTGGTAGCGGTCGATCGCGGTGTCGATGCGGTCCTGGGTGCGTCGCTCGATGCCGTAGGACCGGACGGTGGCCGCGCCGACCACGGGTTCCGAGACGGCGCTGAGCATCACGCCGACCTGCTGGCGCACCACGCCGTAGGCCGCGGACAGCCGCCGCTGGAAGTAGCGCAGGGACGCGAACAGCGGCAGGAAGCACACCCAGACCACGATCGTCAGCTGCCAGCTGTAGACCGCCATCAGCACGGTCGCGACGAGGATCTGCCCGATGCTGACGATCGAGATGATCCCGCCGAAGATCAGGAACTGGGAGACCTGGTCGACGTCGCTGGTCACCCGGGACACGAGGGCGCCGCGTCGCTCGGTGTTCTGGGTCAGCAGCGGCAGGTCGTGCACGTGCCGGAACGCCTTGGTCCGCAAGGTGGCCAGTCCGCGTTCGGCGCTGGAGAACAGTCGGTAGGTCATCTGGTACGACGCCAACGCCGTCACCAGGACCGAGATGCCGGCGACCGCCGCGACCAGGCCCATGTACCCGAAGTTCGGGCCCCCGGGGGCGTTGATGCCGCGGTCCAGGGTCTGCTGCACCGAGACGGGCACGACGATCCGCCCGAGCGTGGAGAGGACGGCGAACACCATCGTGCCGCGGAACCCGTCCTTGAGCTCGGGGGACAGCTCGATGCCGCGAGCGATGGTGCGCAGCGCGGACATCGACTCGCCGGTGTCCATGCTCGTCCCGGTGCGCGTGCTGATGCTCACGGGACAGAGACCTCGGCGTCGTGGCTGCCGCCTTCGGGCAGCTCCTGCTCGTAGGCGTTCACCAGGTCCGCGTAGCCGGGGCTGCGGGCGAGCAGCTCCGCGTGGGTGCCCTGGTCGGCCACCTGCCCGTCGCGGAGGTAGACCACCTCGTCGGCGAGCGAGATCGTCGCCTTGCGGTAGGCCACCACCAGCACCGTGGCCTCACTCTGGACGTCGTCGGGGGTGCGCCGCAGCGCCGCCAGGATGCGTGCCTCGACCTCGGGGTCGACAGCCGAGGTCGCGTCGTCCATCACAAGCAGCCGCGGTCGTCGCACCAGAGCCCGCGCGAGAGAGAGCCGCTGGCGCTGACCGCCGGACAAGGTGGCGCCCCGCTCGCCGAGCCGGGTGTCCAGCCCGGCCGGGAGGGCGGCGACGAACCCGTCGGCCTGGGCGGTGCGCAGCGCCTCCCAGACCGCGTCGTCGTGGACGTCGGCGCCGAGCGCGACGTTCCCGCGTACCGTGTCGTCGAAGAGGAAGGCGGCCTGGGGCACCAGGGCCGCGTGCTCAGCCAGCGCTCCGGGCGCCAGGTCCCGCACGTCCGTCCCGTCCATGAGCACCCGACCCTGGGCGGGGTCGACGAGCCTCAGCAGCAACGCGGTCAGGGTGCTCTTGCCGCTGGCGGTCGCACCTACCAGCGCGACGGTCCGGCCGGGACGGACCGAGAAGGTGAGGTTCCGCAGCACCAGCGGACCACCGGAGTACCCGAACGCCAGGTCCTCGACGTCGAGGCGAGCGCCCTCGGCTCGGCGTTCCGGGCTGCGGTCGCCGTACGCCATCTCGCCGGTGGTGTCGAGCACCGCCTGGACGCGGTCGAAGCCGACGACGCTGCGAGGGAACTCCCCGACCAGCCAGCCCAGGGACCGGATCGGGAAGGAGACGATCGTCAGGAGGTAGGCAACCGTGACGACGCTGCCGGGATCGGTCAGCCCGCGCTCGACACGGAAGACGCCGGCCGCGAGGACGGCGAGCACGCCGATGTTGGGGAGCGCCTCGAGAACCGGGTCGAAGGCGGCCCGGATGCGACCGGCCTTGATGTTGACGTCGCGCAGCCGGTGCGCCTTCACCGTGAACCGGTCGGTCTCCTCACCCTCCCGACCCAGGCTCTTGACGACCAGAGCGCCGTCGAACGACTCGTGCGCGACCTCGCTCAGCTCCGCGCGCAGGGCCTGCGCACGGGTCATCAGGGGCGACTGGATCCGCTGGTAGACCACGTTGGTGGCGATCACCAGCGGGAAGACCAGCAGGCCGACGAGGGCCAGCGGCACGTCGGTCCAGAACATCTCCCCGACCGCGATGACCATCATCGCGACGGTGCCGACGGCCATCGGCAGGGGCGCGATCGGAGCCCAGGCGGCCTCCACGTCGGAGTTGGCGTTGGAGAGCAGCTGGCCGGTCGGGTGCTGCTGGTGCCAGGCCATCGGCAGCCTGAGGTACTGCCGGGTGACGGCGCGCCGGTAGTGGGCCTGCATCCGGTACTGCATCACCCCCGCACCGAGACGGCGGGCCACGATGCCGACGGCACGCAGCAGCGCCACCGCCACGAACAGGGCGAGAATGCTCAGCAGGCCGACCGGTCGGATGTCGCCGTCCTTGAACGCGGGCAGCACCACGTGGTTGGTCGACCAGCCGAGCACCCACGCGTCGGCCACGGTGAGCGCGCCGAACAGCACGCTGCCGAGGGTGGAGAGGGTGAAGATCCACGGCTCGCGCCGGATGGCCACACCGATGACGGCGAACCCGTCCCGCAGCGTGCCCCGCTGTCTCGTCCTGCCGGTCGACGGTCGCCTGCTCACCGTGCCAGCCTACGAACGGCGCCTAGGATCGACTTATGAGCCGACTCGCGAGGACCGAACGCGCCGCGGTGTGCGACACCGCCCTCCAGGTCGGTCCGGACCGGCCGACCCTGTGCGAGGGGTGGACCGTCAAGGACCTTGTCGTGCACCTCTTGGTCCGGGAGGGCAGCCCGGCCGCCGTCGGCATCGCGGTCGCCCCTCTGGCCTGGCTCACCGCTGCCGAGTCCCGGCGGGTCGGTCGTCGTGAGTTCGCCGAGCTGGTCGAGAAGCTGCGCAACGGCCCGCCGCGCCTCTCGCCGTACGCCGTGCCCCGGGTGGACGAGCTGGCCAACGGCCTGGAGTTCTTCGTGCACCACGAGGACATCCGCCGTGCCCAGCCGGTGTGGGCCCCACGCACCTTGGGCGACGACGTGGAGAAGACGCTGTGGCCGATGGTCCGCCGCTTCGGCAAGCGGCTGGTCCGCACGTCACCCGTGGGCGTGACCATCACCGACAGCGTCACCGGGTCGACCGCGGTGCTCCGGGGCGGCGTACCGTCGGTCACCGTGCGCGGCCTGCCCAGTGAGGTGACGCTCTACGTGTTCGGCCGCCGTGACCAGGCCCGCGTGGAGCTCCTCGGGAACGATGAGGCGGTGGCTCGTCTCAAGGCCACCGCTCTCGGCGCCTGAGCCGGTCGGTGCTCCTAGGCTGGCGGACATGAGCCACCACCTCGAGCTGCTGCCGGCCGTCGACGTCGCCGGCGGCCAGGCCGTCCAGCTGGTGCAGGGCGTGGCCGGCTCGGAGAAGCGGTTCGGCGATCCGGTGCAGGCGGCCCTGAGCTGGCAGAGGCAGGGCGCCGAGTGGCTCCACGTCGTCGACCTCGACGCCGCCTTCGGGCGCGGCCACAACCGAGAGCTGCTCGCCGAGATCGTGGGCACCGTCGACGTCCAGGTCGAGATGAGCGGCGGCATCCGGGACGAGGAGTCGCTCTCGGCAGCGATGGCGACGGGCTGCCGTCGTGTCAACATCGGCACGGCGGCGCTCGAGCAGCCGGCGTGGTGCGCGGCCGCGATCGGCGAGTACGGCGACCGGGTGGCTGTCGGGCTCGACGTGCGCGGCCGCACCCTGGCGGCGCGTGGCTGGACGCAGGACGGCGGCGACCTGTTCGAGGTGCTGGCCCGGCTCGACGGCGAGGGCTGCGCGCGCTACGTGGTCACCGACGTCAACAAGGACGGCATGCTGGCCGGCCCCAACCTGGACCTGCTCCGCTCGGTGTGCGCCGCCACCGACCGGCCCGTGGTCGCCTCCGGCGGGATCACCGAGCTGTCGGACCTGGCAGCGCTGATGGACCTGGTCCCCGAGGGCGTCGAGGGGGCCATCGTCGGGACCGCGCTCTACGAGGGCCGGTTCAGCCTCGAGGACGCCCTCGCGCTGACCGGACGCGGGTCGTGACTCTGGCCGTGCGGGTGATCCCCTGCCTCGACGTGGACGCCGGGCGGGTGGTCAAGGGCGTCAACTTCCAGCAGCTGCGGGACGCCGGCGACCCGGTGGAGCTCGCGAAGCTGTACGACGCGGAGGGCGCCGACGAGCTGACGTTCCTGGACATCTCCGCCTCCCACGAGGGTCGGGCGACCACGATGGGGATCGTGTCCGCCACCGCGGAGCAGGTGTTCATCCCGCTGACCGTCGGCGGCGGCATCAGCGACGTCGCGCACGTGGACGCGCTGCTGCGGGCGGGAGCCGACAAGGTGGCGGTGAACACGGCCGCGATCCACCGGCCCGCGCTGGTCGCTGACATCGCCGACCGGTTCGGCAACCAGGTGCTGGTGCTCTCCGTGGACGCCCGTCGGGCGCCTCCCGACCACGGGACGGACAGTGGCTTCGAGGTCACCACGCACGGCGGCCGGCGCAGCGCCGGGCTGGACGCCGTCCAGTGGGCCGCCCGTGTGGCCGAGCTGGGCGCCGGGGAGATCCTGCTCAACGCGATGGACGCGGACGGCACGCAGGACGGGTTCGACCTCGAGCTGATCCGGCTGGTCCGCGCAGCCGTGTCCGTCCCGGTCATCGCCTCCGGCGGCGCGGGGCGGGTCGGGCACTTCGCGCCGGCCGTGGACGCCGGCGCGGACGCCGTACTCGCCGCCACCGTGTTCCACTTCGGGACGCTGCGGGTCGCAGACGTCAAGAAGTCCCTGGCCGAGGCGGGACACCCGGTCAGGTAGGCCCGGATCCGGGGTCGTGGGTCCCAGCGGCCGTCAGAGCGCCCGCTGGGGCCCACGACCCCGGCTGCGCGCGCCCTGGCCGGGGAAGGGAGCCGACCCAGTTGCGCAGCACCGCCGCCCCCGCGTCACCGGACTTCTCCGGGTGGAACTGGGTGGCGCTCAGCGGCCCGTTCTCCACGGCAGCCACGAACCGGTCCCCACCGTGGGAGGCCCAGGTCACCAGCGGGGCGGCGGTGCGACCACCCGTTCGCAGCGTCCAGGCCCGCACGCCGTAGGAGTGCACGAAGTAGAACCTCTCCCGCTCCACCCCGTCGAACAGGGTGCTGCCGATGGCCGCGTCGACGGTGTTCCATCCCATGTGGGGTACGACGGGCGCCCGCAGCCGCTCGACCACACCGGGCCACTCGTCGAGGCCGGGGATGTCGACGCCGTGCTCGAGGCCGTGCTCGAAGAGCACCTGCATCCCCACGCAGATGCCGAGGACGGGCCGGCCACCGGCCAGCCGACGGCCGATCACCTCGTGTCCCTTGACGGCCCGGATGCCGGCCACGCAGGACGCGAACGCACCCACGCCGGGCACCACGAGACCGTCCGCGTCCATCGCCGCCGAGCGGTCGGCGGTCAGGGTCACCGCGGCACCCGCCCGCTCCAGGGCTCGCACCGCCGAGCGGAGGTTCCCGGAGCCGTAGTCGAGCACGACGACGTCGGGCTCAGCCACCGAGCGACCCCTTCGTGCTGGGCACCCCGGACTCCCGGGGGTCGACGGCGACGGCGTCCCGCAGGGCCCGGGCCACCGCCTTGAACTGCGCCTCGACGAGGTGGTGCGGGTCGCGGCCGGACAGCACCCGCACGTGGAGCGCGATCTGGGCGTGGAAGGCGAGCGTCTCGAAGACGTGCCGGGTCAGCGACCCGAGATAGCCGGTTCCGCTGCCACCGATGGTCACGAAGGCCTGCGCGTCCGGCTCGCCGGTGTGCACGCAGTAGGGCCTGCCGGAGACGTCGACCGCGCACTGCACCAGCGTCTCGTCGAGCGGCACCAGCGAGTCGCCGAAGCGGCGGATCCCGGACCTGTCGCCGAGGGCCTGGCGCAGGGCGTCCCCGATCACGATCGCGGTGTCCTCGACGGTGTGGTGGGCGTCGATGTGGGTGTCCCCGTCGGTGTGCACGGTCAGGTCGACCAGCGAGTGGCGGGAGAGCGCGGTCAGCATGTGGTCGTAGAACCCCACCCCGGTGGCCACCTCGCTGCGTCCGCTGCCGTCGATGTCGAGCTCGACGAGCACCTTGCTCTCCTTGGTCACCCGCTCGACGCGGGCCGACCGACTGCCCGGACCGCTCACTGGAGCACCTCCTCGCGTCGCCCGGCCGGTGCGCACGTCAGCACAGCCTGCAGAGCGGTCTTGAACGCTGCCATCTCCTGCGGTGTCCCCACCGAGACCCGCAGCCAGCCGTCCGGCCCGGTCTCCCGGACCAGCACCCCCCGGTCGAGCAGCCCCTGCCACACCGCGTGCCGGTCCGCGAAGGTGCCGAACAGGGCGTAGTTCGCGTCGCTGTCCGCGACCCGGAGGCCTTCGGCGCGCAGCCAGGCAACCGTGAGGTCCCGCTCCTCGCGCAGGTCCTCGACCCGCGCCAGCAGCTCGTCGGCGTGCCGCAGCGCGACCCGGGCGACGGCCTGAGTGACCGCGGACAGGTGGTAGGGCAGCCGCACCACCCGCAGCGCATCGGTGATCTCGGTCGAGGCGGCCAGGTAGCCGAGCCGGGCGCCGGCCAGCGCGAACGCCTTGCTCATCGTCCGGGTGACGACCAGGTTGGGGGTCTCGTGCAGCAGCTCCAGCGCGCTCGGGGTGCCGGCGCGCCGGAACTCGCCGTAGGCCTCGTCGATGACGACCACTCCTCCGACGTCGGAGGCCGCAGCAGACACCGCGCTCACGGTCGTCAGCGGCAGGGCCGTGCCGGTCGGGTTGTTCGGCGAGGGCAGCAGCACGACGGACGGCCGGTGCTCGGACACGACTGCGGCCGCATGGTCGACGTCGAGGGAGAAGTCGTCCTCCCGGTGTCCGACGACCCAGCCGGTCATCGCGTCCCGGGCGTACTCGGGATACATCGAGTACGTCGGAGCGAAGGACACCGCCGTGCGACCGGGTCCCCCGAATGCCTGCAGGATCTGCAGCATCACCTCGTTGGACCCGTTGGCGGCCCATACCTGATCGGCCGTGACCCCGTGCCCGAGGTAAGCCGCGAGGTCCTCGCGCAACGCGGTGAACTCCCGGTCCGGGTAGCGGTTCAGGCTCCTCGTGGCGTCCGCCACCGCGGCCCCGACCTCGGCGACGACCGCCTCGCTGGGCGGGTAGGGGTTCTCGTTGACGTTGAGGGCGACGGGGACGTCGAGCTGCGGCGCGCCGTACGGCTCGATGCCGCGCAGGTCCTCACGCAGCGGAAGCGACATCACGCCTGCACCCGGACGTCGATCGCTGCGCCGTGGCCCGGCAGGTCCTCGGCCTCCGCGAGGTGCACGACGTGCGCGGCGACGTCGCGCAGCGCCTGCTCGTCGTACTCGATCACGTGCACCGCCTTGCGGAACGTGCGGACCGAGAGCCCCGAGCTATGGCCGGCGCAACCACCGGTGGGCAGCACGTGGTTGGAGCCGGCACAGTAGTCCCCGAGGGACACCGGCGCGAAGGGGCCGACGAAGATGGCGCCGGCGTTGCGGACCCGGCGGGCCACGGCGGCAGCGTCCCGGGTCTGGATCTCGAGGTGCTCGGCGGCGTAGGCGTCCACCACCGCGAGCCCCTGCTCGAGGTCGTCGACGAGCAGGATCCCGGACTGCTCACCGGACAGCGCGATGCTGATCCGCTCGACGTGCCGGGTCACCGACAGCTGCTTGTCGAGCTCGGCCTGCACGTCGTCGGCCAGCGTCTGCGAGGTGGTCACGAGCACGGCGGCGGCCATCGGGTCGTGCTCGGCCTGGCTGAGCAGGTCGGCCGCCACGAACGCCGGGTCGGCCGAGTCGTCGGCCAGGATGGCGATCTCGGTCGGACCGGCCTCGGAGTCGATGCCGACGACGCCCTTGAGCAGTCGCTTGGCCGAGACCGTGTAGATGTTCCCGGGTCCGGTGACCAGGTCGACCTTGCGGCACGGCCCGGCGCCGTAGGCGAACATCGCGATCGCCTGCGCCCCACCGACGGCGTAGACCTCCTCGACGCCGAGCAGCGCGCAGGCGGCCAGGATCGTCGGGTGCGGCAGGCCCCCGTTGTCCGCGCGCGGCGACGAGGTCAGCGCGATCGAGTCCACGCCGGCGACCTGGGCGGGGACGACGTTCATGACCACGCTCGAGACCAGGGGGGCGATGCCCCCGGGGACGTAGAGGCCGACCCGCTGGACGGGCACCATCATCTGGCTGACCCGCCCGCCGGGCACCACCTCGGTGGTGACGTCCCGCTCGAGCTCTGCCTCGCAGGTCGCCCGTAGCCGTCGGACGGACTCCTCGAGGCCCTCCCGGACAGCCGGGTCGAGAGCGGCCAGCGCCTCGTCGAGCGCAGCAACGGGCACGGCGATGTCGGTCTGCTCGACCTTGTCGAGGGCGAGGGTGAGCTCCTGGACCGCCTCGACCCCGCGACGGCGCACGGCGTCGCAGATCGGCCGCACCACGTCGAGAGCGCCCTCGACGTCGAGCTGCGCGCGCGGCACCACGGCGCGGTAGTCCGGGGCGCTCCGGCCCCGCAGGTCGACACGACGCAACATGGCCCCCAGTCTAGGTGTGTTCGCCGCTGCCCACCGCCGGTGCGGGTGCGGGGAGACTCCGGACCGCCGCTGAGGTCTGGTGAGTAGGTTGAAGGGGTGCCCGACCAGCTGCCCATCTTCCCGCTGAACACGGTGATGTTCCCCGGGGTCACGGTGCCGCTGCACGTGTTCGAGGACCGCTACCGCGCCCTGGTCCACCACCTGCTGACGATCTCGGACACGTCGATGAGGCTGTTCGGTATCGTCGCGATCCGCGAGGGCTACGAGGTCGGCCGGCAGGGTGCCCAGTCGCTGCACCGGTTCGGCTGCGTGGTGCAGCTCACCTCGGTGGAGCGCTACGGCGACGGTCGCTTCGACATCGAGGTCGTCGGTCGGCAGCGGATGAGGCTCGACGCGGTCAGCACCTCGGGCAGCTACCTCGTCGGCGAGGTCACCACCATGACCGAGCGCACCCCGAAGGGCAACGACACCACGCGGGAGGCGGCCCGCACCCTTGGCACGTTCGAGGAGTACCGCCGTCGCCTGTCGGTGCTGCGTGGCGGCGAGGTGCTGGACGGCTCGTTGCCGCACGACCCGGAGTACCTTTCCTACAGCCTCGCGGCGACCTGCCTGCTGACCCTCCGTGACCGGCAGGACCTTCTCGAGGCCGAGCACGCGTTGGAGCGGCTGGTGATGCTCAGGCACGCGCTGCGCGAGGAGATGCGGGCGATGCGCGCGATCCCCTCGCTGCCCGCGACCGAGGTGGCCCGCACCCGCTGGTCCCCGAACTGACCGGTGGTCCGGCGGGATGTCCGGGAAGCGGAGCGGTGGCGCCACGCGGGCCACGGTGGTCCTGAGCGGGGCGGGGGTCGCGTTCAGCGAGCACCCCTACCGTCACGACCCGGCTGCTGCGTCGTACGGCGTGGAGGCGGCCGAGGCGCTCGGGCTGCCACCGGAGCAGGTCTTCAAGACGCTCCTGACCCGGGTCGACGGGCGGCTGGTAGTCGGCATCGTCTCGGTGTCGGAGCAGCTGGACCTGAAGGCGCTGGCCGCCGCGGTGGGCGGCAGGAAGGCGGCGTTGGCCGACCCGACGGATGCGGAGCGGGCCACCGGCCACGTCGTCGGAGGCATCTCGCCGGTCGGGCAGCGGCGACGCCACCCGACGGTGCTCGACGACAGTGCTCTCGCCTTCGACCTGGTCTACGTCTCCGGTGGCCGTCGCGGACTGGACCTGGGCCTGGCCCCTGACGACCTGGTCCGGGTGACCGGCGCTGTGGTCGCCGCTATCGGCCGGTGACGGACCGCCGTCCCGACGCTGCGACCCCGGTCCGGGAGGCCGAGGACACCCGCCACCAGCACGACGACCACGAAGCCGCCGAGCAGTCGCCACGGCCAGCGCGCTCGTCCCTGCGCCGAGGCACGAGACGCGAAGCCCGACCAGGACTGGCGAGTCGGCCTCGGCCTCCCCGGCAGATCCGCGGCTCAGCTGACGACCGGTTCCGACTGGAGCCCGTCCCAGGACCATCGAGGCATGGGGAGCCCCGCTGGGACGGCCGGCTCACGGTCGGGATGCGCGAGCACCTGGTCGACCGCCCACTCCATGTACGCGCGGAGCGCCGCCCGGAACTGCGTGTCGTCCGGCAGTCCGGCGTCGTCGGCCGCCAGCATGAAGCACTCGGTGAACCGACGGCCCAGGTCGCTCATGTCACCATGGCCGGCGTGCAGGTGCAGCATCGTCGACTGGTCGCTGCACGAGGTGGAGTAGACCGGCGGACCGCCCATCACCTCCGCCCAGTACGCAGCCAGCCGCTCGACGTGCTGCGGGTGCTGGTCGGGGTGCGAGAACGGGTGGTTCAGCTCCGGGTCGTCCAGGCAGCGCTGATGATGTGCCGTGGCGAGCGCCAGGAAGGCGGGTTCGCCTCCGGCGTGCTCGAAGAGGCTGGGACGCATACCACCACTGTGCCACTGGCCACAGCCGAACGGCACCCAGGTTCTCAGTCGTCCCGCTGGCCCCAGGGTGCGCCGTACGCGGTGAGCAGGTCGAGGAACGGCTGGGCGTCGAAGGCCTCCGGGCCGAGCACGCCGGTGCCGGACCAGGTGCCGGCGGCGAGCAGCTCCAAGGCGACCACCGGGTTGACGGCGGTCTGCCAGACGACACACTGGTGGCCGTACTCCCGCATCGACCACTCGTTGTCGACGACCTGGTAGAGGTACGTCGAACGCGGCCTGCCGTCCTTGCCGGTGCCCGTGACGTGGAGCCCGGCGCACGTCTTGCCGCGCATCGAGTCGCCGAGCGTCGCGGGGTCGGGCAGACAGGCGGCGACCACGTCGCGCGGACTCACCTCGACCCCACGCACGCGGACCGGGTCGGTGCGGTCCAGCCCGAGCTTGTGGAGCACCGTGAGGACGTCGATGAACTCCCGGCCCAGGCCGTACTTGAACGTCGCGCGCTCGGCCTGCACCCACCGGGGCATCAGCAGCACCTCCTCGTGCTCGACGTTGACGCACTCGACGGGCCCGATGCCGTCGGGGAACTCGAACACCTCCGGCTCGCTGAACGGCTCGGTGGTGAACCAGCCACCGTCCACGTCCGACCTTGCCTTCTCCCAGACCACGGGCGGGTTCAGGCACTCCTCGATGGTCGTCCAGATGGAGAACGACGGAGCGAACGCCGGACTGCCGTCGGGACCCTCGACGATGAGGTTGGCGCCGTCGCGCACGCCGAGCTCCTCGATCGTGCCGAACAGGTGGTCGGCGGCGTACCGGGCGAAGACGTCGGACAGGCCCGGCTCCACGCCCATCCCGCACAGTGCCAGCCGCCCGGAGGCCCGCCACGTCTCGTGCTCCGCGAGCTGCTCGTCGCCGAGCTTCACCCCCACTCGTTCGTACGGCGCCTGCGGATGCGGGCTCGACAGGCTCATCGCCAGGTCCAGGTAGTCGGCCCCTCCGGCGTACGCGCCGGAGAAGATCGGCATCACGAACCGCGGGTCCACGGCATTCAGCACGTGGCTGACCTCGTGCTCCCGGACCAGGTCGGCGATCGACCCCGCCGAGGACGCATCCAGCTGTGCGGCGGAGAACCGGGGGTCGACGGCGGCGGCCCGCTCGGCGCGGGCCAGGTCGTAGTCGGTCACCAGGACCGTCTCGAAGAAGTCGCGGCGCGCGGCGATCGCGGCGAACGCCGCGCCGACGCCACCGGCGCCGACCAGCAGGATCCTCACCGGCTCAGTGCCCCCAGGCCCTCATCGACCGATGTAGGACATCACGTGCTTGATGCGCGTGTAGTCCTCCAGGCCGTACATCGAGAGGTCCTTGCCGTAGCCGGAGTGCTTGAAGCCGCCGTGCGGCATCTCGGCGACGATCGGGATGTGGGTGTTGATCCACACGCAGCCGAAGTCCAGGTGCTTGGCCATCCGCATCGCCCGTCCGTGGTCCTTGGTCCACACCGACGAAGCCAGGCCGTAATCCACCCCGTTGGCCCAGCGCAGCGCCTCCCCCTCGTCGCTGAACCGCTGCACCGTGATCACCGGGCCGAAGATCTCGTTCTGGATCGCCTCGTCGTCCTGGTGCAGGCCGGAGACGACGGTAGGGGCGTAGAAGAAGCCCTTGTCGCCCTGGCGGGTGCCCCCGGCGTCCACGCTGGCGTGGTCCGGCAGCCGGCTCATCATGCCCGTCACCCGGTCCAGCTGGTTCGCGTTGTTGAGCGCGCCGTAGGCGACGTCCTCGTCCGGCGCACCCGTCCTGGTGTTCCTCGCCCGCTCGGTCAGGGCGGCCACGAAGTCGCCGTGCACCCCTGGTCCGGCGAGGACCCGGGTCGCGGCCGTGCAGTCCTGGCCGGCGTTGAAGTAGCCGGCCATCGCGATCCCCTCTGCGGCGGCCTCGACGTCCGCGTCGTCGAAGACCACGACCGGCGCCTTGCCGCCGAGCTCGAGGTGCGCCCGCTTGAGCTGCCTGGCGGCCGAGCCGGCCACCTCCATGCCGGCGCGCACCGAACCGGTGATCGAGACCATCTGCGGCACCGGGTGCTCGACGACCGCGCGGCCGGTGTCCCGGTCACCGCAGACGACGTTGAAAACCCCGGGCGGCAGGAACTCCTGGGCCAGCTCGGCGAACAGCGTGGTCGAGGCCGGCGTGGTGTCCGACGGCTTGAGGACGACGCAGTTGCCCGCGGCGAGCGCCGGCGCGATCTTCCACACCATCATCATCAGCGGGTAGTTCCACGGGGTCACCTGGCCGACCACGCCGATCGGCTCACGGCGGATGCTGGAGGTGTGGTCCCTGAGGTACTCGCCGCTGGCGCGCCCCTCGAGAACGCGGGCGGCGCCGGCGAAGAACCTGAGCTGGTCCACGCACGGCGGCAGCTCCTCCGCAGCGGTGAGCTGCAGTGGCTTGCCGGTGTTCTCCGACTCGACAGCGACGAACTCGTCGGCGCGCGACTCCAGGGCGTCGGCGATCTTCAGCAGCGCCCGCTGCCGCTCGGTCGGGGTGGTGTCCCCCCAGGCCTCGAACGCCGCGTCGGCGGCCTTCATCGCCCGGTCCACGTCCTCGCCCTTCGACGCCGCGGCGGCGGCGTAGACCTCGCCGGTCGCAGGGTTGACGAGGTCGTAGGTGGCCCCGTCGGCGGCGTCCACCGACTCGCCGTTGATGACGTTGCGGAATCTCAGGTCGGCCATGGGGGGAGCCTAGAGGAGAGAGCGACGGATTCGACAGTGCCAAGACGGAATCGACACGAATCCGGTTCCGAGAGACGCGCCGCGACCCTGTTTTCCGTCGACTCAGCAGTCTGCCGGCTTTCGTCAGGTGGACGGAGCAACTACGGAATCAGTCGTCTCTGGACGGCTCCGCCCGTGGGACGGTGGAGACACCGGGTCAACACGACGGATCCGCTTGCCTAGATGCCGTCAGGACGGGCACCATGGTCACCTCACCGAGAAGGAGATCCACCGATGACCGCTGAGCCCACCCCCGTGCCGTTCGACGACGAGACCTATGCCGGCCTGCAGAAGTCGGCCCGGGAGCATCTCTGGATGCACTTTACCCGGATGTCGAGCTACGAGCAGGCCGACGTCCCGATCATCGTCCGTGGTGAGGGCGCCTACATCTACGACGCCAAGGGCCGCCGCTACCTCGACGCGCTGGCCGGGCTGTTCGTCAGCCAGGTCGGGCACGGACGCCAGGAGTTGGCCGACGCCGCCGCCAAGCAGTCCGGTGAGCTGGCCTTCTTCCCGCTCTGGTCCTACGCCCATCCCCAGGCCATCACGCTCGCCGAGCGGGTCGCCAACTACGCACCCGGCGACCTCAACCGGGTCTTCTTCACCAGTGGCGGCGGCGAGGCGGTGGAGACGGCTTGGAAGCTGGCGAAGAACTACTTCAAGCTGACCGGCAAGCCCATGAAGCACAAGGTGATCAGCCGCGCGGTCGCCTACCACGGCACCACCCAGGGTGCCCTCTCGATCACCGGCGTCCCCGCCCTCAAGGCGGTCTTCGAGCCGCTGGTGCCGTCCACCTTCCGGGTGCCGAACACGAACTTCTACCGGGCACCCGAGCCGTTCTCCGAGTCCGGCGACCTGGAGGCGTTCGGCCGGTGGGCCGCGGACCAGATCGAGGTGGCCATCCAGAACGAGGGGGCCGACACGGTCGCGGCCGTCTTCCTCGAGCCGGTGCAGAACGCCGGCGGCTGCTTCCCTCCGCCGCCCGGGTACTTCCAGCGGGTCCGCGAGATCTGCGACCGGCACGACGTGCTGCTCGTCAGTGACGAGGTGATCTGCGCCTTCGGCCGGCTGGGCCACATGTTCGGAGCCGAGCGCTACGGCTACCAGCCCGACATGATCACCTGCGCCAAGGGGCTCACCTCCGGCTACGCGCCGCTCGGCGCGATGATCGCATCCGACCGGCTCATGGAGCCGTTCCTGTCCGGGTCGACGAGCTTCGCCCACGGCTACACCTTCGGCGGCCACCCGGTGTCCACCGCTGTCGCCAACGCGAACCTCGACATCTTCGAGCGGGAGGGACTCAACCGGCACGTGCTCGAGAACCAGGACGCGTTCCGGGCGACGCTGGAGAAGCTCAACGACCTGCCGATCGTCGGTGACGTGCGTGGCGAGGGATACTTCTACGGCATCGAGATGGTCAAGGACAAGGCGACCAAGGAGACCTTCGACGACGCCGAGTCCGAGAAGCTGCTGCGTGGCTTCCTGTCCAAGGCACTGTTCGACGCCGGTCTGTACTGTCGCGCCGACGACCGCGGGGACCCGGTGATCCAGCTGTCGCCGCCGCTGACCTGCGGCCAGGAGCACTTCGACGAGATCGAGCAGAAGCTCCGCGGGGTGCTCGAGGAGGCGTGGACGAAGCTCTGACGGCGGCTCCCGGCGCGCTGCCGGCGGGCCTGCCGGCGGGACTGCCGGCGGGACTGCCAGCGGGGCCGGCCGGCGGTCAGGTGGTCCGGGTGGCCCTGACGTACGTCGTCTCGTCCTCGATGTCCGAGCGGCTGTAGTCCTTGAGCGCCGCACAGGCCGCGAGGGTGATCACCGACGACACCAAGATGTAGGCCGCCACCGCGTAGCCGGTGTCGAACTGGTGGATCAGGTAGGTGGCGACCAGCGCCGCCGGCCCGCCGGCCACCACGGACGCGAGCTGGTAACCGAGCCCGGCGCCACCGTACCTCAGCGACGTCGGGAAGCTCTCGGCGATCAGCGACGCCTGCGGGCCGTACTGCATGGCGTGCGGGATCAGACCCAGGCAGACCGCCACGAACACCAGCCAGGTGACGCCGCTGTCCAGCAGGGCGAAGTAGACGAAGCCCCACACGCCCATGACCGCCGCGCCGGTCATGTAGATCCTGCGGCGTCCGACCGTGTCCGACAGGTTGCCGAAGAAGGGCACCAGCACGAACTCGATCGCCGCCGCGATCAGCGTGCCGATCAGCACGAAGTTGTTGCTGTAGCCGTGCTTCGCATCGGTGAGGTAGGACAGCACGAACGCGGTGACCACGTAGAACGGCATCTGCTCCGACATCCGCACCAGGGCCGAGAGGACGATCTCCTTGGGGTGGTTCCTGATCACCTCGAGCACCGGTGCCTTCTTCACCGACTTCTCGGACACGATCTTGGCGAACATCGGGGTCTCCAGGATCTGCAGCCGGATGTAGAGCCCGATGGCGACCAGGATGATGCTGGCCAGGAACGGCACGCGCCAGCCCCAGGACGTGAACGCGGTGTCCCCGATGCTGGTGCTGAGCAGGGTCAGGAAGCCGGTGCCGAGGATCAGGCCGCTGGCCACCCCGAGCTGCGGCCAGCTGCCCATCAGCCCGCGCCGCTTCTGGTCTCCCCACTCCATCGACAGCAGCACCGACCCGCTCCACTCGCCGCCGACAGCGATCCCCTGCAGCACACGCAGAAGGATCAGCAGCAGCGGGGCTGCGTTGCCCCACGAGGCGGCGCCGGGAAGGACGCCGATCAGGGT